>NZ_JAVIJF010000015.1:0-191888 GCF_033977145.1 Mesorhizobium montanum | reverse complement strand
AGCGCGCTGGATGGATCCGCAGGCAGCCCGGCGTCGCGCGCAGCATTGAACTGCTCCTCGACCCCGACAGCCTGCCCAGGCTACAACCCATCGAAACCGTCAAATCCCCTGTGCACAGGTACTAGGTGTGGAGCCAGGTTGTGCTTGGTTAGCCCGAGGCGGCTGATAGGTGGTCTTGATTTAAGCTGCCGTGTGGCCTTTGCCAATTGTAGCGATGAAGCCATCGTGGCAGTTCTGCGGTGCGTTCATGAGAAGTGTTGTAGGCTCGAGCATAAGCCCATTCGCGCAGGCTCGTCTGGATGAAGCGCTCCGCCTTGCCGTTGGTCTTGGGCGTGTATGGTCTGGTGAAGATCTGACGCAGGCCGAGGTGTTTGCAGGCTGCCCGGAACGCTCTTGACCGGTAGCACGAGCCGTTGTCAGTCATCACGCGCTGCACCTTGACGATTGACCGCGCCAGGATGTCGCCCGGTGATGCGGTGCCCCACAGAACCGATCCGGCCGAGCTTCTTGATGTCGAGATGGATGAGCTCGCCGGGGTGCTCGCGCTCATATCGGCGCACCGGTTCGGCCGGCTCCAAGTCTTTCAATCGCGCCAGGCCGACGCGTGCCAGCACCCGGCTCACCGTCGCTTCGGACACGCACTGGCAATGTGCTTGCCGGTCAGGCGCTGCCGGCGCAGCGCCACGATCGCATCCGCCACCGCGACTTCGTTTCGCCTCGGGCTTGTCTTGGGCCGCGAGGAATGGTCGAGCATGCCGGCGCTTCCCTCGATCCGGAAGCGCTCCACCCAGCGCGCCACCACCTTCGCCGTTACCCCATATGCCCGCGCCGCATCGGCTTTGGAAAGACGGCCTTCAACAACGTCGCGGGCCATCTCCTCTCGACGCAGCGGCGTCAGACGGGCATTCTTTTGGATGTTCATTCGTTCCTCCGAGCATCACTGAAGCGTAAGCGCCTCGCCGATCGCCTATGGATTTGGGCTTGACGTTTTCCGGAATCGCCAGGGCATGAGTTCCTCGATCTGGCTCTGTGGATGGCCGTTGATGATGGCGTCAAGAGTTTCGGCGAGGTAGGCAACGGGATTGACGTCGTTGAGCCTGCAGGTGGCCACGACGGATGAGAGCAGCGCCCAGTTTTCGGCCCCGACCTCATGGCCAGCAAACAGAGCATTTTTTCTGGTCAAGCATATTGGCCGGATGGCGTTTTCGACTGGGTTAGTGTCGAGCTCGAACCGGCCGTCGCCGAGGAAGCGAGTGAGCCCTTCCCAATGGGCAAGACCATAGCGGATGTCTTCGGCCAGCTTTGAGCCCGAGGAGATCATCGACAATTGCTTTTCAAACCACGGCTTCAAGGCGGCGATGATCGCGGTGGAGTACTGCTGTCGCGCGGCGAGCCGAGCTTGTGGCGTCATGCCGCGCACCGTCGCCTCGACGGCGTAGAGCGTGGCGATCTGGCGCACGGCGGCTTCGGCGATCGGGGACTTGGTATTGCGCGCCAGCTTCACAAAACGTCGGCGCAGATGGCTCCAGCAATGGACGAGCACGGTCCTTGCGGCCGTTCCAGGCGTGTCAGCCGGTCATAGCCCTCATAGGCGTCGACCTGCAGGAACTGTCCGCCGAAGCCTTGAAGGAAGCGTTCGGCATGCTCGCCGCCGCGCCCCGGCGCATAGTGGAACAGCACAATGGGCGGGCCTTGGCCCCCATGGCCGCGGTCATCGGAAGCGATCGCCCAGAAGAAGCCCTTCTTGACCTTGCCGCGTCCGGGATCGAGCACCGGCGCGGTGGTCTCGTCCATGAACAGGCGATCCGCGCCAGCCAGATGCCTGCGCATGTGCTCGGCTATTGGCTTGAGATGGAAGCAGGCCCGGCCTGCCCAACTGCCTAGTGTGGCGCGATCCAGTTGGATGCCCTGGCGAGCGTAGATCTCGGCCTGCCGGTAGAACGGCAAGTGATCGCCGAACTTGGCGACGATAACCTGGGCGATCAATGCCTCGGTCGGCAGGCCGCCAGGCACTACATGCTCGGGGGCATGGGCCTGCACGACCGCGCCCGAGCAGCGGCGGCAAGCGTATTTCGGGCGGCGCGTGACCAGAACGCGCAACTGCGCCGGGATCGCGTCGAGCCGCTCGCTGACATCCTCGCCGATCCTGGCCATCTCGCCGCAGCCGCAGGGGCACAGCGTGCTCTTGGGCTCGATGATCCGTTCCACTCGCGGCAGATGGGCAGGCAAATGACCGCGGTTGCGCAGGCGTGAACCGGAGGCGCCGTCCGAACGACCCTGGATGACCCGCTGGGCCCTTTCCTGCGCGGCATCGAGCACGCCCTGCGCGATCTCCACGTCTTCGAGCGGCAGGTGGTATTGATCCGGATGCAGTTTCTCGGACTTGGCGCCGAACTTCTCGTGATTGAGTTGCCCGACGATGGTCTCCAGGCGACGCCGCGCCTCTTCGGATGCAGCCAAGGCAGCCTGGTGCTCGGCCAGGGTCGCTTGCGTCTGGGCCAGGAGCGCCTTCAAACGCTCGTTCTCTTCCTGGAGAACCGTCAGATTCATGCGCTAAATCAAGCACATGAACACCGATTACACCACCGGAGACAACGCCTGAGTCACTGTGCCACACTCATCCGGCCAACTGCGGACGCCGTGCCCGCTCGGGGCGAACCAGTCTCCAGTCTAGCCCTTCGAACAAGGCAGCGAACATCACCGGCGACATGCGCATCACCCCGTCGCGAACCTGCGGCCAGACGAACTTCGAGCCCTCGAGCCGCTTGTGAACGAGCACAAGGCCGGTGCGATCCCAGACCAAAATCTTGATCCTGTCAGCCCTTTTGGCCCGGAAGACGAAGGCTGCCCCACAGTATGGGTCGAGGCCGAGCATCTCCTGCACAGCCAATGCCAATCCGTCCATACCGCGCCGGAAGTCAACCGGCCGGGTCGCCACGTAGATTTTCAGATCGGCCCCCGGTGCAATCATCGCGAGGCCCGCACCGCTCGGATCACCTGCGACAGCTGATCGAGGTCAACCGCCGTTCGGATCACCATGTCGTCGATCACGATTTCCACCTTCGCCGGCGTCGATTTCGATGCCCTCCGCTGAGGCGCCGATGAGCCGTCCACCATGAGCGGCGCGAACATCGGCGCCATGCTTTCTGGCAGTGCCAGTTGTCCCTGACGAAGGCGACGCCGCCAATCGTAGATCTGCCAGCGGGTCGCGCCATGCTTGCGGGCGACCGCCGCAACCTGCACCCCTGGCATCAGGCTCTCGGCCGCAATCCGGGCTCTGTCGGCCTCCGAGCGAACCCGCCGTCCCGTTGGACCTTCCAGAACCTCCAGCCGGCCTGCGTAGCCAGCTGTTGGGACGTCCAAATGGACGTCCATTTTGCCGTCTGCTCCCATGTAGCCCCTCCGTCTTTCGCGATCGGGGGATTCTTGCCACATTCACCTCATGCGCCGCACGAGGGGAGCGGCGTGGCGCTTACACTGAAGCTTCGACAACCTCAGCTTTCTCGGTCGGGGCCGAATGGACAACCTCCTGAAGGCTCACACCTAGCACCTAGCTAGGACGAGAGCGCCCTGTTTATCATCTGGTGCCATTTCTTATGGAGAAAGAATGCGACGGGTGTCTCACCCGTACGGCGCGCATCTGTTCTTCCCGTGGGATATCGATCCAGTCGCCGCTGAGATTCCAGGAGTCCTTGTATTCCGGATAGTGGTTCCTGATCACCCACGGGAACAACTCGATTCCGCACACGATCAGGACATCTGGCTTGTGCGTACGGATGACCTGTATCCGGGATTTCGGACCGTTTTGAGCTGGAATTCCCACTGAGATCGCACTTTCGTGAGGCGCAATACAATCGCATTGGCGGGAGCGGAGAGCGATCGCGGTTCACCGTTGACGGGCTCTCCTATCGAAGCAACACCACCTCCGGATTTTGGAGCCCTTTTGCCGAGAACGCTCCGTCAGCACCTATGCTCACAGTGGAGTCGCCGCTATAGAGTATTTGCCACGCGACAACCCAACCAGATTTAACGATCGCCTTAAGGTCATGGGTTCCTTTCATCCGAAGGCGGTGGTGCGGAAGGTAAATAGCGCCATTCACCAAATAGTTCTTATTACCTATGAATGAAAGAGTAGCGACTGCGTCCGACGCCCTCCGAGATCCGAATATCGCAATCCCGGAGTAAATCCCATCCGTGGGAGCGGAAAGGCGGACTGAGCCATTTCCTGGCGATTGAATGATACTGGATCCGCGGTCCAGAAAAATCGTAACTCCATCTCCGCTCAAACCCGCGTTGCTGCCGATGCTCACCACCGCGTTGTGCAAGTAGTGAATTCCTGGAGAAAGGGTCACGTCTCCGTCAAAGCTGATACTCCCACAGAAGGTGCGGCCGGCCGGAATTTGAATGTCGGCAAGCACCTCATTGTTGTAGGCACAACCGCTCGGAAGAACAGGTTCAGGTGTGTCGGCAAGCGGGTCCACTAGCTGGGGCTGGTTCGTTTTCGGCGTCACGCTGAAGCCCCCGCCTTGGTAGGCGCCCACCACCGAGATTTTGCTCGCGGTAATTCGCCCGTTTCCAACGTGTTTGAGCGCGCGCTCGCTGGAAGAGTTCACCTGAATTCCACAATCAGGGGCCGAAACGCCACCCGATCCGGTGACAGTCAGCGCTCCACTGGAGTTTGGGTCAAGAGCATACAAGCAGTAATCCGGCGCCGTTTTCCGCGCTGTCGCTTTGGCATGCAGGTCTATCGTCTGAATTCCAGCGAGACTCACGAAGAAGGTCGGCATTCGGGCGGAGATCTTGACGACAGCCTCCCTTTGACCATTGTCAGGCTTGGTGATGTCGGCATCGACCACAATGTCGGTCCAGGAGCCACTATTGGCTATCGCCCAGTCTTTCGCCGCCTGGACGGCCTCCTCGTTTCCGGCCTCGCTTTCGACGCCAACAAGCGCCGCCGCATCGGCGATCTCTTGCAACCTAGACCTCGAGAAAAAGGTGTTGGTAAGGTCGATGCTCAGTCCCAGAGCGAGACCCAGCGGTACGGCCATCAGGGCAGCCGCCACGGCAAAATTTCCGCATTTGTTACGCAGCAGTTCTTCAAGCCTGCGCATCGAGATCGCTTTCTCGGACAACAATTTAGGACGATATATAGCCTAGATATTAGGGCTACCTTAGACCGAATGCTTGGTCGACCTGGTCCGACTGCATCATATCGATTGAGGAATGTCCGATACCAGGCAGGATCAGCAATCGCCAGTTCAACGGCCAGCCATTGGCAGTCGCGACAGCTTGCGCAAGCTCGAACGTGAACTCCCCCCGCTCAAAACGCGTGGCGCCCTGACGCAACGCGGCCGCGCTTACACCTAGGTCGGTTTCGCCTGTGTCTTCTTCTCCGAGATAAATTGTAAGGGGGAGCGCCAGATAGGCTTTCAGTTCCTGTGTGGCCTGATCCGTACTGTATACGCAGCCAGAGCGAACGCATCCCAGGCCATATGCGACGGCCTCCGACAGCGAAGGCAAAACATAAGTGGATGGATTCGCGACGACTATTCTCTTGGCGTCCGCCAAGGCGAATGCCGCAACACGCGACATAAATTGAGCACCAGCCGAGTGTCCGAACAGATAGTATTGCGCAGTCGGCAACCCTTCACGCTTCCGCGCCCAGTCTACCAAACCTCTCACATACCAAACGGTCCATCGATCCCGAGACTGAATTATACCGTCGTGAACAATGCCTCCCAGCTGATAGCTCCACGTGGGAAACCTTGCCTCATCAAATAACGGCGCCATCACGATCATGCAATTTCGGTCAGCCAATGGCTTGGCGTAGTCTCGATATGATGAGGCTGTCCTATTAACACCATGAAAAACAAACAGTAAGGATGGATTGCTGCAGTATTTTGGATGATACGTATATATCGTTAACTTTGCTCCACCAACAGTTGCCGATGTCGTACCATCGCCGACCTTCCAGGCAAATACCGATTGTGAATATACCAAGCTACAAGCCAACATGACTGCAGCTATCAGGCGGACTGGAAAACGCACGGGCCGCTCCCCTTTAAGCTATCCGAAAACGGTATAAAACATTAGCACGCGCTAAACAAATTAAATCCGGTAGGGAGGTAAAGAGTTCGTTTCGGCAGATCTGTTCTACGGCACTCCGATTTGCGCCTAGGGATCGGCGTCGAACCATCCATGCACATTAGGCACCGGTCCCCGATCCGAACGTCGAGCAGTTCGACATTCGGTCAGACCACGGCGCCTGTTCCGTTCGATCGTTGATGGGCCTTGCCAATGGGGCCCGCATCGAAACCCATCCGCCTGGCGCAACTCTCGGCGATAAGCTTGCATACATTCACGGATCGACCATACATCGGGAAGAGATGCAGCCCGAGATCAGGGAGGGTATTGGCCTCGATCACAATGTAGTTTTCTGGATCTGCTTTGCTCGTGTGATCTCTAGCAAGTATATCAACGCCTCCAACGTGAAGGCCAGGGATAGCTCGGGCAACTCGCTCCGCGATACGTTTCATGCTGGGGTGGACGAGGTCGGTGATGCCCCTCGTTTCGCCTCCGGTAGACGCATTACTCTTCCAGTCAACTACAACGGCCTGGCCTTTTGGTGGGATAGAATCTAGGTTAAACCCTTGGGAAGCAAGTATTAACTTCCTGTAGTCATCCACAAAAATGGGCCGCTTCCCCAGGTGCGGGTTATTCGTTCGAAGCTCATTCTTGGCCTCGATAAGCTGACCGACGGTGCTCTTTCCATCGCCGAGCAGAGTGGGAGGAACACGCATTGCGACAGCAACGCACTCCGAATCGATAACTAAATATCGCGCTTCGTCTCCTCCTGAAAAATATCTCTCTACAAGGATACGCCGTCCAGTTCGGCGCAAGGCCGCGCCCCATGCCGCTTCAAAGGTTGCTGGAGTTACGTTAACAGAAACACCGTTCCCCTTTCTGCCGTCGAACGGCTTTAAAACTGCATTTCCGAATTCTGCGACCTTTTCGCGTGCGGCCTCTTTATTGGCTATTCGAAAGGTTTTGCCTTCGGCGAAACTCACTCCCGCGTGCTTGAATGCCGCTCGCGACAATCTCTTGTCCTTTAGCATGTGATAAGCCGTAACAGCGGTGAAGCTGGTATCCCCCTCACGAAGGAGGCATTTCGCACCATTCGCGGATGCGATGAGCAGCGGGCCGAGCGTCTTTGTGCGAAATCCAAGCTTCAGAAATTCCGAAGACATTAGCCGCTTCGCATCAGCTTCGTCGGCATTTTCGTATTTATTGAGGACTTCTGCAGTATCGGCCATCGGATCATCCTCCTACAGAATGATTTCGTTCGTTGTCTCGCCTGCTGCGTTACCACCGGTCGTAACGATCTCAGTCCTCGTAACTATTCGCCGGAGTTGCTTCCATCTCGCGCCGACGCGCAGCCATCGTTGGTGGCAGCTCCGTCTCATCGAACCAACCGCATCTTTTAGCTAAGTATAAAATCGCCATGGCAGGCGGAGTGACGTGCCCAATCGCGCCCACGTAGCGTCCTCGAAGCGCTCCGGACCTTCCAGCGTCGCGTGGAAGCGGCGGCAGTTCAACCCTGCTCAAATGTACCCTGTCGCCGGGGAAGTCTGAATCGCAGGGCTCCCACTCGTAAACCGACCCAATCGCCATGTCTCCCCCGGATATTTCTGCTTATTCTAATCTGGGTCTGTGTTCGCGCAGCTCATTTTGGGGGCCACCCAGCAGCGCCCCCAAAATTTGAACCTACAGCCAACGTTTCGAGCTTCCAGCCAAGAGCCGTCTGTGTCCGATACGGCCGACTGCTACTGAGCGCGAATAAAGGGCCGAGGTACCCTTAGCATTATCCTATTTGCCGCTCGCCGATGCAGCTGCTTTCTCTCGTCTTCGGGGCGCTGCCCCATTGGAGTTGTTGGGCGAAGCCACAATATCGCGTGAACCTTTGAGTTCTTGTCGAGCACTTTCAAGCGCCTCCGCTGAAAATCCTTCCTCAACCCGCTTAAGTTCTTCTGCAATCCTATCCGATTTTGCAAGACGCCAGTCGGACAACGAGGCAGCACTGACGAAGCCATAGGCGGATGGCATGCGGACCATGAGCCATCCTAGCTTCATCAATTCGTCGGTAAATCCTGTAACAAAGCTCGCGCCGCCGATGCGTCGACCTGTTAGACGTCTAAATGTCTTGTAGGTCATTCTTATGCGAGCTCGGGGCTGTCCCGCCTTATTCGTGACGCGTTTCAGGGCCAAAGCAACAATTGTAGCCGCATCGCCTGCTGTCAGTTTTGTTGTACCAGTGGTCGAAATCGTAGCCATAGTCTTACTCCCCTTTACACTTACCGAATTCCTCAAAAGCATCTTACAGCTGTCGAGGGGTCTCTCATCTCGCTCAGACCGGCAGCCTTAACTGGCGGCAATACCAAGTCATTGAACCAGCCATCTTTCTTGGCCAAATACCCAACCGCCATTGCATCCATCTCAGCCCTGATCAGTGGCGGGCGCGACAGGGACGCAGACGGAATGGATTCCGCCGCCAGTTCCTCCGATGCCGACGCAAGAATCATCTTTGCTCCTGATCCATCGGAGCTCCATCTCATGAATAGCGCCAGTCCACCGCTCTGAAGATGTCTGCGCAGATCAGGATCGAGGTCGGTCCTGGCGCTGACCAATATCAGCTTTGGAGGCGGCAGGGCCGACAGGGCTCGACGAGATACAATGTCTTCCCTATCAACAATGAAATATCCCCGGCTGACGCGTTGCAGTACCTTGCCAAAGAGATCGTCAAGAATTTCGCTGTTCTCGTCGCTCGACGGCATTACGGAGACCACATGGCAAGCGCCCAGCCCAAGACCTTTCGTCCAAATCCGTTCTGGGGAGGCGGCGTAGATCAGAGCGTCCAAGAACGGATCCCTGGTCAGCATCGGCGGTGTGGGCCGCTGACCGAGTTCTTGGGGAACACTGTCGATGTATGCGCCTCGCTTCGAGAGGAGACCTGTTCTTCGCCCTTCAGCTTGCAGCCGTCGGTCGATTGCTTTCGCCATCATGCTTGTGTGACGATCGCCGAGAACGAGCAGCGTTGCGACTGCCGATAATTCCGGAGCCTCATACAAGTTTGCAAGGATCAGCTCGCTAACGTCTCTCGAGGCGCCTCCTCGTGGAGAAAGATGAAATTCGATGCCCGGGCGTGCATTTACCTCGAGCACGGAGCATCCAACTTGCTTATGCGAAATCGCAATGTCCGGCATGATTAGGTCGATCCCTGCGATGCTCAGGCCAAACGCCTTGGCAATGCGCTCACACAGCTGCTGGTTTTCCGGGTGAACCTGGCCTGTAACATCCATCGGCACGCCTCCACGAGCCAGGTGACCGGTGGGACGCAGGATGACATGCTTTCCGGCAACGGGGACGGACTCCAATGAAAGCCGGTGCTGTCGGATATGCCGCAGCAGCTCATCGTCTATCTCCACGCGAGACAGTTGTCGGCCGTCACGGTCGGGTTCCCTGTTCAACTCTTCTATGAGGTCGCGTAAGGTTTTTTCGCCGTCGCCAATTACTTCCGGCGAGCTGCATAAGACCGCCGCGACAAGGCGGTAATCGACGACGGTCGCACGATACTCGGACCCCGCCACGTATTGCTCTACCAGCACACCGCTGTTTTCGGAGTGCTTTCTATTTCGCAGCGCGTATGCCCTCTCAAACGCCTCTTCGACCGCATGATGTCCCCGCAGCTTGACCGACACGCCTCGCCCTTGATTTGCCTGGATCGGCTTCACCACCACGCTCTTGCCCAGTTGCTTGGCCGCGGAAACGGCTTCGGCCTTTGTGCGCACGGTGATCTGACGGGGAACTGTCATCCCGGCCTGCGCCAGCAGTCTGTTGCCCAGCCTCTTGTCCAAAGCCGTCTTCGCGGAAGCGAACGACGTCGAACCGGAGATCGTCGAGAACAATTGCTTCTGGTGCTTGCCTTGCCCAAGACGAAGATGATTGGGGGCGACAAACTCAAACGGAATGTGCTTCCTCTTGGCTGTGGCCACCAAAACGGCGGTCGAATTCGAAAGCCGCCGTTTCTTTGCCTTCTCCACGTTCACATCGCGAGCTCGGGTATACTTTTCAGTAGGATCCCCTCGCCGTGCAGCCTCGTCGACCGCCTCGACGACAGCCAGGGCAGCCGCGCGCGACATTTGGGAGTCATCTGACTCCCAAACGACCGAAAATTTGTCCTGGACTCCATCACCCACAAACGCGACCGTTGGCGACGAATGGAAATTCATCTCCCGGCATAATTCGCGGTCGGCAAATTGGATCGCATCGGCAATGTACTGCGAAACCGAAACGTTCAGCGCGCATTCCGGAAACAGCCGGGAGAGTGCTGAACGAGCTCGGGGAGTAAAATCGGAAACACTCGCCTTCACCGACGGCGCGATCTCCAGAACCAGCTTAATTACTGTGTTTACACTGTAGATGTTTGTCCCAGACAACGTCCTGAGCTCGACAATCGCGATCGAGCCCGATTTTTCAAGCTGAGATACCATGACGCTTTGCCCCAACACCAATTGCCCCAACGCTAACCTGCCCTATTGCGGCTGATCTCCCCCATTGCCCGCCCATCGGCAATGCAAATCCAGCTGCCAGAAAGGCAGAGAAGACTTCCATCACGGCTATTTCTTACTTCGGTTTATAGGCTCAGTCCTTGAGCTAGGTTAAGAAGACACCGACCGAACCAGCAAATGTGGGACTAAAGTCCGTATCTAAAGTACCCAACTAGGCCCCATTGCACGCAACAGCCGGTTATATTATGGTTATCTAATGGTAAAAGCACAAAATGCGAGGGATGTCAAAGGGGACCGAAAATCTAAATTAAAATAAAAGCCCAGTAAAAACGGAGTAACCTCGAGTTTGGTTGGGGGAATTGTCATGTCTGTTTCAAGAATACAGCGCGGGCGCATGAAAAAAGCAAAACGCGCATTCGCCACGCGCAGGGTCGCTGCTTCGCACATGCGAACGCTGATCACCGGACCGATACAGCCAGTGGCAGGCGATCTCGTGCTGGCGCGTGTAGATGAGCTCGGTAATCACAGCAGATTGGAGCTCATCGGCGGAAGAAAGGCCATCATGTTTCCCGGCGACGAGATCATTGTCTGCTATGGCAACAGATATGCCCCCGACCAGTTCGAAGCAGTTATTGGTCCGGATTTGGGTCCGTGCGACCTGGTAGCCGGAGGGGGAATCGCCGCGCAAGAGCTTTCGAGGCATGATCGAATGGCGGCGCCGACAAAGATTACGCCGCTGGGGTTGGTCGGGGATAAATTTGGCCGCCGGCTGAATGTCTGGGATTACAAGGTCAGCTCAGACGATCTTCGTCCTTCGCTGCCGATTGTTCTGTCGCTTGGCACATCGATGAACGCCGGCAAAACTCTTACGGCGACGTCGTTGGTCAGAGGATTCAAGAAAGCGGGACTGAAGGTTGCGGCGTTGAAGATTACCGGAACGGGATCGGGCGGCGACATGTGGATCGTCCGTGACGCCGGGGCGGACATGGTTCTGGATTTCACCGATGCGGGTTTTGCAACGACCTACCTGGCGTCAGTGGAGTTGATCGAGAAAGGCGCCTTCCGCCTGTTGAACCACGCTGCCGAAAACGGATGTGATGTTGCAGTCATCGAGATCGCCGACGGATTGCAGCAAAAGGAGACGTCGGAGCTCATCTGGGCCGAGTCGCTGCGGAGCATGGCCCTTGGCACAATCTTCGCCTCGTATGATGCCATGGGAGCAAAATATGGCGTCGACAGCCTTCACGCCGCGGGTCACAACGTGCTTGCTATAAGCGGACGAATTGGTCGATCCCCGCTCGCCGTGAGAGAAGCGGAGGAAGCCACCGGGTTGCACGTCTACTCTCCGTGGGAGTTGCAGGAAGGAGCACTGAACCCTGTCATGAGGGCTCGCGCTTCTGCGAAACTCGCCAATGGCCAGAGCAGCAATCCCTATTTCCGGCGCATCGCAGAATCTGCGGAGGGAATGGCTGGTGACGGTCACAGTGCGCAGGAGTCGCAATTGCGCGTTGAGTTTTTGGGAACAGTTGCACAGAGCCTCGTTGTGGCGGAGTTTGGGAAACCCGTCCAGATACCTCCCGGCGGCGCTACGTTGGCGTCATGGCCAACTCCTTATGGAAACATCACCGTAACGTTACCTAAGCTATCGTCGCGAGTTGGAATTCCCGCCTTCCTATCTGCTTGCGCGCCTGCCGAGATGATAGAATCCGCAGTGCTGGCTAAGACACGGAATGCGTTGAAATCCTCCTTGTTCAACCTTGTCCAAGCCCTCGGATCCCCTTCCCTGGCCGACGAACAAATGCTGGAACTTGTGAACGATATTTGGTCGATGCTGGAGACGGATCGAAGACGCGAAGCCGGAAATCAGTCGAACGTTTTGAGGCAACCGACATTGGTGATGGCTCATGATGACCCGGACGCCACAATCATGAACTTCTCAGGAGCTTTCAGCGATACTGAACACCGCAACCTAATCGGGCGAGCATGACCAGCGGTGATCAATGAGCATGCGAGGTAAGAGATTCAGTCCTCCTCTGAGCGAAATGTGGCGACGGTCAAGGCCCGGCCTGGCCGCTGTCGTGATTTTCGGAATCTTTATCAATCTCCTCCGCTTCTCAGGTCCCCTGTATCTCATACAGATCTTCGATCGGGTCATCTCGAGCCGCAGCATCGAAACCCTTGTTGCCCTCACTGCCGCGGCTTTGATCGCGCTTGTCGCGAGTGCTGCGCTTGAAACCGTTCGCCGACGAATGCTTTCGCGATGGAGTGTATGGATCGAGCATCAGCTTACCACAGAGTCCGTGAGAGCCGGATTGACCGCAGGTGTCGCCAACCCACCGGTTCTGGCCAACATCGAGAAAGTGTCCGGTTTTGTGGAGCGCGGACTTGCGCCATGGATGGATGTGGTCTGGGCTCCGATTTTCCTGCTGTGTGTATACTTCATCCATCCGGTTCTCTGCATGATCGCTTCGGCCGGCATTGCCTTGCTCATAGGTCTGAGCGTGCTCAAGGACAAGCTCACGCGAGAGCCCCGCCAGGCGGAACGCGACGCTGCCAAACAGGCCAAAGAAGTGCTGGTCTCAGCAGACAGGCACAAGGACGTGGTGGGCGCCTTTGCGATGGCGGACGCAATCGCCGGTCGCTGGGGCAAAAGCAAGATAGACGGCTTTCTGCAGCGGGATCGGCTCAACGCCAGGGGGGTGAGCATCGACTCGGCTATCCGGGCCTTGGGCCGCGGCTTTTACATCGTCCTCCTGGCATCCGGCATCTGGTTGTTTCTAAACAACCATGCCACGCTCGGGGGGTTATTCGCAGGCCGCCTTATTGCCAACTTCGCCTACAAGATGGTCGACAAGGCGGTTCGGGAGTTCAGAAGCCTTCGAGAGGCGCGCGAGGGCTACTCGAAAATCAAGGCGGAGCTTGCCAGACCGGCGAGCGAAGAACCGAACTTATTGCCTGGGACACCGAATGGCGCTTTGAATCTCGACGAAGTCTCGTTCAAACACGGCGGAGCGCGCGGAGACTTGTTCCGGAAACTGTCACTCTCCCTGGTGCCAGGAGAGTTGCTGTTGGTGATGGGGCGAGCCGCAACCGGGAAGACGACGCTTTCCCGTCTTTTGATTGGGCTGCTCAAGCCGCGGACTGGACAAATCCGGTTGGGCGACATGAACGTCACACGACTTCCGGATTACATCAGGGCCGAGGTCATCGGCTATCTGCCGCAGCATATCGAGCTTTTCGAAGGAACCGTCGCGCAGAACATTGCCCGCTTTCAGCAGAGCGGTATGGATGACGTGGTTTCAGCGGCGAAGATAGCGGGAATTCACGACTCCATTATCCGGTTAAGCCAGGGTTATGACACCCTTCTTGATGACTCCGTCGGCCTGTCCGGCAGCGAGCGGAAGCGAATAGCCTTAGCAAGAGCTCTCTTTCGTTCGCCGAGATTGATCGTCCTTGATGAGCCTTTCGCAAATTTAGACAGTTCATCGAGGAGGACACTCGAAGCGGCCGTCAAACTCATGAAGGACTCTGGATGCTCGGTAGTCGTCACCATGTCCGGGCGTTCCAAGCGATTTCTCGGAATGGTCGACAAATCACTGATCCTGGGCGGCCAGAAACCGGAGTTTACGGATCACATCGAAGTTCCCGTGCAACCCAGCAGGCCTGAACTGCGGAGCGTCAAGTGATAGCCTCGCTGGCCCTCCGCAACAAAAGTCCGGGCGCTCCCCAAGCGGAAAAACCCGCGCCGTTCGGCAAAAGCTTGGTGATCTCGGGTTTCGCGATAATCGCAGCCTTCTCCGCTGTTGCAGGCACATGGCTGGTTGCCGCGCCAATCCAAGGGGCAGTCTTGGCACCCGGTGTGGTGGATGTCGCGTCGAACGTGAAGACTATTCAGCATCTTGAGGGCGGGATCATTTCCGAAATCCTGGTTAAGGAGGGAGACCGCGTGTCGGTCGGCCAGGCTTTGATAAGATTGCAAGGCACCGCTTCGACGGCAGCAGCAAACGAAATCAGCGCACAGTGGTGTGAGGCAAAAGCAACAGAAGCGCGCTTGGTCGCGGAAAGAGATGGAAAAGACACCATCGAAATTCCGCCAGAACTAACGCAAGCCGGCAAACAGGCAATGGATGCCATTGCCGGGCAGGAGAGTATTTTTCGCTCGCGACAGGCCCTTTTGCGCGAGAGTCTCTCCGTGCTGCAGCAGATGATCGCGAGTCTGCATAAGGAAATCGAGGGTTATGAAGGGCAAGTGGCTGCGGCGACCCGAAAGCTCAAAGTCATCGAGGACCAGCTTAGCGATGTTCGCGCATTGTATGAAAAGAAGCTGGTCATACGGACGCGCCTTACAGATTTGGAAACAGAAGAGGCGGATACAAGCGGAGACCTGAGCGGTTATGTTGCGTCGATCGGCGTCGCCAAGCAGAAGATGGAGGAGACAAAATTTAAGATCGCTGAACTTAAAGCGTCTACAGCAACCGACATCGTTGAACAACTCGGGCTGACCCGAGCCAAGATATATGAATCGGCTCAAAAAATGGCCGCTGCTAATGACGTGCTGGCCCGGATCGAAATCCGAGCACCTATTGGTGGGACGGTGGTGGGACTGAAGGTGCATACCATCGGTGGGGTGATAGCGGCAGGAGATCCACTGATGGATATCGTACCCTTGGATGACAGCTTTGTTGTGCTGGCAAACGTGGATCCCCTGGACGTCGACCAGGTGAGAGCGGGTTTGCACGCGACGATTTGGCTTAGCGCAATAAGCAAGCGCTATCAGCAGCCGTTGAGCGGCGATATCCAAACCCTCTCAGCCGACCGGCTGATAGATTCCCGGACGGGGCAAGCTTACTATTCGGCTCGAATTGTACTGACACCAGAGTCCTTAAAGGCAATGCCGGTGGCGTTGCAAGCCGGGATGAACACACAGGTAATGATCGAGACCGGCACAAGATCAGCCTGGGAGTACCTTAGTGCTCCCGTCTACGCTGCGATGGGTCGTGCTCTTCGTGAATGACGAAAAACACGGAGCGAGTAGAAAAGCGAGTTGAGCTTAGACAGAAAGAGTCACCATATCCTCATTTAGTGCTCAGCGATGTCAGCGCGATCACGGCGACGTATCAGCATGGCAGCCTTGGACCGTTTGCTTTTCGACCCTAGCGTGAACACCCACGTGTCCGAGTAAGCCTAATAAATATGAAGCGAACCATTGAATGAATTCCAGCTTCCAACTGTAGGCGGCAGGTCCCTTATGAAGAGCGAGCCAAATTTATAAATTCAATTAGGTGAAGCTTTACACCTTTGCGGTTATAAAGCGCCATGCCTAGATTCTTCTTCGACCTTTCCGATACTGGAGATGTCTATCACGATGCGCGCGGAGCCCTCCTGCCGGGCATTGAGTCGGCCAAGGAACGGGCACTCGAAATGGTTCGCAAACTAGTGGCCGGGCCACCCGCCACTAAATACCGCGATCTGGTGTGCACAGTCCGCGACTTTAACGGCGGTCAGATCATGCAGATCAGAATTGAATTCGGAACGCCGGTTGGTATTTACGAAATTTCAAATTGACCCACTACCTGGATGCGCTAACGCTTGGCCCTCTACATGGTCCTGTTTCCGAGGGCAATCGTGGTATCGAAGCTCCGGCCTGGAGCGGCATCCCGCCCGTCGTAATCGCGGTCGTTCTCACGTGGTGAAAGCCGCACCCTCTCTGGCTGCATCCCATGACGCTTCTCGCTCACAAGATTCTCTTGTTCGAAGACTTGCCGAGTTGGCGGCAGCGAACGATCAACTGAAGCTTCGGGCCAGAACCGAACTTCTGACTGCCTTGGCCAACCGCCACTGGATGACGGAAACGCTCGATTTGTTATGGAACGATGGCAGCAAAGCCCGTGCTGCTATGCTCATGTGTGACATCGATGACTTGAAGAGGCTGAACGATCGCCTGACGCTGCCTTCCCAGAACAGCCGGAATTGACTTGAAGATCCTTTCCCATCAATGGCTCCGCGGCGCTGTTGATGCTCAGAACTTCGCCATGCTGATCCAGCATCACAGCCGCAGTTGCGCGCGCGCTGAACGCATCCAGGGCCCCTTCAGCCCGCGCAAAGCCGAGCGCCCGAGCGATGGCGGCCACTGGACCCAGGTGTTTAGTCCCGGCATTTCATGGACCGGATCGAGTCGGAACCGTTCGGGCTCTTTTTTCCAGATTTTGCAGATGAACTCATAAGGCGTGAGGCCTTTTGCACCGAACGGAGGCCTGACCCGCAACCTGCATTGAGGTCCTGGGCTATGTCGATCGATAGCGTTTTCGTTCCCTGTGGGGAAGTTTTTTACGGTCATTCCTTGATGCGGCCACCGAACGGGCGCCATCGCTCTGCGGTGCCGAATGCGCTGCGGCCTTCCCGGGCCGTCACCCAGCACCTCGCCGATCTCGCCGGCTAAAACACTGACAGGCTGTGCTCGAAGCCGTGGGTTTGTTTCCTCGGCGGTCGATGTTGCCCACGCAAGCCTCATCGGCATCCCGCAATAACACCTGTCGCGTTGCTCATATCCTGAAGAAGGACCTCCTTTTATGAAACCTTCCCGCCAACGGCCGGCCGAGAGGCGCCTGCATCCCAACCAAGCGTCCATCGCCGAGCTGGGACCACAATTCGAATCCATGATCGACAGGGCGATCCGGGCGATCGTGTCGTGCGATCCGAAGCCGGACGCAATCTTCGGCGGCTACTCCGAGTTCGTCTCGGTGGCACGGTCGGTCGCCTTCCACGAGGGCAAGCTGCTCGAATGGGGCATCGCGGCCATCGCCAGATGCAATCCCGATCTTCTCGTGCTGCCTGCGGACAGGCCGATGCCCGTCGTGCCGGCGGCACTCGAACTTCTGAAGCGCAATGAATGGACCGATATCCAGGGGATCCGGCTGCCCTCGGAAGTGCATACGACAAAGACCTATACCCAGACCTGTTCATTGCCGATCGACAACGTCATGCGGGATTGATCGTGGACGTGAAGCGGGCGGTCTCCTCCTATGGCGAGAACAGGCTAGAGGCGCTGCGCTTGCGAATGATGGCGGTCGCCGCGATCGCGTCGAGCTGGCTCGGCGAGCGCCAAGGCCCGGTGCTGGTTGAAGTGGGCACCGCCATCATCGACGGCGCCGACGAAATCAGTGCCCCCGACAAGGGCGTGTTCGCTCTTTCCGAGATCGGCGACCTGCTCGAGGTGGAAGGCGCGGACGAGGCCATGAAGCATCTGCGGGCAATGTTTGCCCGGCGCGTGCAGGCGGAACTCGAATCCCAGTGCCGGAAGGCTCTTCGTGCGGGTCCCGGGTCTCAGCATGAAGCACTCCAGGACTCTGATCAGAGCGACATGGATGTCGATGAGCGCCAGGACAATGGCGAGGAGTCCTTCAGGCCTCACGTGGGCCCGGAGCGCGGGCGCGTGCTGCGAATACCCTCCCTGCAGACCAATGTCCGGGTGGGATTCGCCCGCTCCCGCGCCAGCCCCTGATCCGGTCGGCTGCGGTCTTTATTCCATCCCCTTTGCAGAAGTCACCGCCGCGGCCTGGCCGCGGAACGGAGGAGCCTTGTCTCATGAAGAAGCCGCACCCGTGGGCCGAGCCCATTCAGTTCACCGTCGAGCCGCCGAACGTTCGGGCAAGACGCGCAGCGAATCCTTCCGGCACCGATGTAGCCCCGGCTGCCGCGAGCAGCCGCCCGCGAGCGCCAGCCGCAAAGCACGAGCCCGTAGCGCCGTCCTCTCAGCCCGCCCGGTCGTCGGCACCCAACGTGCCGCGGAGGTCGATAAATGCTTCGCAAGGCCTGCTGGAACTGATTGGTCACAGCCCGGATTGCGCGCGGCTCAGTCGGGCAGGACTCATCGCGTCATGCGACTGCACGGTGAAGCCCATGGAAGACCCGGCTGTGGCGGTCGGGCTTGCCATTCACTTCGCCAGGATCAGCCTGGCGCAAAGGATCCCGCTTCCCGCCGTCATCATCGAGCTGCTGGCCCGGCGCGTCGAGGAGGGCGATGCCGCCTGCCGCATGGTGGCGGAGTGGCTGGATGACTGCGGACTGCTCGATCTGAAGCCGCTGCCGACGCGGAACCGGAGGGCTCGCTGATGGACGCGCGTCTGGCAAAGCACTTCCTGAAACGCCTCCGGCATCGGGCGGAGGCCGACGCCATTGACTACGCGGTCGAGAAAGGAATCCTTGCAGTTGATATCCGCACCGTGGACGGCAAGGACGTGTTTCACTTTGCGCCGGGTCCCGCGGTAGCGGGCAAATCGGAGCGGGAGATCCTCCGCCTGCTGCAGCGTAGCGCCGGTAGCAGAAGCCAGCAGCGCACGGCCGATGCGGAAGAATTCCCGTTCGCTGTGGAGACGGAAAAGACGACCGCGCAGGATAGGAGGCAAGGATTCGCGTCCGGTTCTGATGATACCTCTCGTGAGGCAGGCCGTCTACCGAACGCGAAATGGCTGCTGCGCGCCGTGCGGCAATCGGCCGAGCCGCTGAAAGCCGTCGAAGTTGCGGCGCTGCTCCTCGTGGCGAAGGCAGTCAGCGAGAGCAAGGTAACGCTCGGCAAGGTGCTCGCCGCACTGAGGACTGCCAGTCCGATCGTCACCATCACCGTTCCCGTTGCAGGATTCGACGATGCCTTTCTCGATCTTCTGGTCAAGGGGCTGGTCCTTCCGGGAAAGGTCGGCATCTGCAGCGGTTACGATCTGGTCCGCAACAACGGGTTCCGGTTCTCTCGCGCGAATGACCCGCTATGGCAGGTCATTGTTTTCGAAGGCGGCCGGGCCGACGGCGCCTTCGAGGAAAAGATCGAGCGGCAGCTCGGAATCGCCGCCCAGAGCTCATACCCAATCATCGGCGTCGCCGATGCCAAGGCCGCGCTTCCGGAGCACCTCACACAGGCAGCGGAACTCAATCTCGCCTGCGGTCCGATCGACATGGAGATCATCCGCGAGACCATGCGGGCGGTGCTTGGTGAAGTGTCGGAGGGCGGCGGCATTGCCTATCATCATAGCTCGGTCCTGACCTTCTCGGACCTGGCGCTGGCCATCCGGCCGGAGATGTCCGTCGGAAGGGTTGTGGACCTGCTGGAAAACCTCGCCCGCATGCGGCTGAAGTTCGCCGGCCAGTACAGGGAGGGAAGCGGCTCCTCGGACAAAGGATCCGACCGCAGGACGTCGAGCTCGACCACGGCGACAAGGACGACGCGCGGCAATCCCGGCAGCGGCAGTGAGATCATCCAGCCGGCGGCGCTGACCGGGACGGATCTGGACCGGTTCGTCCTCCGCGTCGAAACCTTGACCGGCTATGGCGAGGCAAAGGATTGGGCTCTGGCGTTGCGGGACGATTTGGCGCTTTGGCGGGACGGTAATCTTGCCTGGGAGGATATGAGCGTGAAACTGCTGCTCAGCGGTCCGCCCGGCACCGGCAAGACCAGCTTCGCCAAGGCATTGTGCAACAGCCTTCAGGTTCCCATGATCGCCAGTTCGGTGGCGGCGTGGCTGGAGCCTGGCTACCTCGGCGATGTGCTGAAGCGCATGAGCGCGACCTTCTCGGAGGCCCAGGCCGCCAGCCCCTCCATCCTGTTCATCGACGAGTTCGACGGGATTGGTCGGCGCGGTTCGGGACGCGAGTGGGATACGTACTGGAACAGCATCATCAATCGGCTTCTGGAACTCCTGGACGGGGCGGCCAAGAGCTCCGGCGTGGTCGTGATCGGCGCCACCAACAGGCCGGCGATGATTGACGCGGCGCTGGTGCGTTCGGGTCGCCTTGAAAAACACATCATCATCCCGCGGCCGAACACCGACGCGCTGATCGGCATCCTGCGCCACCATCTCAGGGGCGATCTCGATGCCGTTGTTGCCAGCGCGCCACCGGAGCTGGGCGCCGACCCTGACCCCTCGAACGAGATCGAGGCTGCCAATGGAGTGTCAACGGCTCTTCCCGATGTCTCGCCGAGCAACGTCGAAGGAGGCTCACGCTGATGGTGACGTTCGATCCGCGCGGGGGACAGCAGAATCTCGCCTTCGAATTCGAACTGGCGCGCCTTTCCGCGCTGGTAGTCGACATGGAAAAGATACGCCAGGGCACACGGCCCGGCCGGCTGACAGAGGATGCACCAATCCTCGACCGATGGGTTGTCGGCCACAGGCAGATACCGTGCCTGATCGGGCTCTCGACAGGCCATCCCCGGCTGAAGGGCGAGGACCGCCCGATCGTCACCTCCGATCTGTGGCTGATGTCCGAGGACCGCGGCTGGGCACGGACATTGTCTCGCTGGTACCAACTCGGCCGTCCCGCCGCAAATGCCTCCTTTGACGCGTGAGGCAACGAAAATAGACCGAAACATTCAAAGACGACATCATCTCCAAAGCGGCGGGTCATGAAGGATCAGTTCTCTTACAGCCGCACGACATCACCATTCGAAGGCGGGAGGCATCACAATGTCTGAACGGAACGCATCAACCGAAACTGCCGAGCACGCCGTCTTGCGCTCCCTGGCGCTGAAGGCTGCCGGTCTGAGCGGGGCCGACGTCGAGAGGCTCGTTCGGGAAGCACGCCAGCGGGCGCGCCGGGAACGCCGCGGCCTCGGCTTCTCCGATCTTCATGCCGGACTTGCCCTGCTGAAACCAGACCGCCCCGAGGCTCTCCGCCGCCGCATGGCGATCCACGAGGCTGGTCACGCCGTCGCTCACCTGCACTTCGGGCTCAGCTCGATCACCGCGATCACCATCGATGGTCCGTCGGGCGGCTACATCGAAGGTGAAACCGATCATATCGACATCCTGACCGAGGACAGGGTCGCAGCCGTGCTCGTCATAAAGTTGGCCGGCCGCGCCGCCGAGGAGGAGTTCCTTGGCTCGGTCTCGGCTGGTTCAGGCGGGTCTTCGGAAAGCGATCTTGCAAAGTCGACCGAGCTGGCGTTGGCGATGGAGACGGCTCTGGGCTTTTCCACGGAGACACCTTTGCTTTATCGCCACACCGAGGAACGCACCGCGCTTCTCACCCATCACTCCCGGCTGGCCGATCGTGTCAATGCCCGGCTCGAGAACGCCTATAGGCAGGCGCGCGATCTAGTCCGAAGCAATCGCGATGCGGTCCAGCTCATCGTCGAGGCCTTGCTTCGGTACGGGACGCTGGAGGGGCAGCAGCTTGAGCCTGTCTTGGCTACGGTGAGGGACCAGATACCAGCGGGGTGTCCCCGATGACGATACTCGTATTGTCTCAACATTGGGTGCCCCACGCGGGGGCAGTATGCGCGCTTTTCAGTTTCCTCCGCCTCCTCGGTCATGCGGGAGGCCGCCTGACCGAGGCTCGGCATCACTGGGACCGAGGCGGCCCCCACCATCCTACTGGCGAGCACTCAACCTATGCGTGCTAAGGATTCGAGTATCTCAACGGCCATGAGACTGCCTCCTGTTTCTTTTTGGTGAGGCCACCCTCAATGAAAGGACTTAATTCTTCGACAAAAGGACCCATCGGAAGAAAATCGTCTATATGGGCGCATTGTCAACAATTACCGAAAGGATTCGATTTCGATATATGCCTCGCAATTGGCAAGTCTGTAGTGAGATAATTCTCAAAAATATTGTCAACATTATTCATCCGCTGGTTGTCTGTGAAATTTAGACTCGACTCTTTTTACGTCTCAGCTAGAGTCTCGATCCGCAGTGAATGGAGAGGATCGCAACCGCATAGGAGGAAAGCCATGCGTGAGCGCGGCCAAAATGGAACCGGAAAGCCTTTGGTGAAGCAGGGCCGTCACCGCAAAGGGGGCCGAACGACGGAACTGAATCTTGTCGTGACACTGCAGCAGGCCTGCGACGCATTTGCAGAATCGAACTCCCATCCAACGATAAAGCTCTACCATTCCCGGCTGCTAAATAAGTACGTCATGCCGGCGGTCGGAGATTCGGTTGTTGGCGACCTGACCGATTCCGATCTCCGGGTGCTCGTGTCCAAAATGGCGACACGGGGCGCTTCGGAGGAAGTTATACATAGAACGCTGACTGCTCTCGCGGCGGTGCTATCCTACGCCGAGCGCCGGGGACTAATAGCGCTTGGAAAGAGTAACACTTGCCGGTTGATTGCTCGCCAGCATCGGCAACCCCTCCAAATTCCACGTGTTAATGTTCCGACGTATGCTGACCTTCGTAGGATCGTTGACTCTGCCGCTGATATGTGGCCTGCCCTAATACGAACTGCCGCTTTAGCTGGATTGAGGTCAAATGAGCTTCGTACGCTGACGTGGGATGTTGTCGATCTCGATGGCTGTAGCCTCTGGATGTCGAGAAAGTCGGGCGAGTTAACCCATAATCGCTACATCAAAATGCGTTGCGTCCCTCTGCCGCCGGGCCTCGTGCAAGTGCTCAAGGAACGGAAGGCCGCCATCAGTCGTCCGTCTGGATGCAATCTGGTCTTCCCAGGTCCTTCAGGCGGAATGATCTCACCCAACGCGTTGCGAATCGGATTCGCACGCGTTCAGAAGGCCGCCGGTATCGGCATGGAGAATGTCGGGGCCCACGTTGATTCGGCCACATGTCGATACTCACTGCTGTCACTGCGCCACTTCTTCTCGATCTGGTGCATAGACGAGGTGGGTCTTTCATGGAAACAGACTTGTCGACTACTCGGTCGCTCCGACCTTCCTTTCGCGATGTGGCCTCCCGGACATGATTGCGAGCGATGGGGATCCGAGCCGCTTGGAAGCGGCCGAGCGCGCTGCTTTCCCCGATGATCGATGACAATCTTGCTCGAATTCGCAACAGACCACCGACGAGGCTCCACAGAACAGCCTGTCGACAACCATACAGCGACGCGGCGGATGCCCCTCTGCCTGATGTCGCTCATTTGAACATGGAACGATTGTAAGAGGGTTGAGCGATGGCTACCTCGATCAGACCGCAAACCGGTCCCCAACGCGTCGGCAGAAGTGGACGCAGAAACGTCATCGACTCTGCTCAACTGCAATCAGGTCGGCCTCAGTCGTTGCGGTCAATTTCGATACCTCGATTTGCCCTACGGCGGCCGGAAGCCGCCGCCTCCCTGGGGATTTCGGAAGGCCTCTTCGACAATTGGGTGAAGGAAGGAAGAATGCCCAAGGGGCGAAAGATCGATGGCGTCGTTCTGTGGGACACTAGGCAGGTTGCAGCAGCATGGGACTCATTGATCGACGAGGGTGTACGTGCCAACCCCTTTGATAGGGTTGTGGTATGACCAGGAGCCGACTCAAGTTCCTGTCAACTGATCATGATCGCCACGGCAATGTTCGGTGCTACGTAAGACAGCCAGGCAAGCTCAAGGTCCGAATCAAGGAGCAGTTTGAAGACGAGAACGGGTGCATCACCGAGTCCTTCATGGCGGCATATCGGCTGGCGGTGAGTGGAAAGGCGCCCGATACACCGAAGCCAAGAAAGAAGATCGAACGCAGTTTCAATTGGCTTGTTGATAGATACTACAAGTCGAGTGACTGGTCTTCGTTCGCGCCTGAGACACAGAAGTTGAAGAAGGGCATCCTCGACAAGTTTCTGAAGACTGCCGGCGAACTCCCATTCGAATCGTATCGGCAGGAAGATCTGATTAGGAGTCGCGACAAGCGCAAAGAAACGCCCGCTGCTGCTGATAACTTCGTGAAGGTAATCCGGAGACTCTTCAACTGGGCCATTGAGCAAAAGATCACGACCGTCGCCAACCCTGCCTACAAGGTGTCGAAAATCCATAAGTCTGAGGGACATCATACCTGGACTCCGTCGGAAGCAGAAAAATATCGCCGCCGTCACCCGATAAGAACCAAAGCTCGCCTTGCATTCGAAATGTTGCACGGCCTCGGCGTTAGACGATCAGACGTTGTTCGATTGGGCGCCCAGCATGAGGATCGAGGGTTGCTCATTTTCACAGCATGGAAGAACCGAAACCGTTTTCCAGTGGAAGTGATCGTTACGATCCCTAATGAGATGCGGGAGGCAATGAATGCCACGATACTCGGCGAGACAACTTATCTGGTCAACGACGAGGGCAAGCCCTACACAGTCGCCGGCTTCGGGAACCAGTTCAAGAAATGGTGCATTGAAGCGGGGTTGCCGCATTGCTCCTCTCACGGAGTGCGAAAGGCCGCCGCAGTGGACCTTGCCGAGAAGGGCGGGTCCAGTGAAGAGCTAAAGGCTACATTTGGTTGGTCGAAATCTGAAACGGCCGAGGAGTATACGCGCAAGGCACAGAAAAGGATTCTTGCCAAGAACGCGGCACGACGCAGAGGGTCGCCTGGCGACGCAGTCTGATGTCCCACTTTTTGGCCAACAGGTGTTAGTGTGGGGCAATTGACACAAAAAGGCTATGCTTTTCAGTACATAAAAATGAACTGGCGATCCCGGCAGGATTCGAACCTGCGACCATCGGCTTAGAAGGCCGGTGCTCTATCCAGCTGAGCTACGGGACCGTCGGCCGGCCGGGCCGGCTGGTCTTTCATGCCGCGTGGCGCACGATTCGAAAGTCAGTGCGTCCAGGGCGTCCTGCGGTCATAGCGGAAATTGTCCGAATAGGAAATCTGCCGGCGCTTGGCTTCCTTCGGCTCTTCGAGCCGATAGGCGATCTTTTCCTTTTCGGCATAAGCCATCGCCTCTTCCTTCGTGTCGAAGGTGAGCTTCACCTGGCTCAGCATGTCGCCCGAGGTGGTGTAGCCCATCAGCGGGTCGATCTTCTTGCGCTGGGCGGGATCGAACTCCAGCACCCAATGTCCGGTCTTGGCCTTGCCAGACTGCATCGCGGTTTTGGCTGGACTGAAAATGCGCGCGGACATGACCACCTCTTTGCCGCCCGAAAACCGGGCACCTTTTCCGGCGCCGTCTCCGAGCACCCACAGGGAGCCTGAAATCTCGCGCCAACCCGTCATTACTGTGCAATCGCCGCGGCGGCAAGACCGCAAGCGGCGCCCTGCCCGCCATGGCGCAGGGAACCTCGCTGCGCCGACGACATTATCGAAACGTCGGCAGGCCCGGGCCGGCCTTGCCCGTGAGCCACCACCAAAACGGACGTTTCGCCATGACCAATGCAACCGAACACGCCGTCCTGCAGCTTGCCGTGCTTGTCGGCAGCCTGCGCGCCCAGTCCTTCAGCCGCAAGATCGCCAAGGCGCTCGCCGCCCGCGCGCCGGATTCGCTGCGCTGCCGCTTCATCGAGATCGGTGAGCTGCCGCTTTACAACGAGGATCTGGACGGCGACCATCCGCCAGCGGCGTGGTCGGCCTTCCGCACGGCGATACGCGAATGCGACGCGGTGCTGTTCGTCACCCCGGAATACAACCGCTCGATCCCGGGTTGCCTGAAAAACGCGCTCGATGTCGGCTCGCGCCCGCCGGGCAAGAGCGTGTTCAAGGGGCTGCCGGCCGGTGTGGTCAGCGTCAGCCCGAGCAAGATCGGCGCCTTCGGCTCCAACCAGGCGCTCAGGCAGACCTTCGTCTTCCTCGACATGCCGGCGATGCAGCAGCCTGAAGCTTATATCGGCAATGTCGCCGAATTGCTGGACGACAAAGGCGCCGTGACCAACAGCGACACCGCCGCCTTCCTCGAGAATTTTATGGCCAGCCTGGAAACTTGGATCAGGACGGTGCATCCGGGCGGCTCGTCCTTCGATGCCTTCATGAAGCAGCGCGAGAAGATCGCCGAGGACTATGTCAATGGCGATGCGGCCTCGCTGAAGGCAATCGTCACCCATGCCGGGCCGGCGACGTTCTTTTCGCCGCGCGGCGATCATCTCGAAGGCGCCCAGGCGGTTGCCGGCCGCTACGAACGCGACGCGGCGAGCTTCCACAAGGGCGGCAGCACCGACCTTGAGGTGCTGCAGGCGTCGGCCAGCGGCGATCTGGCCTTCTGGACCGGGCTGCAGCATGCCAAGGCGCGCATGGGCAAGGCCGGCGATGCAACCGAGATGACCTTGCGGGTGACCGAGGTGTTCCGACTGGAGGACGGCGCGTTCAAGCTGGTGCACCGCCACGCCGACCCTGTCCATTAGCCGGCCCTTTAAAATCCGCGACACAATGCCGAAAGCTTTTGCAACGCCCGCCTATTCCTTTTGGCCCGCAGGCGGCATATGTCAGATACATGGTCGTGCCACTTGAAGGCATGATGACGACGATAAAGACAAGAATGGGCGCGGAAGCGAAAGTCTTGCCGTCGGGGGTCGGCGAGCCAGCGATACTGGACGGTGCGATTGTCATCGGCGCGGGCGCCGCGGGGCTTGCCGCCGCGCATGCGCTGGCCAAGGCCGGCGTGACGACGCAAATCCTGGAACGCGAGCAGCGGCTGGCCGAGCCCTGGCATCGCCGTCACGACAATCTGCATCTCAACACGCATCGCGACCTGTCTTCGCTGCCGGGCGTTTCCTATCCGGCAGGAACACCCGCCTTCCCACACCGCAGCACCGTCATCCGCCATCTCAACGACTTCGCCGAGACGCACCAGCTGCCGATCAGCCTTGGTGTCAGGGTCGATGGGATCGAATTTCGCGGCGATCACTGGCTGCTACGGACAAGCGAGGGCTTGAAGGCAGCGCGACATGTGGTGATCGCCACCGGACGCGACCGGCAACCCTTCATCCCGACCTGGAAAGGCATGAAGGATTTTTCGGGCAAGATCATCCATTCGGCCGATTTCGGCAGGGCGAGCGACTATGGCGGCAAGAAGGTGCTGGTGGTCGGCGCCGGCAATTCTGGCTTCGATGCGCTCAACCATCTTTCCGGCGCCGAGACGGGCCAGATGTGGCTTTCGGTGCGCAACGGGCCTTCGCTGCTGCCCAAGCGCATCGGCAAGATCGCGGTGCACCGTATGTCGCCGGTCATGGCGAGCCTGCCCACATGGCTCGCGGATAGGATCATGGCGGCGACGCAGCGCCTGGTGTTCGGGGATCTCACGAAATACGGCCTGCCCCCTGCTCCATCGGGCGGCGCCAGCCGGCTCGGCTCCGACTATACGGCGATCGCCGCGGACGATGGCGCGGTCGACGCCATCAAGGCCGGGCGCGTCATCGTCGTGCCGCAGCTGCGCGAATTCAGGCGCGACGACATCGTGCTCGACAATGGCCAGCGAATTGCGCCCGACATCGTCATTGCCGCCACCGGCTACCGCACGGGGCTGGAGACGATGCTGGGGCGGCTCGGCGTGCTCGACGCCAAGGGCGTGCCGTTGTTCAACGGCGCCGCGAACGACCCGAAGCTGCCGGGGCTCTGGTTCACCGGCATGCGGCCGAGCATTCGCGGTTGCTTTGCCAATGCAAGGATCCAGGCCGCGGCGATCGCCAGGAAGATCGCCAGCCAGAAACGCTGAACCCAACGGTCACGTCGGCATAAAAGCCGCGAAGGTATCGGCCGAGGCAGCGAAGTCTTCAAGCACCGCTTGCAGCCAAGCCTTTGTTACGCCGCCGGCCAGGTCGGCGCGTTAGTCGCGCTCCTCAACACTGATGCATCGGCCAGGATCAGGTGGCGTCGGATTTTATGTTGCCTTCCGGGCGTCCGCCCCCTATACGCCGCGGGACGTCGGAGTGTAGCGCAGCCTGGTAGCGCACCTGATTTGGGATCAGGGTTGCTCAGGCCGATTTCTTCCTATTTTTCAACGCCATAGCATCTCCATCTTCGGCTCCGGTGTGACTCCCGGTGTGATTTGCAGCCTCCATGGCAAGACGCATGTCCTCGATCATCGCGTGGGCGTATTTCGCAGTTGTAGCGATATCCTCGTGGCCCAGCATCCTTTGGACAATCTTCATGTTGCCAGTTCGAAGAGTCCTCGTCGCGGCAGTGTGGCGTGTGTCGTGAAACCGGAAGTTCTCCACCCCGGATTTGTCGCGGTAGCGTCGCCAGGCCGTCTTGAAACCTTCCATTGTTATCGGGTAACGCGTGCCTCTCACGAGTTTCAAATGAGTCCGGGTTCTCCGGGCGACATAAGTGAACACTGCTGTCGGATGACCGCCCTTAAGGGTCCAAAGGAGTTCGCGCACCACTTCGGTCATTGGCAAGATCCGAACCTTATCGCCCTTCCCCCTGATGGTGATCGTCCTCCCAGAAAAGTCGACCCGCGACCACTTGAGGTCTACGATCTCCATTCGCCGGCACCCCGTTAGCAGGGCAAACCGAACAGCTGGCGCATAGTCATCACGCATAGCATCCAGGAGGCGCTTTTCTTCGTCTTGGCTGGCCTCGCGGACCCGCTCCCTGGGCTCCTTGAGTAGATGTCTCCTCCATTCAACGTCAAACGCTGGAACTTTCCAGGTTTTTTTCGCGCGGATCATGATACCGCGGAGGGGAACGGTGCTGGTGCGATTGACAGTCGCATTGCTGACGCCATCAGTCCGGCGTCGGGCAACCATTGCAGCTATCATCGAGTCCGAAATTCGGTCGAGGGTGACGTGTTTCCCAAAATGGCTGAGCAGCCAACCAATGGCGCGATAGCAGTCATCTGCATTTGCCAGATGCTGTCCTATCTCGAGCCAATAACGAGAGGCGGCGATTTCAAGCGTCATCGGCCCTTCAGCTGTGAAGCTGGCAGCCTTCTTGAGATTGCTTAGGGTCTCCTGCCGCTTCTTCTCTAGGATCCGTTCCGCCTGGCGCTTATTGCTCGTGCCGGTGGGGCCGAAAAATCGATGACCGCGAAGCTTGAAGTCATAGGTGTATTCTGGTTTGCCGTGTTTTCTGTATACCGGCATGCCCTTTGACTCCGCTTTTCAATGAACTCAGAGAGATCTTCTCGTTTGTATCGACGCGTGGGGCGCTTGCCGTCGAGCCCAATGTTCACCCAACGCAAGGCGCCCTCGTTCGTCAGCTCAAGCAGATGCTTGGTGGTGACGGCGAGGATAGCAGCGGCCTGAGCGGGTGAGAGTAGTGTCGACACCTTTTCGATATAGCGGTCAGCCAGCCGTTCCGCTTCACGAATTGTAACTCCCCGTGACACCTCGTATGGCGGCGGTCCTCGCATCCCGAGGCAGGCGCGAGAGGAGCCAGCGACAGCACCAGGCCGACGTCGGGTATGAAGCCAATTAATCGCGACATGCTTTAGTTCGAAAGGGCCTCCGCAGCATGCCGCCCGATCGCTAAACCGACAAAAGACGCATGACGGCGCGCGATAGAGCAGTTCATGCGAAAATTCGCCGACGCCACATACTATCCTGCCGTTGCAGTCAGGATGCGGGCAAGTTCTGACATTGAAGCTGGGTTTCGACGCGCCAGCGCATTCCGGATGCTCGCCAAAGCTCGGATCATCTCCATTTCACCTCGTTCCAGAGCGCGACTTCGTTCGAGTTGCCAAAGCTAACGAGCCTAATTCCACCTCCTCCGGGCTCCCAGGGCGTAGTGAACGTCGTATCAATTTCAATATTCTCGTGTAGTTCGGCCCACCCAAGGTCCTTGGAGTAGACTTGGACTGGCACTTGAAGGCCGGTCTCCCTTTGCGCGTTCAAGTAAGTGCGCGCCGCGTAGAGGTCGACCATTGTCTCGAGGGTGAACGTTCGCTAAAACGCACAGCGCCGACCAGAATTTTCCCATGCCTGTTTTAGTGATATTGCATAATACGACAGAACGCGGCACAATACATTTTCAGATTCTGGGGGAGGTGCGCGGGCGTGCGTCTGCGACTTCTTTTGCTGCCGCGATAATTCAGGCGGCATTTGCGGCCATTTCCAAGTCATGCAAATTAAGTGAAGTGGCTTGCTGCGCGCGGCATCTAATGGAGGGGCTGCAATGCAAAAGCGACAGGTGGATTCCAGCGAAGGCGGAACCAAATCGGATAGCCCTGAAGCGCAGCTCCTAAGAAGGATAGTCAGTGCTGAAAGTCAGGACGGGGGCGTTGAGGAACTGATTTCAAAGCTGCGGGGTGCCGAATACACGCTCGCAGACCTTTTTCGCGATGCTGCCAGTCTGAAACGGAGCATCGCTGCGCTCAAAGGTCCATGGAGCCTAGTGTTCGATCGCTGGACGAGGCTTGACCGCATGGTCAGCGAATGCGTGGTCCGCACTTCGGCGGCACATGAAAGTTTCATGGACAGAACTGCCCACGCCTTCTGCGAGATCGATCGCCAGGGAGTCATCGTTACCGCAAACGCTGCAATGCGCAAATTCGACCCTGACTCTATCGGGAAGCCTTTGGCGAGCTACTTCGGTGACGATGCAGAGTCCGTGCGCAATTCAATTGAAAATTCGTCACGCCAGCTTTTCCAACTGACGTTCAATGGTGTTCAAAAGTATCCTGTGCTGGCCGAATTCGGCAGGTTCGAGACTGGGGGCCGCAGCAGCGGCTACGCCCTGCTCGTTGACATGACGGACCTTTTCAACGCCGATCGCAAGACGTTGGAGGCCGCACCGACCGGCATGGTCAAATTGGATATCCGGCAGCGCATCATACACGCCAACGCTGCGGCGCTAAGATTGCTTGAGGTCACCGAGAATGAAGCAATTGGACGCGATGCGCGGACGTTCATCACGGATGCGAAAAGCAGACGGACAGTCGACCGCCAGACCGCTATACGCCGAAAGGGTCGAGGCGGTGTGTATGAGGCTTTGTTCAGGACAGCCAAAAGCGGCAAGGAGGTGAAGCTGAGATTAACCAGCACGCCAATGTTCGACTCGACCGGTGTCTTCTCCGGTTCCCTTATTTCCCTCCAGCCAATCGACTACGAGCTCGCACAGGAGGACATCGCCAGGCTTCTCGGCACGGAAACCGATGTGCAGAAGCTCTTCTCTGGACTAATCGAAATTGTCCGGCGCTTCGTCGAATTTGAATGGGCCGATCTCGTGACATTCACGCCAAATCGCGACTATTCACACTCCTTCTGCCAGTATCCGGCAGCAGGCCGCCCTGCTTACCATTCTCGCTGGTTTCCGATCCCGATGGAGTATCGCAGTTGGGTTGAAATGCCAAAGTCGTGGATACGTGACTACGAGAAATTCCTTTTATCTTCTGAATCCGGCAGGTTACTCCTAGGAACAAATCGTGACGTTCAGGACGCAATCGCAGCAGGCCTGAAGGCAATCATTACTGTCCCAGTCCTCTCCGGTGGTCAAGTTTTGGGTGTTCTTTCTTTGCAATCTAATCAGATCGGAAAATATGATGCGGTGACCAAAAGAACGCTCCGCCGTCTCGGCTTAGACCAGGCTCTCCAGGCGATTTTTCGCGAACGAGAACGCACGGAGGAGCGCTTCTATTCCAGTTTTTTGAAAAAGATTTGGGCGTCTACATCTCACTCTGAGCTGGCGCAGACTATAGTTGACGGAATTGCCGAGCATTACAATTTTCAAACCGTATCGATCTTCCGAGTCAACGCTATTCGCCAGCATTTCGAGCCCCTTGCGGAAGCAAGCCGCGGGCCGCAACGCCGCACCAGCCCACCTGATTACAAGCAGCCTCTCAACATGGGTTTGAAAGGCCTCGCTTATCAGCGCAAAAATGGCGCAATATTGCAGGATCCGGGCGATGGCAGTGAAGAAGCAAGCGCATTTGTGACCGCGCGGAAAGCTTTGGGCGTGACCGACGCAACAAAATCAGAGCTCTGCATGCCGATCCGGGCCCGAGGGCGCGCTTTGTGGATGCTCAGCATTGCAGATGACAGGACCCATGCCTTCACTGACTCTGATTACACAGCGATCAACAAGCTTATCGAGCAGATCGAACCTGCAATCGAGTGCCTCTTTCAGGATCTGGTGCGCCGACAATTGGTTGATGCTTTCCCCGAGGCTGTAGTCGTGGCAACCATCGAGGGCAATATCCTACGTTGCAACGAAAAAGCAGCACGAATGTTCGAGCGTGAGTCGCTGGAAGGCGGTGCCCTCTCCGAATTCTTGCTCGATGCGGAAGGCCGGGCCGCGTTCAAGGAGAGGAGATCAGCCCCTACATTGACCACTATTGTTGGGGCTCGCCAGAAGACCACAACGGTTTGGATGTCCGTTTTTACCTTGCCCGAAGAATTCGATCACATCGTCGTCCGTCTGCAGGATATGACGAAGCTCCAATGGGAGACCGACCTCGAACGACTGAAGGCCGCCTTGGCAGAGGCGACCAGCCAGGTGCGAGTGCCTCTTTCTCTGGTATCAAGCTTCGTCCAGCAACTCGAACAGAGGGCGACTGACAGTAGTCTCGTTGACCTCGCGAGGAAGTCGGTCCGCCAACTTGGACGGATCGAGCTCACCTACGATCGAGTGATGGCCTCCTATGGCAACAAACTGCCAGGAAAGTCTGGTAAGGCCGAGGTCAGCCGCATCCTCAGTTACCTCATCGGTCAACTTCCTGAACTGAGCCGCAAAGACATCAAACTTTCTGGCTCTAAACGAGAACGCTGGGTTTCGGCAGACGAATACCGTTTAGCGTTCGCACTTGAATCCATGCTGGCCTATCTGCTGCGCGCGCACTGCGGATCAAACCTGATAACAATCACTGTTAGTGATGTCGGCGACTCGGTGCAGGTTGCGATGTCTGGCTCAGTCCAGCGGGTCGAGGCAAATGGCGAACTTGCTATTCTGGTCGAGGCGGCCCGAACAGATATCGCTTTAGGGGACGATGCACTTAACCGGATCGCCGCCGACTATAAAGGCGCATTCACCCGCAGCCGTCGGCCGCAAGATCGTGAAGAGCTGTCGATCCGGCTCCCATCAGCCTCCACTGAAAGATTTTCACTATGACATGGACTATCATCGTAGCAACCGGGGATACGGATCAGTTAAGCCAGCTCGTCGTTTGTGCAAAGAAAATCAAGGCGCTCATGAGACCGGCCGATCGCGGTTCTATATACAGGGCAAGGTCGCTTGAAGAAGTCGAGGAACTGCACCAGCGAATTGCAACGCCGGAGAAGGAGCTGATTATTGTTGAAGCCGATCTTCCTTCGGCCCGGCCTCGGCCACATGGGGGCGCCCAATCCGGGCTGGCTTTGCTGAAAGAAATTCAGCGAGAGGAAATCCCGCCCGCATCGATTCTGGTTACAAACCATGGCGAGCATTTGCTGGATGTCCAGCGCATGAAGCGTTCACAAATGCTTTTGGTCGACTCCGGGACGGAATACATCAGCCTATCCGTTGCGCTTGCTCGCAGTCTAGGCGTTGTGAGTGCACAATCGGCGCGTTTATCTTCGACCCCCGTGACCGAAACAACATCGAATTCCGCACCATCCGGAGCATTGTCGGAGCGCTATGCGCTGATTGAGGTTGACGTTCTAGAGGATGTAGAGCATTCGATGGTGCGTCTTCATATAAATGATCCTTTACGTCCGCAGGATGATCGCCCTATAGCTTCGCTCTATCTCGATGAAAATGAGGTTGCGGAATTTCTGAAGGAATCTCGTCGTTTTAGAAATAACTTTTCCACCCATAAGAATTGGCATTCGCGCTATGCTTCTTTAGGTGAGCGAGTTCGCGAGATGCTTTGGAAAACTAAGTTTCGCGATTATTATCTCCTCGCCGAGGGAGCCGCAGAATCGAATATTCGCTTGCGGTTCAATCTCGAGCCCGCTGTGTTTGATGGCCTTTGGGAATCAATAACCACTGGCGATGGTGACGATTTCATGATGCTCAGAAATAGCGTAACGCGCAGGGCGCGGCGCTACGACAACTTTCAAATGTCCTTTGAAGGCGAGAAGGGGAACCTGAGCATTTTGGGCGTGGAATCCAAAGTCTCTGTCAATTCAGAGCCCGTCGGTCCACAGGATGACACCTGGAACACCTATTGGAACAGATCAGGTGGTCCACTTGAACGCCTTGATCACGTAGAAACAGAAATGCGGATGTTGGAAGGGCTGCGCAGCAAGGGCAGGCGTTCAGGAAAGGGGGAAAATGCGCGCAGAAGCTCCGGTGTCAACGTTAAGATTCTACGAGCGGTGGCAGACACGGACTCTTGGTCTCTCGCTGACACACTGGAGGAGGAACTCAAGAAGAATCCGCGACGCTACGACGTATTGCACTTTGCTGGCCACGCAATCTTCGCGTCGGACGCAAGGGGGGACCAAAGAGGCTATCTCATATTCTCGGGCTCTCCTAAGCCGCGCGCCGTGCCGATTGCAAAGGTCGCAGGTTGGCTGGCGGGGTCCAGCGTGCAACTCGTATATCTCAGTTGCTGCCGAAGCAGCGCAGCGAAAGCCGCCATCGAAATCGCCAGCAACAAGGTTCCCATGACCATCGGCTTCGAATGGAACCTTGAGGACGAAAAGGCAGTCGAATTTGCCGAGGCTTTCTACAAGTCGCTATTGGCATCGGATTTCAGAGTTTGCCACTCCGTCCGCCGGGCACGATCCGAGCTCAAGCAGCACTATGATAGTGCCGATTCCATTTGGGCATCGCCGGTGCTTGTTGCTCAACCAAGCAATTGGATGCAGGTCGAGGGGGTCCTTCGACCGCCTGCTCGCACGCGCCCACGCGATGCACGCCAGCCACTGAAGCCTATCGGCTGAGTTCGCTCACCACCCTTCGCAGGCAAACCTGCTTTCGACCGCCTTGCTGGCATGAAATTTGGATGTCCTCCGCGCACGAGCTGCGCTTCTACGGGCTTAGAACTATCTCCAAACTGTGTTTGCCACTTTGTAAAACCCGCACCGTGTAACCGAAGACAGAAGGCTTTAGCTCGCGGCAAAGCTTCTCGGAGCTCTCGGTTTCATTGGTCAACACGAGCGTAATAGGACGGTCTGCATCATGCGCGCCCTCCACAATCCACTTCAGCGTTGAGAAGTCCGGGTTTCCATACTTCCCGTTCGCTGAGATCACGTAGGTATCGGCGGTGATGGTATCGAAGAAATCCCTCGTAGTGTTCCGATCGCTTCCGTGGTGCTGGACCTTTAGAACGTTGACATGAAGCCGACCGTCTCGAGTGAGCTTCGCTGCCTTCAGTCCTTGGCATATGTGATCCCCGCGCGCGTCGCCGGTCAGTAGCAGAGTTTTCCCATCGCACTCAGCCAGCACCACGATGCTGCTGAGATTTGGCACACTCTTGTCAGCCATCGCGGCAAACTTCGGATTGGCGGCGACCCTATCGGTCGTTTCCTCGAGCCATTTTAACCATTCAGTGCGTAGCGCCTCGAGATTGGCATTGGTCGGGCCGGCTATCGTTACCTTTAGACGCCCCAGCTTAATTGCCTCGGCTACGGTATTGACTAAGATGAGGTCGTCCTTGAAACCCTTGTTTACCGCGATCTCCAACTTTTGCGCCATCAGTCGCAGCCGGTGTCCTTCCCTCAATCCGAAAAACGCATTGGCGAATAGTGGCATGGCAACGTTCATTGCGCCGGCAGCCGCCATTAGCGACTGGAGTGTCTGTGCGATCACGCCGGAGGGATCAATGGTTTTCGCAAAAGAGTTGTGCCACAAGCCGCCGACGCGCACACGCGGCGGCCGGCCGCTGACGGAATCATCCTCCATGGCGGCTAAGAGGTCGAGCAGACCGATCACATGGTCATTGTCGATGTGACTGAGCACAATAAGATCAACCTTCTCACCTTTTCCTATAATGCCGTCGAGCGCCGCATCGAGGTCGGTGGCGAAGTTACCCGGCGGGCCCCCATCTACGAGCAAATAGCGCGGTTTTGCCGGGGTGCCGAATTCCAGGATCATGCTGTCGCCGAATTGCGCTTGGACGACGTGCAACTTGAACATGTTGGCCTCAGAGCTTGGAGACGGGCGAAGAGCGCGATTTCAGATCGCCTGTCACTACCAGCGCAAAGCTTTGCGGCGGCTCCAGGAGGGTATCGGCCGACACAACGATCGTGTGGCGGCCGGGCTTTGGCTTGTCGATGCGCACGATCTGGACGTTGTTGTCCCGATTGCGTTTCATTCCGGCGATTTTGAGCACGGTCGCGGCGTTGCTGTTGCCCACGAATTTCTCACCGGCTGTATTATCTGCCAGCAATATCAAGTTGTTTTGAAGGCCACGCGCTGGGGGGTCCGTCCAGGCGAGGCATATCCGCAACGGCAACCGGTCGCCCACGGCAATCTCGTAGTGAAAGCTCTGACCGGTTCGCTGGAACATCTGAGCTGGCGTCTTCCAGGAGTCGACGAAGGCAAGCGATAATCCGGGGGCAGCCGGGCCGGGAATGCTTGCAGCCATATCAATCCTTCCGAAGCCCTGATGGAAGTTCGGTTCCCCTTCCAGCGGCGCGACAGCGCATGCCCCGGTGATCCGCCTTGTTCCGTTGATCAAAGCGGCCTTCAGCAGAGCTGCGCTCGGCTCTGCCCATTTGCCCTCTTTCTGAAAGCATTCCCTCACCAGCGCCGCGCACCCTGCGACGTAAGGCGCGGCCATGCTGGTGCCTCCCATGAAGGCGTAGAGCGGATTATTGGGGTAGGCGCCCCAGAACTTGTAGAGCGCTGCCTGCCTCGACTTCGCTGACGCGATGTCGGTCCCGGGAGCGACGATGTCGGGCTTGATCCTCTGGTCGTCGGAAGGCCCGCGGCTGCTGAAAGCGGCTATGCGCTCCGGATCGCCCGAAACTTTCTGGCTGGCGACAGGACGTTTTGGGTAATTCTCCCGCCACGCCTCGCCCCAAGTAAGCATCGCATAGCCGCCGCTTGTGCGGCTGTTGCAGCTTGCTCCAACCGTAAGGCCATTCTTAGCCGTCGCTGGCGCGGCGACAGAGGGCCAGTCAACAAAGCCAGAGCGTGCATTCATCTCTGCTGTTGGCTCGCGAGGCACCGCAATGCCATCGTTGCCCGCCGCGATGACGATGAGCATGTCCGGGTGCGCCGCCACGAACCGGTCTACATCCAGCGACATCTCAGAGTATCGCGCGTAGGCGAATGCGCCCCAGCTGTTGTTGTGAATGCGGACGCCCTTCTCATAGGCCTCAGCGAAAAGCATTTTGAGATTATGTGGAAGCCCGCCGAGTCCGCCATTGGCGTCGAGAATCGACTGAAAGAAGAGCCTTGCCTTTGGCGCAGCTCCGCACACATCGCCGCTCGACTCAACGCCGTTGCCGAGCGCGCACCCTGCTACGTGAGTTCCATGTCCTTCAGGATCGCTGTGGTCACCGGGCCGACCCAAGGTGCTAATTCCAACCACGCGACCTTTGAAATCTGGATGGGAATCATCAATACCCGTGTCGGCCACGCCGATAATCTGGCCTTCCCCCTCGTATCTATGCTGCGGCTTGCTGGATCGTTCGATCCCCAAAATCTCGCGCGCATTCCGATCGAGCAGCCGCGGCGGCTGCAACTCCTCCACAACCGCGACCTCCGGTAACCGAGCAAGCGCGATCAGGTCGTCGCTATCCTGCCTCAGTGACACGCGTAATGCGTCGGTATGGGTAACTACCGGTTTGAAACCTCGATCCGTCAACCATCTCTCTACCCGCGGCAAGTCTTCGGCGCGATGCACGCGAACCGCATGCGGCAACGTGAATCGCGGCACCTCCGATACCGTTCCTTGGCCGCGGAACGCGCGCTCTGCGGAGGTCGCCCTCCCACCTCGATCGGCGTCAACGACGCGCAATGTATCCGCCTCGGAGTATAGCTGGATACTGTCAACGAAGGGCAGTGCCGCGCAGACGCGCACTTCTTCCGCTTTGAGGTGACACGTATACCTGTTACTGCTCAGCCGCTCAATCAGCTGGATATCGTTCAGCTCGCTTCGCCGCTTCTCGGTAAGCGGACCGTTTAGCCGAATGATGTAGAACTGTGGGCGATGGGCATCCTCCGACAGGATCTTCTCGTCCGCGCTCTTCCCGGCGATCGTGCTGGCCAAGCCTCGCACTCTCGTAAGACTAGGTGCAGCGCCAGCCTGTCCGCCACCCCGAACACGCGTCGGCTGAATTCCGATCGGCCCCGAGTCCGACCTGGGTTCGATTATCTCGACCGGCTTTACTATGAGGCCATCTCGGGCGAGCCGATTGACGTCCTTCGAATCGATCACGCCTATGACATAACCTTCGGTCCATTCCGCCTCTGTGAGTCTCGCTTCGTCTTCCGCAGCACGGGCGGCGGCTTCTTCTGTCTCGTGCATGAAAAACACCTTGACCCGATACTTGGCCATGGCCATTCCTCCAGCAACCCCAGTCTGCGAGACACGTATATCCCGCATAAGGTTCCAATCATATCCTAAAATAGATGACCATCAATTCCATCTCGGTCACCGACCTTCCTTCCGGTCACTGACGCTTTTGCCTCAGGTCAAGATGCACCGAAGTCTTTTTGTCCTCAGGAGAGCCTGGAAGCGGCTGAGGAGCTCCCCGGCACCCACAGGTCACCTTCAGGTCCCGCTCGCTAAAGCGTCTGGCATGCCTATCTCGAAGATGTTCTGAAGCAGCCCAGCTTCTTGATTTTGTTCCCTCTGGGTGATCAGCGCTAGCCGCCTTGTTTTGCGGTAACGGATAAATGGGGGCTGCCATGCAATAGCTCACCGCGCGGCGCTCGATCTGTGTTGATACGATTACGAACCAAGCGCTAATACAGCTGCTTACCAGCAAGATCGAGACCATCGAGCCAGGCTGCGGATGTGCCACTTGTGAGCCACAGTAGCGCTCCTGGCTCGTCGAGGGCACTACCACTGCGTGGATTAACGAGGTTATTAATGCCGGGTTTACGCAAAATGTAACTGTCACCTGACGGGGTGCAACCGGGTAATAAATACAAATATTCGCTCGAGCAAATTGTTTTTCAGTTGCCTTTCTAAATCCGATGCCTAACCTTCATCAGGGGGGTGGGGATGACTATCTGCGATTCCGCGGCTACATCGGCAGACGCCGACAAGCGTCCTGATCAGTGTGAAGACGATGCTTCGGATAGGATGCGGGCGCTGACCGCACCTGCGACCGCGCGTATGCTCGTCGAGGCCGGCCCTGGAACCGGGAAGACAGAGATAGCTGCACTGCGGCTTGCGGGACTGGTAACGACCAACCTGTCGCCCGCACAGATACTCGTCTTGAGCTTCTCGCGTAACGCGGTCCGGACGCTGACGAGGCGGATGGTCTCAGTCGCCGGCACCGATGAACACATAGTCGAGGAACTGAGGCACATCTCGGTGCGCACATTTGATTCGTGGGCGTTCCGCATTCTCAGACTGGTCGGCAGAACACCAGAGGAACTGCTACGTCGATCATATGATTCGAACATCTCCGCCGTCACAGATATGATTGTCGGCCAGGGCCGCGACGCGGTATTGGAAGCGATCGGTGATCGCCGTCACTTAATCGTAGACGAGTTTCAGGACCTGCCCGGGGCTCGTGGCGAACTGGTCCTCGCATTACTCGATCTCCTCGCGCCACCGGATCGGACGGGCATCGGCTTTACGGTGCTTGGCGATCCGGCACAGGCGATATTTAGCTTCTCGGCAAAATCCCAGGGCAGCACCAGCTACCCCAGACCGACCGAATACTGGCGGCGAATTGTCGACGTCTATGGGTCACAGCTAGATTTGGTCCGCCTCACTCGGAATTACCGCTCAACCCCACCGATCGCTGAGATATCCGCGCGGCTTCGCGCCGTGCTACTGGGAGATTATTCTGAGAGCCAGAAGCTGGAGGCTGTGAAACGGGCGTTGGCAGCGCTGCCTGAGACCTCCGAGCTATCGGTCAGCGCCTTCCAAGGGCACGGGAGCACAGCGATCCTCACGCGCACCAACGGCGAAGCGCTGCGGGTGCTGACTAAGCTAATGGGTCAGGGTCCCAATTCGCCGGGCGTCCCCATCCGCATGCGCGCAGCCAGTTACGCGACGCTCCCTCCGGCGTGGATAGCGGCGCTGCTGCGTCCTGTCCGCTCCGGCGCAGTTACTAAGTCGCAATTCGATCGGATCTATCAGCACCTCACCGGCGTCTGGAACGACGCCGTTCGCCGCCAACTTGGATTGCCTGACGTTGATACGGCATGGTCCCGCCTCGCCCAAGCAGCTGGTGCTACCTCCGACGCTGTGTCGTTCGAACTAGCCGCATTGAGGACCCGCATGGGCTGGCCCGACGCCTTTCCAGACGATCAGCCCCTTGCCGACGATGGATTAATTATCACGACGGTGCACCAGTCGAAGGGCAGCGAGTTTGACGTCGTCACAATCCTGGAAAGCGCAACGGACTTCCGCGGGAAAGACGATGGTGACACATCCCCAGAGGAAGAAGCGAACGTCTCCTATGTAGCAATGACCAGGGCTGCCAAGACACTGCACCGTTCGCCTTCCACGGCGATCTACACTCCGCCGACAAATTGGACCTTCCGAAACGACCGAACTAGGCTTTGCAACTGGTGGGGTGGCTGGATCAATCTAGAAATGGGACAGAAGGGCGACGTCGATCCATTCGGCTTCGTCGATCCCAATATCCACGGCCAAGGGGGCGTCGAGAAGCTTCAATCGTTCCTTCTCACAAACGCACATGCACTCGAGGGCCGCAAAGTAGTCTTGTGTAGGCGAAACGAGGATGGCAAGGCCACTTGGCTAATCCACTTGCAAGAGGATGGTGGGCGACTTGGACTACTTCTCGGTGTTACGAGCAACGAGCTGACATTTGACCTGCTGCACATCCTTCATCCGAAGGGATATGGACTTCCCTGGCGCATATACAACCTTCGCATTTCCGGCGTGGGCACCATTACGTCGGAAATCGACCGCCAACTTGACCCGCCCGAGACCAGCAGCCGACTTTGGCTTGGCGTAAGCCTCTTTGGCACCGGTGACTTCCAGCCCAAAAGCCGATGAAAGGAAGCCTGTGACCACGACGTCCCGCCCACGCGTAAGAGCCTTGGATCAGGAAGCCGTGCGAAGCGGCTTACTCGAGACAACCCGCGCCCTCCTACTTGGCCCACTCAATACCGCCGAGATCATTAACTCTGCTCCTGCGGACACTTACCTCACGGGTATCCTTTGGCCCGAGGGCGAAGGACTAGCGGCCATAGAGGACGACGAAAGCGATGGCGCTTTTATCTTAGCCGACGGCGAAGAGGACGCTGGCGTTCCCGGCTACCGCGCATTCAAGCCGTGTTCGATCGGCCTCACCTTCGCTGCTGACGCAAGCGCGACGCTACGGATTGGGCTGGGAAAGACCGCAAGATACCGCGCTGTGGAGATCCCTCCTGCCGACCAGGGAGGACGACCGAGGCGTGCATGGTCGAGAATGGAGCTAGGCTACGAATTCTCGGTCGCGCCAGGTGCGGCCGGCGCGTGGAATGTAAGCGAATTTGAAAATAGCGACGGTGCAGCCGTCAACGACTGCGAGCTGCGAATGCACATTAGGCGCCGGCTCGATGGCGATCAGCAGGTGCTCACCGTCACCATGATTAATGCTTCTCGCCAGGCAGACGATCGCCATCGCGATGAACTCTGCCTTTTCCAAACCGAGATAGTCGTTCAATCAGTTGCGGGGGCGCGCAGCATCCTTCCGCGCCAGATCCCCATGCTCGTTAGCGCAGACGACGATGCAAGATCAGCCGCCCTATTATACCGAAACGTGCTCGAATTCGCCGTCGGGCATGGCGTTTCAGCCGATTGGTCCGGTGTCGAAAGCAGGCGCGCCCTCTCGGCCAGGACAGCATGGATGGCTCGCTCAAATATAAAGGGCATGAGCGCTGAAGGGCATTCCACTTTGGACACCTTCCGGCGCGCATACCCACGCGCATTTGACGCTGCATGGCTTGCCCGCGAGGAATGCCGTGCAGAGATCACGGATGCCCTGAACGAATTCGTTTCGGTTTATGATCGTTGGATAGACCGCTCGTTGCAGGCGCGTCTGAGCGAATTCGAGGGAAGCCTCCGACAAGCCGCGGAGCGGAACTTTGCACTCTGTCATTCGGCCGCACGACGGATGCGTCTAGGCGCGCAATTGCTATCATCCGACGATCAGGCCTGGGCGGCTTTTGTGCTGGCCAACGCGGCGATGGACCGACAGGCTAACTATCCGGTGAAGCGTGAGAGGCGAGGAGCGCTGCGATGGCGCCCGTTCCAGCTTGCCTACTTTCTCCTCGTGCTACCCGGCCTGGTCGACAGCGATAACGACGATGCAGAGCGCGATTGCATGGATCTGCTCTGGTTTCCTACTGGCGGTGGCAAGACTGAAGCCTATCTGGCCCTGACGGCCTTCGAGATCATGCTGCGCCGACTGAAGGATAGCGGCCGCCGTGACACTGGGGGCGTCGACGTTTTGATGCGCTATACGCTCCGTTTGCTTACGGTGCAGCAGTTCCAGCGAGCTGCCTCGCTGATCTGTGCGTGCGAAGCACTTCGACGCGAAAGAGGCGACCTCGGGGCGGCGCATATCTCGCTTGGGCTCTACGTGGGTGACGAAGCGACTCCCAACCGAGGTGAAAAGGCGAGAGCCGCGCTCGAAGAAGAACGTGACGGGCTGGCGCCGCGATCGACACCCCGGCAGTTGCTAGAGTGCCCGGTGTGTGGCAGCAGTCTTACCGTCTCATGCTACTCGATGGCTCGGGACGGCACATGCGTCGAGATTCGCTGTGCTAACCCGTCTTGCGAAACAGCAGGGCACACGATCCCCGTGATCACCGTCGATGAATTCATCTACCGCACCCCCCCGTCCCTGCTTATCGGCACGATAGATAAGTTCGCCCAACTCCCAAGACGCAAGGACATTCGATCACTATTCGCACTCGATGGGGGGCTGCCCCCAGGCCTGATTATTCAGGACGAGCTCCATCTGATCTCGGGACCGCTCGGCTCGATGGCTGGACTTTACGAAACCATCGTTGACTTACTGTGCACCCGGGGCAGTGTCAGGCCCAAAGTCATTGGCTCCACGGCGACGATCGGCCAGGCCGAACGGCAGGTGCATGCACTATTCGATCGGACCGTGCTCCAGTTTCCGCCAGCCGGGTTTGACGCGGGTGATTCATTTTTTGCGGTAACAGACGATCAAGGCCCAGATCGTATCTATTGCGGTGTGAGCTCCGCCGGGCGAAGCCCCAAGTTCGCGCTCCAGGCTCTGGCAGCCGCGCTGCTGCAAGCGGCCGAGGCCCAGCGCACCGGCGGCGCGCCGGCCCTTGCGTTGGATCCTTATTGGACATGCGTCCTTTACTTCAACAGTCTACGGGAGTTGGGCGGCGCCTACGTCCTGATGCAGGACGACGTCCCCCGCCAGATGACCTTCATTTCCGGTCGCCTCGGCACCGGACCTGCAAGATTATTGGAGCACGAGCCGGTTGAGCTCAGCAGCCGGGTTCCGTCACGCGAACTGCCGGAGAAACTGGCGAGACTCGCCGTGGATGCATGGCAGGTCGTAGAGGATCCCTTCGCACCCTCGCCCGAGGACACGGTGTTGGCTTCCAACATGATCTCAGTCGGGGTCGACATTCCGAGGCTCGGCCTAATGCTCATGAATGGACAACCGAAGTCGACAGCAGAATATATACAGGCGAGCAGCCGCGTTGGGCGTGGGTTGCCTGGCCTCGTGTTGACGCTCTACAACTTTGGCAGGCCGCGCGATGTATCACACTTCGAGCACTTCAACGCTTATCATGCCGCACTCTACCGTAACGTCGAGGCTACCAGTGTTACACCCTGGGCGCCGCGGGCCAGGGATAAGGCGCTGCACGCCGTGCTTGCTGCAGCCGTTCGGCATCTCGTCGCCGACATGGACGATGACGATGATGCACTCGATTTCGATGTCTCTAACAACGAGGTCCAACGCCTAATTGAAGCAATCCTGCAGAGGGCGAACAGCTCTTCAGCAGGCATCGAGTTTGCTGATACGGCCAGCGAACTCCGAGCGCTGGTGCGGGAATGGGCGCAGCGCAGCAGTGATGCGCGCGCCGGCGGCCGAAAATTACTCTACTGGGAACGGAAAGCACCGTTCGGAGCTATACTGCCGCATCTAATGAACTCGGCGGAAGACGGTGCCCGTCACACTGGCTTGGCTTGGCCTACGCCCAACTCTCTCCGAGAAGTCGAGCCTTCAACGGCCTTTAGCCTCAAGACGTTTGGAGGACGATAGTTGGCAAGAAAGGTCACCACAGGCGGAAGCACGATCTCGGATCCCATTGAGCCGGTCGGCACCGTGCGCCGTTCGCAGCTGATCTCAACCTATGGGATAGGTGCAATCGTCGACCTGGAGAAAGGATCTTTCATGCCGATGGGCCTGGAAGATTGGGAATATTCCACCCGGCTTCCGTCCCTGACAATCGGCGAGCCGCGTCTCGAGGCCATGCTCGGGGTCACGCAGTTCCGCCTCGGCCCGGTGGCCAAACAGGTGCCGAACAGTCGAATGGTGAGCGCGCGCTCAACTGCGCCGGCCGCTCGGTTCCCCGAGTGGCATGAGTGCCCCAAGTGCCATCGGATTGGACAGGCGGGCGCACCATTCGAACTCGCGGACGATGGAAGCCGATTGACCTGCCTCGCTCATTCGGGGTCACGGGTCTACACTACTCCCGTCCGTTTCGTGGTCGCGTGCTCACACGGGCACCTTAGCGACTTCCCCTGGGAATGGTGGGCGCATCGCTCGAGGGAGGCGGGCGTCTGCGACAATCCCAGCCTCTATCTACGTTCGCATGGACGATCTGCTTCACTCGCCGATCTCTTCGTCGTATGCAACTCCTGTCGAACTGGGGAACGCCCGACGTCGGAATCGCTCGGCAGTGCGTTCAGCAGAGGGGCAACGCAAGGTTACGTCTGCACCGGCTTCAGACCTTGGCTGCGGGACCGCGAGGCTGGCTGCGACGAGGACGTGCGTGTGCTTCAACGCGGCGCGTCTAACGTCCACTTCCCAGTCGTCTGCTCGTCACTGTCGATTCCACCCGCCTCCGAGGCGGCAATGCAAATCGTGCAGGAAATGCGCTCGACACTGGACGCGGTGCCAGCCTCGACTATTCCCGACGTTCTTAGCGGCATCGCCAGGCAGTTCGGCATTCCGGCCGAGCCGTTGCTATCTGCTTGGCGGACGTTACGTGCACTCGAGACGGGACACGACCACCTTACCGAGAAGATCGCGCGAGCTGAGGAGTATGCCGCCCTCTGCGAAGACCGCGACGACCCTGTGATCGCGGGCGTGGTTCCGCAGTTTATGAACCAAGTCCTGGAGCCGCCGTCCGGGCTCGCTCCTTGGTTCGATCTCGTGGGCGCCGTATCGCGCCTCCGCGAGGTGCGGGCGATCGCGGGCTTCTCCCGCATCGAGCCGCATCCTGTCACTGCCGAGAATGTCGCGGAGGCTATTCGTCAGGGTAATGTCTCACCGCTCTCCCGCGGACCGAAGAACTGGTTGCCAGCCGCGGAGATTCGAGGCGAAGGTATCTTCCTCCGTTTCAATGGCGTCGCGATCGACGGATGGATCGAACAAAATCCTGTCCTTGAGGAAAGAGCTGTTCAACTCGACGCTCAGAGCGCGGCAATCGCAGCTAGGCGCGGCTATGCGCGTGACTATCGGATCACGCCTCGCCTTCTGTTGGTCCACAGCTTTTCGCACGCCCTGATCCGCCAGATCTCCATCGAGTGCGGCTACTCATCGGCGGCGCTTCGGGAACGGCTTTACGTCGCTGAGGAGACGGACGAGGCACAAGCGATGCACGGTGTTCTCATATATACGGGTTCGCCGGATTCCGAGGGAAGCCTCGGCGGTCTCGTCCGTCTCGCTAGCCCCGAGTTGCTGGAACCTATTGTCCTCAGGACGCTCGAAGGAGCTGGATGGTGTGGCAGCGACCCGGTCTGTCTGGAAACCGAACCCACACAAGCAGGCGAGCGCGTCAGCGGAGCGGCGTGCCATTGCTGTCTGCTCCTGCCTGAGACGGCGTGTGAAAAATTCAACCGCGAACTCGACCGCACAATGCTCGTAGGCGACACAATGGGCACCTATGACGGATTTTTCGGCGAGCGGGAGGGCAGATCATGGCGGTTCTGATTCCCGACGTCCCAAAGGACTGCCCGAACGGCGAGCGGCTCGTATATGAGAAGCTTGGTAGGGAACTTCCGGCCGACTGGGTCGTGCTGCATTCGCTCGGCCTGCCGCGACACGAAACTAAGATTTGGGGCGAAGCGGACATTGTAGTCTTATCCAGCCAAGGCGTGTATTCGCTGGAAGTGAAGGGCGGCACAGTCTCTTGCAGCGACGGCGTGTGGCTCTTCGCGGGTCCCGGATTTAAGAGCTACACCAAACGGGAGGATCCTTGGACGCAGTCCAAATCGGCGTTGATGGCCGTCCGCAAGTCGCTCTGCGATGCCAATTCGGCATTCAAGGAAGTAGTGTTCGGTTTCGGCGTTGTCATGCCGTTTACTCGGTTCGACGTCGCTGGAACCGAATTCCTGCCAGAGGTCCTACTCGACAAGCGCAGCTATCGCGAGGGCATGGACCAATATATTGAACGCTTACATCGCTTCTGGGAGGCAGACTACGCCTCCAGGGAGGGCAAGACACGTCGGGGACTTACCCCGCACCAAATAAGGCAGGCACGCCAGATCCTTCGTCCGGACCTGGAAACCGCACTAAGCATCGGTGGGTATCTGACCGGCGTTGAATCTAAGATTATCCAGCTCACGAACGAGCAGATACGAGTCTCGCGGCGCCTCACGGCGAACCCTCGGTCGGTAGTGCGCGGTGCAGCAGGCACCGGGAAATCCGTGCTTGCGATGGATCGCGCGAAACACTTGGCGGGCTCCGGTCGTCGCGTGTTGTTCTTGTGTTTTAACCGCCTTCTCGCCAGCCACGTCCGGCGCTCGGTCGCACAAGAGGGTATTTCCGGACTCGACGTCTGGCACGCCCATGGCCTCTATCGCGAGATCATTCGCCGCGGCGGCAAGGAGGCAGAGCTGGCAGCGCTCGACGAGAGCCATCCCGAGTTCTTCGCACGGAGATTTCCCGAGGTAGCGGCAGATGCACTTCTCTCTAACGGCGGCGAGCCATGGGACGTTCTTATCATAGACGAGACGCAAGACCTCCTCACCACATCCCATTTTGACGTTTTCGATCTACTCGTCGTTGGTGGCTTGAACCATGGCACGTGGCATCTCTTCTTGGACCCGCTGCAGAACATCTATGGGTCAGACGCTGAGCATGCAGTCGAGACGCGGCTTGCCACCGCCTACCCAGTCCTCGACGAGCTTGAAGACAACTGTCGGAACACTCGGCAAGTTGCCGCACAGGCGTCGATCATCTCCGGAATCGACCTTGCGATGAACAATGCCCCGGACGGGCTCGAATGTGAGAACGTCTTTTATGGCAGCCGCCCAGACGCACTTCAGAAGATCCAAGACCTTGTAGAAAAGCTGCTCAGCTCGGATGTTCGTCTTTGTGACCTCGTCATCCTTTCCACCAGACAACGTTCAAACTCGCTGATTGCCGGTCTCGAGCGACTCGCGGGCCGTCCGGTGTGCGATCTCGGAAACGAGGAAGAGTATGCTGATGGAGCTGTTGCATTCTCTACGATGCACGCCTTCAAGGGGCTCGAGCGGATGGTGGTAGTCGCTATCGACATGCAAGACATCGGGGCATCTCAATGGGCAATGCTCCATTACGCAGGTCTGTCACGTGCGCGCTGCCTGCTTCATGCTTTCGTCCCCAACGGGTCGACCCATCGTTACAGGCGTCAAGCGACGGCCTTCGGCGAGCGGGCAAGAATTCGATCGAAATGACGAAAAGTGGAAACTTTTATTGATCGGTCGCATCGCCTGTCGCCAGATCTAACGATCAGCCTGCCATACACAAGAGTGATGCAATCTGACGCGATTCGGTGTAGAGTTGTTCGAGAGAATTTTCATGTCATCATCCACTGAGTTCGTCTTCGTCACATTCATGCCGCCAAAGCACGTCAACCGAAAGATACCGGCGCTTATAGCCGTAGCTGAACTATTGACGGCCGGAATCAGCCCGCGGGTGGCAGTGCAGCATTGGTCCGACCGGAATGGTCAGGCCGAACTTCCTCGGAGATCGGGCCGTCCGTGACTGACCTGAAGGCTGTGAATCAGAAGTTGCAGCGGCTTCGTGCAGGTGGGCGTCCTCGTGTTCTCGACCTCTTCTCTGGTTGCGGAGGGCTCTCGCTTGGCTTCAAAGCAGCCGGATTCGAGATCGCCGGCGCGGTCGAATTCGATGCTGACGCAGCGCGGTCACACGGGACCAATTTCCACAGTGGCGACGAACGGCACTGTAAAGCCCGCGACATCACTACGACCTCGCCAGCCGATCTGGCGGTTGCATTCGGGCTTGGCGAGGTGTCTGCTGCCTTCGATGTCCTAGTCGGCGGACCTCCGTGCCAAGCCTTTGCCCGGGTTGGGCGGTCGAAACTGCGCGAGGTGGCTGAACATCCGGAGGCGTTCCGTCATGATCCTCGGGCGCGTCTTTACATCGAATACCTCAATTATGTGGAAGCCTGCGCTCCTCTTGCAGTTGTTATCGAGAACGTGCCAGACATGCTTAATCACGGCGGCCACAACATTGCGGAGGAGATTGTCGACATCCTCGCGAGGAAGGGTTACGTCGCGCGCTACACGCTGCTGAATGCTGCATTCTACGGCGTGCCACAGATGCGCGAACGCATGATCCTCATAGCGATCCGTTCCGAAGTAGTAGTCGATGACGTCGCGTTTCCAGAGCCATCTCACTGGATCGATCTACCGTCCGGTTACACGGGCTCACGCGCGGTCGCACTGAAATTGACGCTCGCCCCGGAGGGAGCCTCGTCGGGATACAAGCCATCGCCCGTCGCCAGGGACGATCTGCCCCGGGCGGTCACGACCGAACAGGCGATCGGCGACCTGCCAGTGATCCTCGCGCGCGAAATGCTGGCCTCCGGCGAGCTACGCCGCGGGTCCCGCAAGCTCGACGTTGCCATTCCCTATGCCGGACACAACCGACAGAATGACTACGTGCGAAAGATGCGGAACTGGATAGGCTACGAGGGAACGGCTTCGATACGGGACCAAGTCATTCGCTATCTGCCACGAGATTACCGGATATTCGCTGGCCTTAAGCCTGGCGACCAGTATCCGGAGGCGAGCCAGTATGCTCGCAAGCTTTTCGACCAGGAGCTGACGCGCCTAGAGGAACTTGACAAGCGTCCAGTGGATGGGTCGCAAGAGTGGAAGGAACTCAAAGCGCGGTTCGTGCCACCGTATGATGACGCAAAATTCCCCAACAAGTGGCGGAAGATGGAAGCGTCCACACCCGCACGCACCCTTTTGGCGCACCTTGGTAAGGACGGCTACAGCCACATTCATTACGACAGCGGGCAGGCTAGGCCAATCTCGGTGCGAGAGGCGGCGCGACTGCAGTCCTTCCCTGACGGCTTCCGGTTCGCTGGCACCATGAACCCTGCATTCCGACAGATCGGAAACGCTGTGCCGCCGCTTCTAGCAAAGGCGGTCGCGGAGTCTCTGCTGCGTCAGCTCCGCAGCGAGGACGACTTCGAGGAGATGCCGCTTTTCGCATCGGGCGCCAGACCGTGAGCGCCCGAGGCGAGGTGATCATCGTGCGCTCGATGACCGAGTCAGATCTGGGAATCTTTTCTGCCCACCGCGTCCACGCGACCAGCAAACAGCGCGCCATCGCCCTAACCGCACCGGCTGTGCGTGTCCTATTGAGTTCTCGGCTGTATGCCGAGCAAGTATCCAGCATGGATGTCATTTGCGTCTACGGACAGAGCGGCACCAGGGAGCTGCGCCACATCGGCAAGGTTGGCAAGAATTGGCGGCTTGGTGGCAGGAAGATTGAAGCCGGGGCATGCGCGTTTCTAGACAGTAAGGACTTCGTGCTGATCCGCACGGTAGCGCGAAACGATGGCAATCTTCCATTGCTGATGACATTTGTGGGGCGCCAGCGCGAGCGCCTCCTGCACGCCGGTATTGTGGCCAGCCTAGCAGGACGCTTTACCGACAGCACTGCTATCCTCGAACAGGGGACCGATACATTCGAGGCTTTGGCAGGTGCATTCCCGTCAATCGAGCCCAGTCTGGCCGTGGGCTTGGCCGGCGACACTGAAATGGATGACACGCCTACGTGGGCGACCGGCAGCGATGGCCGATAGACTGACGGTCGAGCAGCGTCGGCACAACATGAGCCGCGTGCGATCCAGGGGAACTGCGCCTGAATTGACCGTAAGGCGCCTCTTGCACTCGCTTGGGTTCCGCTTCCGGCTGCACAGGGGCGATCTGCCGGGCACGCCAGACATCGTCCTCCCCCGCCACCGATCGGCCATTTTCGTCCATGGATGCTTCTGGCATGGACATCGATGCCCGCTCTTCCGCGTCCCAGCGACCAGGACAGAGTTCTGGATATCAAAGATTACGGCAAATTGCAGTCGCGATGCCGCCGCCCGGGAGAGCTTGCTTTCCCTCGGATGGCGGCCCCTCTCCGTATGGGAGTGCGCGATCCGAGGGAAAGGTCGTCTTGCAGAGAGAGACCTGGCAATGGCCATAACCGACTTCCTGGAGGGGGACCAGGCAGTGGGGGATATCACCGGCAAAATGAGTCACGCCAAAACCGCGTCGGAGGAGTGAATGCCTGTCGGCAACGTAACGCTCGCCTTGTCGGACTTGGCTCTAATTGATGATTTTCAGCTGTTACGCGCGCGTTCAGCCGTCGCGGCCGAGTTAAAGCGGCGCGGGCTAGCGTCCAATGTCGGCCATATGGCGGAACTCCTGGCGATAGCGCACTACAATGGGACGCCGGGCTTGCCCAATCTGCAGCCCGCGCCAACTGGGACCCAAAACATCGACGCGCTTTCGCGAAAGGGGGACCGCTACTCGATCAAGGGTATCATGGACGCCAGGAAGACCGGCACGATCTATCCGGACCGGGACGATCCCAACAAGCAGTTGTTCGAGTATCTGCTGATTGTGATCATAGACCAGGAGTGGCAACCCCTTGCAATCTATGAGTTCGACTGGAAGACATTCTGCGAGGTGCGTAGTTGGGACCGGCGTATGAACGCATGGTATATTGGCCTATCGAGGCGCGCGCTGGAGCGCGCGAAGAAATGCATGGGAACCTGACCGTGAGCAGTCTACTGGTATTTGCTCCGCGCCGATCGCTAGGTTGCCGTAACCTCTTGTTGGCCCCTCAAACCATCGTTTGGACCAGATAGATCTCCAAGGCCGCGACCACCGAATCCTTGTCGTCGTCACGGCGCATAGCCGATACGAGCCATAAGGTCCTTCGCGGTGTTGTGCGTCCAGTGCCCACCTCGAGCAGAAGGAACGCCAGCAGCGTTCAGGGCCGCGGCCAAGGCTGATGGAGAGAGCTTCTGACCAGCCGGCAGCTTGCCGATCTCATTCAGGACGAAATCCCGATGGCGACGCGCACGCTGATCAGCGCTACGACGGTTGGCGAGGTTGCCGAGACGGTGGTTCGCTTTTGGAGGCGCCCCTTTTTTTGCGCCGGAAAGCGAAAGTCCGTCTTTCACCGCCTTTGACCGCGATGCCATCGTCCGCGCCGCACCAGTGATGAGAGTGCGCCGCTCGTCCTCCGTCATAGACTGCCAACTGCGATGCAAGGATGCATCCCAGACTTCGACGTCGAGAGCGTTGAGGATGCCGAAGCACCTAACTATCTGGTCCCTTCCCGTGTGTTCGATGAGCTCGCGAATGTCAGCCAAAAGGAGGTCGGCACCAGCCTTACGCGCGATCGTGATCGCTTGATGGAACTTCTGACGCGCAACAAATGGCGCCCTGCGGTAAGTGCTCCAGTCTGGTAAATTCTCCAGAATGCGTCTGCCGCTTCGTTTCTCGAAAATCAGCTGGGCTGCGCGCTGCCGCTTGAGTGCTGCGTTGGCATTCAGATCGTTTAACGAGTGGATCTGCCGTCTCACATACGCAAAGCTGTAAGCAATAAGCAGGCGAGCTTCATTCATTGCGTTTTCTAAACCCTGTTAGTGTTCTCAATCGGGATGAACGGCAAAATCCATTCTTGCTAGGGGCAGTCACTGGCTGGTTCCCCGCGCTCGATGCATCATTGATGCTTCGGGAGAGTCCACCAGCGCCCCTGAGCGCCCCTGTGACAAGGGCACGTATCTGGAACGAACAGCAATGTCACCTGTCGTTTCACTCCCAGCGACAATGCGAAAATGCCTCCTGGGTTCTGCCGGAGGGAGCTAGCGCCTTTGCTGGCGTCCGCACCTTCGGCGCTCCTACGAGGATCGCGACCGAGTGCCCAGCCATCGCGATCTCCCCGAGCTGCCCCGCAGAGCCTTTTGCAGCTTTTCTCCACTGAGTTATGCGTCTGCCAACCGTGTGCGCAGCGCTTGAACTGCTTGCCGGCGTTGATACCGGCTTCACGGCCCGTCAATCAGCTCTAATAACTTGCTCTACTGCTTCTGCGCACTATGAACGATCATCTTCGCTAGCGCACGCATCTAGAGAGGCTTTGACGACGCTATGTATCGCTGGCGCCGAAACTCGGGGATGAATCTTTAAGCTGCATCCGGTCATCGACATGTCGGAGTGCTGGTATCACCTTTCTTGTTAGCTCGTTGTAGTCCTTCAACGTGCTGGAGCTTCCGGTCGTGATGGATGTCAGCGGCAAAGGTAGGCCGCTTTTAAGGGTCTCCTTTCTCGTCCGCTTCTTCTTCCTTCGCCAGGCCTCGTCCCAGGCTTCCAGTCCGACGACACCCGCGTTCAGGAACCGCTGCAGCCGCTCCTTTCGAAGGAGCTCCAAGAGCGGTCTCCGCTTCTCTCCCGGCTCATAAGCAAGCTCCGGAAAGGTTGGGACACCGAAATTGAAGTATCGACCCTGGAAGCGCTGAAACTTATGGCCTGCTAGATCCTTGATTGTCCGGATGCCCATATCGCGAAGTTCACTCTCGTCCACCGTCACCTCAAGACGAACCCTTTGCTCCTTCTCCGGTAGGACTTTCCTGGTTCCGGTGGCGATGTTCTGCTTGTCGAGCACCTTGACCATTGTTCGCCAAGAACATCGCGATGCTTCGGCACCGGCGTAGTAAGTGGAGTCGATCGTCGCCGGTCGGTCCTTTGAGGGATCGAGAAGGAACGTGTCGCTGCGGTCCGGATGCCGTTGATCATATCCGAGCACATAGCTGCTCGCGTCATTGCCCCTACCCCATGCGAACCGCGGTCTATCGAGGGGCTCATCTATGATATTCCGGCTGGGCAGGTGGCTACGCACCAGGACGCCGAACATGAGCGCGAGCGCTTCCTCTGATGGTTTGCGGGGCTTGAAATCGACGCTGACTTCGAGTCCGACGATCTCGGCTTGCTCCTGCAGATCCCATTTCGCCCTGACGACGTCCTCGGCAAGCAGAAGGTCCCTCGTAACGGGCTCCTGAATGCGCACGACGAATTCTCGGTGTTTTCCGTCGTCGTCGAGCTTTCCTTTCTCGACCCAGGTCCGTTCACCGATGGCTTTGTCGATGTGATGCTTGATCCACTTCCACTGGGTGTGTCCGACCGTCCGGAACCGAATGTCCGCCCAGTCGACGACCGCCCGGCACGTATAGGACGTCAGGTCGATCTGCGGCTGCAGGACAACCCGGTTGTGAAATCGCTTCTGCTTCTGGCCGACCTGCTGTTCTGTGTAAGTAAGGCTGAAGGCCGAGGGAGATTTGGCGGCCGTCAAGATGACGGAATGCGAGGTCATGCGCTCTGCCGTTTGGTCGTCCAAGGGGGAGATGGACAGCGGCCTTACCACGGCCATCCGATCGGAGTCGACAGAGGGAATTTGCCCGGGCGTAGGCTAAGCGATCGCCTTAGACACCGTCATGCGTCCTCCGCCTTCACCCTGCCGGTCGCGCAACCCGAAGCTTCAGTCCAGGCTTGCGCCACCTACAGAGAACTTCTTGGATCTGCGGCGCAACAAAGGACCGCGCTTCATCGCGCGCCATCATCTTGGTCCGGAGCAACTCGTCGTAGTCAGTGAGAGAATGCCGGATATGTTTTTGCAGTTCGATGCCAACTGCAGCGCCCAGTTTCAGTCTGCGCCAGGTTCTCGCGCTGACGCGGCTAGCTATGGTGTGACAAGTCTCCTTGGGACAACCAGGATGATGGATGCGCATATGTCGCATCACCACATCGAAGGAAAATCGGATCGAGGAGTCGCGCGTCGAGGCGTCGCTGCCTGACATGATGTCACTGGCGATCAGAAGGACCGACGACGGCGTTCACATCGTTGTCCGGCTCCGCTTTTGTTCTGACAGCATCATTGCCCAGAGGGCGCCTGATCTCCTTGGTAATCATTATCTCCTCGCCAGGCTCTAAGCGCACCGCGACCCGGACGATCTCATCCATCCTGGCCTGGAGTTCGGCTATGCGCTCATCACGCTCCTCCAGATCGCAGATGGCGCGCTCGTAACGCGCCTTTATCTCTGCGCGGTCAGAAATTGGCGCCGCGTTGCGAGCAATCTCTGTAGCAAGGTCACGCTCAAGTGCCCTGATATAGGGCCTAATTTCGAACGTCAGTTGCCAGCTCCTACCAAAGCACCCCTCTAGTGAATGGTCTGGTGGCTTAAGGGCGTCAGATTCCAGTGCAGGTTTTTTCATAACGATACAATACAGCACAGATGCAAGCTTGTGTTCGAATGTAAGTAATCGCTTACTTCCTCTTAACAACCTTATTTTAATCGACTGGATATCTGAGCGGGCAGCTTCTATGTCGGCAGGTGGGCCAAGGCTAGCCTCCAACGCTCGAGCGTTGGAGCATTCGAAGAACCGAACCAGCGTAGGCTGTCCTAGGAATGGCTGCCTGACATTCTTCTGAACTTATAGAGGACGAAATAGGCAAGAGAGCTTTCCTTGTCTCCAAGCCAGGGCAAATTGAATAATAGGACACTGAAATCGCGATCACTTTCGCTCTCGACGCTGGTCGCTTCAGCCCTGTTGAGGCGTCTATTTCGTTATGTGTTTCCAAGAGCTTGAGACCTCCTGGCCGCCTTAAATCGTCCTCGTTGCGGAATAGTTTCCGGGGATCATTTTACTCCCTAGAATTCGGGCGCATTTAGCCTCTCGCCACCAAGTGACCGTCGGATGGTAGCAAGGGCGACCTAACGGACGCGGAAGTTGACAGTTTGCAAAAACGCGGATTTCCGCCCGAATTGTCAACTTGATGTAAACTTAGCGTAAAGCGCGTTCTTACTGGAGTAAGAAAACGCACGTTTTCTGGTTGACAGATGGCGAGTGGATCGCTGCCATCCAGGCAGCCAAGTTGACAATGTCAACTTCGAAACTGGCTGGTTAGGTGCGTATCCTTCCCGGGTAAGGATGTGCAACCCCGATTGCGGACTTTCAACCTCCAAGGTCCGATGTCGTGAGCCGACCTCTCGGGACCTTCACCTGGAGTCGACATCGGGAAGTCGTGACCCAAACGAACTTTGCAAAATGAACTCGCCACAGCGCTTGCAGCCGACTTGAGGTATAATCCCTGCTCTGCTTGCATTGCGACTGGCCGGGAGAAAAAGGGCGTGGATGTAGTTGCATGGCTGGTAAGCTTAGGACTGAGCGAATACGCTCAAGCTTTCCGCGACAACGACATCGACGCCGAATTACTTCCCAGCCTGACGGGCGATGACCTGGCAGCCCTCGGGGTCAAGTCTGTAGGGCATCGGCGCAAGCTGCTCGGCGCCATTGCTTCGCTCGTCGAAAAGAAGGGCTCGGCGGCACCGGCTGCATCGCTTACCAAACCGACCGTGCCGGAGCCGATCGAAGAAGCTGCGGCGCGGCGCGTCGAACGGCGGCAGCTGACAGTTATGTTCGTCGATCTCGTGGGCTCGACCGAGCTGTCGCAGCAGCTCGATCCTGAAGATACGCGCGAGGTGATCCTGGCCTACCAACAGGCGGTGTCGCGAGAGATCACCCGCTACGAAGGAAGCGTTGCCAAGCTGATGGGCGACGGCGTGCTCGCCTATTTCGGCTGGCCGCGGGCGCATGAGCACGATGCAGAACGCGCGGTGCTCGCCGGTCTGGCCGCCGCGTCCGCAACCGCTGGTCTAAGAGCGCCCAGCGGCAAGCCGCTTGCCGCGCGTATCGGCATCGCCACGGGGTTGGTAGTCGTCGGCGATCTCATCGGCGAAGGGGCAGCTCAGGAGGAGGCAGTCGTCGGCGATACGCCGAACCTCGCCGCGCGTCTACAAGGGCTTGCCCAGCCGGGATGTGTGGTGGTGTCAGAAAGCACGAGAAAGCTGCTCGGGGGAGTATTCGCGGTTGAGAAGCTGAGTTCCATCGAACTTAAGGGAATTTCAGGGCCGGTGTCGCCATTTCTGGTGGTTGGTGAGCGGGCCGTCGAGACGCGCTACGACGCGCGCGCCTCCAGCGCTCCTCAAATCATGATTGGAAGAGACCTCGAACTCGGACTTGCTCTTGAGCGTTGGGGGCAAGCGAAGAGAGGCGAAGGCCAGCTCGTTCTGCTCAGCGGCGAGGCGGGCATCGGCAAATCACGGATCACCCGGGCCTTAATAGACGCAGTTTCGCAGGGGGAACACGCGCGCGTCGTCTATCAGTGCTCGCCCTACTACTCGGGCACGCCGCTCTATCCGGCAATCCAGCAGCTCCGCCATGCTATAGGGATTACGGAAGCTGACGGCGACGGCGAGAAGCTAAGAGCTCTCGAGCGCGCGAAAGGTCCAGAGTGCCGATCGCTGCCGTTTCTTGCTTCTCTGCTCGATCTCCCAAACGCCCAAAGCGATGCTCTTAAGGGCCTAAGCCCACAGCAGCTGCGAGCGTGCACGCTTGAGGCCTTGGCAGACGACATCCTTGATGCTGCTGCCCTGCAGCCTTTGTTGTTCGTGATCGAGGACATTCATTGGATCGACGCGACTACGCTCGAATTTTTGGATCAATGCGTCGACCGGATTCAGAACGCTCGGGTCATGATGATGGTGACCACGAGACCGACCTTCGAACATGGGTTTGGCGGACACCCCATTGTCACGAAGCTGGCGCTTAACCGCCTGGGTCGTGAACAGACCACCTCTTTCATCGAGAAGCTTGCTGGCGAAAAGCGACTGCCTCCCGTTCTTATAGACAAGATAATCGCCACCACGGATGGTGTGCCGCTCTTCATTGAAGAGCTGACAAAGAGCGTTCTCGAAATCTACGATTTCGATCGCGCCACCGTATTCGATGATCAGGTAAAACTTGCAGATCTCGACATTCCGCTGACGCTGCACGATTCGCTGATGGCTCGCCTCGACCGGTTGCAGCCGGTCAAGGAAGTCGCGCAAACGGCCGCCTGCATCGGCCGCGACTTCCGCTACGAGCTCCTACGGTCGGTGACACGGCTCAGCGCCGCTGCCTTGGAAGATGCCCTCGATAAGCTAGTCGATGCCGAGCTCGTCTTCCGCCGCGGCAGAGGCTCGGACGCACGATATACTTTCAAGCACGCGCTCGTTCGCGATGCCGCCTACCATAGTATGTTGAAGACGGTGCGCCAGGACATGCACAGCAGGCTGGCCGACCAACTCACTTCGGAGTTGAACGTCGAATCGGAATTGGTTGCACATCATCTCATGGCTGCAAGGCGATATCGCGAAGCAGCTGAATGCTTTCGTCAAGCCGGGCGCGTGGCCGCGGCACGATACGCCAATCCAGAGGCAGTCGCGCATTTCGCCTGTGCGCTCGAGGCCCTCCGAGCAGCAACCAAAACGGGCGACGCAGATGAGCTTGAGCTCGACGTCCGGGTTGAAATGGGTGTCCCACTCAACGCATCGGCCGGATATGCGTCCGAGAAGGTTGAAGCAAACTTTCTTCGCGCCGAGGAGCTTTGTAGATCAACGGGCCGCATCTCCAACCTTTTTTTCGTCCGGCGTTCGCTTTGGAATTTCTATCTTGACCGGCCTGACTTGCAGCGGAGCCGACAGTTAGCCCAGCAACTCCTTGTCGACGCCTCAGTCAGTGAAAATCTCGAGGAAACGACGTTGGCGCATCGTGCGCTCGCCACGTCTTATCTATATCTCGGCGCGATTGAGGACGCCGCACGGGAAGCCCAGGCTGGCATCGATACCTGGGCGACCTCTGATAAGGATTTTGATGTCGCGAAATTCGGAGAGGACGCCTTTTCGATCTGTCGCACTTACCTTGGCTTGGCGCAGGTGCTCGCGGCGAAGGTCGAGACCGGGCTTGCGAATTGTCTCGCAGCAGTTGCAACTGCGGAGCGGCTCGATCATCCGCTTAATCTGGCGTTCACTCTGATGAACCTCGGCGTTGCCAGACGCTTTCGCAATGAGCCGGCCGAATGCCGTCAGATCGCTGAGCGGATGCTGCTCTTGGCTGATGAGCGCAAACTGGCGTCCTGGTCAGGGGGCGCGCGCGCTCTCCTCGGGTGGGCCATTGGTGGCGACGCGCCCGACGAAGGGCTGAAAATGCTGCGCGAAGGCGTAAGGCGATGGCGCTCCACCGGCTCTGAACTTCACTTGCCGCACTTCTTTTCATCGGTGGCGGACATTTGTCTCCGGCATGGACGGATCGAGGAGGGACTCGTAGCGATCGCGAATGCCACGGAGGTAATGGACAACACGAACGAGAGATGGGCGCAAGCCGAGGTGGAGCGCATTCAGGGTTGTTTAGTTGCTAAGGCCGATGTGAATCGAGGGATGGAGTTCCTTGCAAACGCCTGTCATACCGCAATAAGACAGCGCGCTCGCTGGTTGGCAGTTCGTGCGGCAACCGAGCTGGCAAAGGTCTCGGCAAGCTCGGGCCAAGGGGCCCGACCTGAACATCGGAATCTGCTTCAGATCGGGGACGTCGCTGAAGGCCTAGAAACTGCGGTCATCAGAGAGGCTGCTAGAATTCTAGGTAGCACGTTGACACTGGATTCTAACCAGCCGACCGAAGAATCCAAGGAGCAGGCCGATTGAGCCGCCACCCAAAACGCAAACTCAGTTTTTCTGCGCCCAACTAGATCTGCATAAAGGAGGTTGGGAAAGGCTGCCTCGCATTGTCCGGTATGAGGCGCCAAGCTGCCTGTCGCCAGCGCATTAACGATTTCCGCTTTTGGTGAATGGACGGGACCGCAGGATTGACTGTGATAAGGCGACTGCCATTCGCACCATGGGAGATGTCGCATTTGGTCAAATGGCGATCTCAGCCGTGGACGACCAATGGTGCACTCGGCCCATCTGCCCTCCCGCTCAATGCGGAGCATTGACGAAATTTTCTCTGCCGCAAAAGAAGGCGTCCCCTACGCTAACCACGGCACCCCTAGGACTTCCATCTATCTGGGGCATCCCCTCTCACGAACAATCTCGATTGGTTCCTAAAAACCTCAGACCACACCCCAGTTCGAGCGCAGGTTCGCTCGCATTCGCCAAGGTCGACAACTACCTCACACGGATCGAACGTGGACAGACATACCCACGCTCAGACTTCGATAGCCGTTTCCACATGTCACAGCTGCTAGCCGGGTTGTCGCCGGATCTTCCCGAAAATCGCACGAATGATCATTGCACGCTTGGTCGACAATGGAGGATCAGCGTTGTCTGACGCGCTGCGAAGCGCCTCTATCCAGGCGACCTCGTTCTGGCTCATGCTGGGTCCTATGATCTGTTTGATGGTCACCAACGCGTCCTCGTCGAGATATTGCCCGAGCGCGAGGAGGAATAGCGTCCGAGGGTTGCATTCAAGCGCTCGAGCAAGTCCAGGGACGCGGTCGAGAGGAACCTTGATCATGCCCTCTCTGATATTTGAAAGGAGACTGACGGTCGCGAACCCGATCTCTTCAGCGATGTCTTCTAGGCTCTTTCTCTCCTCTAACTGATTGATACGATCGTCCACGAACTCAGATATTTCGGACCTTGAACGTGTCGCCACATGGGGTTTTCGCATGCCTTTTCTCACTTTCTCTATAGTAGTCGTCAACAACTAAGATATAGCGAGAATAGAATGGGTGTTTTTCGGGCTTTATTCAGCATGTCGCTGCGACTTTATTACGAGGCGCGATTGCGCATTCATTCCGCCCTTGGGTCCCGAACGATGGTCGATAGCAACGCCCATGGATTTCTGGCGTGCGCTTTGACGCGGCACAGCGATGTTAGGCACTGTCGGCATCGCGGCGGCCGGCCTCGGAGCACCGATGGGCGGTTGGCTCTTTCTTGTCCCAAGACCAGATCACTCGTCCCGCCAGATGACACTTGGTTCCAGCGGATATGCGCAAAGAACCAGGTCGACCTGACCCGATGCCAAGGTGATTGACGAGGATGGGCTGGCACTTGTCTTGACCGAGTCGGTTTGCGCGTTGGCTAAGTTTCCGGTGCCGTCTTGGCGTTTCTTTCCGAAGCCGGTAAGGATCGCCAAGTGGATCTAGACGCAGGAGAATAGAGTGCCGGACGAGACACAGCAGCCAATGCCCCTTTTGATTGAGCTCACCGCCGACATCGTGTCGGCCTATGTCAGCAACAACCCGGTGCCGGTTGCATCTCTTTCGGATCTGATCGCAAGCGTGAATTCGTCGCTGGCAAAGATTGGATCGCAGGCCGAGCCCGAGACGCCGGCTCAGGCACCGGCTGTGAATCCAAAGCGGTCAGTGTTTCCCGACTACATCATCTGCCTCGAGGACGGGAAGAAGTTCAAATCTCTGAAGCGCCATCTTGGCGTGCACTACGGCCTGGCGCCCGATGAGTATCGCGAGAAATGGGGTTTGAAGCAGGATTATCCGATGGTGGCGCCGAACTATGCAGCGCAGCGATCGGCGCTGGCAAAGTCCAGTGGGCTCGGCCGCAAGCCTGGGGCTAAGCCGCCCAAGGGCAATGGCAAAAAGCGCTCTCCGCGATGAATGCGGAACCTTGCCCGTTTTGCACGAGCAACGACGCAAGGCCTTATGTGGCAGCCGAGGGGCGAGTCGTGGTGCGGTGCGATGACTGCGGCGCATCCGGGCCGGTCTGCATCGACGAACTAAATGCCGTTAGAAGCTGGAATCGCCGCCCCGCTACGCCTGATCAGGACTGGGACTGAAAGGGTCGAGTATCCAGCCTCATCTTCGCCAAGGTCACAGAATACCCGATCGCCGGGGCTTCGATTGGAGAGTTTTGTGATGATCCGAATTCTTGTCGCGGCCGGCGCCATCGCGCTTGTTGGCTCATTCGCTGCGCCTGCAAATGCGCAAGAGACGTTCCACGGCTACGATTGCACGGATGACTGCTCGGGCCATGAGGCCGGCTACGATTGGGCGGCGAGGCACGACATCTCCGATGAGCGGGATTGTGACGGCGATAGCCGATCTTTCAACGAGGGTTGCCAGGCATACGTCGAAGAGCAAGCGGACGACGCAAATCGAAACAGCCAATCGGACGATGAAAACGACAACGAGGACAGCGAGGAACAATAGCCCGCTGCCGAGGTGATAGAGGCGACAGCGGGCCATCGGTCCGACGGAAGTGCTGTCCTGCCGAGCAGGAGACACTGCTCACGATGATCTAAGCCCGCTAAGCCAGTGTCTGCGACTCACGGATTCGTAAGCTTCGGCTCCGCTTCAGTCATTGCAATCATTCGTCTCGCCAGACGACGCGCCGCTCCCAGCGAATTTCCTTCAGCCGCCGGAAGCGGATCCTAACCAGTTCTTGCCCATAGGCGTGAATCAACTCCGCCTGCATGAACTCCTTCTTCCCGCAGGCTTGGCAGCGCGCGTGCTTCCGCACCTCGTCGATTGACACATTACCGATTACCTCGCGCAACTCAGCCGGCTTGTAGTAGCGCTTGATGTTGCAATGGCCGCATGAGATGCGCGCGATCTGGCCAGCGTCATGGGCGTGCATCAACGTCCAGGTCGCACCTCTCGGCCATTTCTCGGGTTGCTCCGGCATGCCTTGAAATGAGGAACATATTCATGCGCGGTCAAGAGGCTCTTGACTCTGGTGTTCTCATTTTGTTCACTGGGGGCAATTAGGAGACACGCTATGAAGCCGATCCTCGCCACCGAGGCCCAGCAGCCCGAGATATATGCTACCGTAAAACGCGAGCGGCAGGCAATTCACCGTGCTGTCAACAAAATGGCGAAGCAAATGCGCGGCCTTTCCGATGTGAGCCAAAAGCAAGCCATTGCCGAATTGACGGCGACATGGATCCTGGCAGTCTACCCGCAAAGCCTGGAACTGGCGCTATCGCTGTCGGACGCGATGCGCGACCAGACCGATATCTATCTGAAGGAAAGCAAGCTGGCCGGCCGCGCGCATTAATGGTCGGGCGGAGCCGTGGCATTCCGCGGCCATCGGTCATTGATCGAGACATGCCGCACCAGGTCGCCCTGCCCGACGACCTTTGCACCGACCGCAACTACACCCTCATCATGCGCTTTCTGCGGGAGCGCGCCCTGACATGCCGGACCAGAGCGGTGATTGCGATTTGGGAATGCGGAAAACAGGAGCAATGGCGGCTGCACTGCTTCGCTGATCGAACGGCCGCGGCGTCGTTCCTTGACCACTTCGGCGGCATCATGTTCGATCCGAAGCGCGACCGGGAGAATGGGCGGGCTCGCGGCGTTTGGCACCGCAAAGGGGCCTATGAACGAATTCTGGAATTGGGGCCGCTCAGCGTGCCCGATGCCCTGCGGAGCTAAGGAATGTGCAACCTATACAACATCACGACCAGCCAGGAGGCGATCCGCCAGTGGACGAAGGCGATGCGCGACATATTGGGCAACCTGGAGCCGTCGCTGGACGTCTATCCGAACATGCCTGGCGCTGTCGTCCGCAATGCCCCCGACGGCCAGCGTGAGCTTGCAAGCTTGCTCTGGGGCATGCCGACACCGGCTGAGCGCGTGAAGGGCAAGGCAGATTACGGCACGACGAACATTCGCAACCCGCAATATGGGCATTGGCAGCAATATGTCGGCATCGAGAACCGTTGCGTGGTGCCTGTGACCAGCTTCGCCGAGCCATCGCCGACGCCAAACGACAAAGATCCTGAAACCGGCATCCAACGGAACTACTGGTTCGCCCGCGGCGTGGACCGGCCGCTTTTCTTCTTCGCTGGCCTGTGGACCCGTTGGCAGGGCGTGCGGCGCGTGAAAGATGGTCCCGGCGACTTCGAACTCTATGGGTTCATGACCACGAAGCCGAATGCCCTCATCGCACCGATCCATGAGAAGGCTATGCCCGTCATTCTGACCACTCAGGAAGAGATCGGTATCTGGATGACGGCGCCGTGGTCGGAAGCCAAGACGCTTCAGCGAACCGCGCCGGACGATGCGCTGATCATCGTCGACAAGCCGGCAACACAGATCAAATTTCCCGCTTTGCCGCCAGCGCAGGCATCCTTGTTCTGATGAGGACCGCCATGCACCAGATCGTCACACTGGACAGCCGCCAGGAGGCGGCATTGCAGCAAGTCGCTGACCAGTTTGTTGCTCTTCACCAAGGCGACACCATGAAAGCGCTGAAGGAAATGATCATGCTCAATGGCCATCTTCAGGATGAGCTCGACACATTGAAAGGCCGGCAGCGCGGAAGGCGCTTCGGATGAGCGACGGACCGGCAAGCCCAGGCCACGTCATCCAGTTGTGCGAGCGCGGCTTGCTCGGCCATATTTGCGATCACACTGATTGCAGCAAGGACGCTGGTTGGGGCTTCGCGCGGCCCAAGCAGGCGGCGCACTGGTTCTGCTTCGAGCATCGCGACCAGGGAGAGAAGTTTCTATGATCAGCCGACCACGCCGCAGCGAGGATTACGCCGATCGCGAGGTCGATTGCCAGGAAGCAATGGAGCCCGGCTTTCAGGCGATCGTCGACTGCATGCAGGAAGCCGGGTGGGCGCGTGGTGAGGTGATACGTTCGATCCGCCGTCTGATCGCTGCCGACAACATGACCCAAAAGGAAAACGCCAAGTTGGAGACGGAATTGGTCATCGCCAGGGCGATGTCGGGTGCCGGCAAGGCGCACTGTTCATCAGGAAAACCTCGCAGACCGGGCCAGTAAGGCTAGAGTTGCCCTGTCTAGCCAGCGCTTTCAAGTTCCGCTGATAGCTGGTCAGGATCGATCGTGCCGCGCCCGAGAAGGCACAAGATTTTGCGCCCGATCCGTTCGCGCTCTTCGTTACACTTGATCCGATGTTTTGCGCAGTAGTCGTTCAAAGCTTTCGCGAGGACGGCGAGTTCGGCGGAATCCGCCACGCCATAAGCCGACATGCCTGCCTCCCTAGTCGGGGCGAAAGCATGATAGCCGCTCCCAACAGCCCGCTTGCCTCTACTTCGCTGCGGACGATTTTGAAGATGACACACCCCGATGTCAGAAACGAGACAATTGGCTCGGACCGAGGACAGCAAATGAACCTACCCCGTCTATGAAAGCAGAAGGCCGGCGACGAGCACTGTCAGGAGAAGCGACGCGGGCACGGCGAGAAGCCAACGAGCTTCGAGAACGCTGTTCCGATAGTCTTCCATATCCTTCGCTCCGACCTAGCCAACAGCTCCCAGCCTAACCTCCCGCCAGCACTGAAACCTCTGTTTGGCTCAACCCCCGTAGCGGGAGCTTCCGGCATTTGGTCAATGGAGGATCTGAACGTTCGTCCGAACGCAGGTATCCAGTCGGCTATCTGGTCCGACTGAAGTCGCACCTCAGAGGTGCATAGGTCCCAAGGATGAAACATATAGCCCGCTATTTCATTGGCATTCCCGACTGGCGCTTGTGAGTCCCTTTAGCTCCAGTCGATGTTGCCCATATTCACACCCGCCGTATCGAAAATCGGCGGGTGTCTTTTTCGGGCGGTGTGCCACATATAATGGCCGTTCCAAGCCGTGCTCAAGCCGACTTGCGCGCGGGCTTCGGACGCGATCTGATACCCTCTTTAGCAAGGCTCTTCTTCAAAATCGATGCGAGGTTGACGACATTCTCCTTCGGCGGCGGCGCAGCCTTCGGCGGCTTCTTGCCCTTGCGCTTCGCATCGATCATCGCGATCAGCGCGTCCTCATAGGTATCCTCGAACTTCGACGGATCGAACTTCGTCACCTTCTTGTCGATCAGCAATCCGGCGATCTCCAACAGGTCCTTGTGGTATTTCGGGACCTTCAGATCGTCGAAGACGCTGCTTTCCGACACCATCTCATTGTGGGTGCGCAGCTCGGTCAGCAGCATCCCCTTGCCGTATGGCTGTATCACGACCTCCCGCCCGCGCTGGTAAAGCACGACGCAAGATCGGGCCGCGACCCGCTTCGTGGCCATGGCCTCCCGAAGGACGGTGAAGGCCTCGAGAGCAGCTCCGTCGGCTGGAATGAGGTAATAGGGCTTTTCGAGATAGCGCGTGTCGATGTCATCTATCGCCACGAAGCCCTCAACTTCAAGAGTGTGTTGCGAGGTGAGTTTCAGTTTCTTGATTTCCTCGGGCTCGATTTCCAGGAAATCGCCCTTGTCCGCCTCGTAGCCTTTGATCTGATCCTCAGAAGGGACGACGTCGCCAGTTTGCTCGTCGATGTAGGCGCTTTTGACTGGCAAGCCGTCCTCTCTGTTCAGGATCTTGAAATGGACCTTGCCCGCCTCGCTGGTCGCACCAACCAGTTTGACCGCACAGGCGACCGATCCAACTTTCAGAAAGCCCTTCCACACTGCCCGCGGCGCAGCCATGTTCATCTCCCTTTCGGCGGATCGTCCTTGAGATGATGGTCAACCCGCCCGCCCTTCGGAGGTTCCAGACGGTTAGCCATCCTCGCGGAAATCCTGCAACGACGCGTGGCGCAGATGTTCTTCGCCGCGCATATGCTTCACGCGGCCGACCAAGCCAGGCTTGACCCATTGTGTCGCGGGCCGCTTTATGCCCTCCGGCGCCGGCCCGGAATGCTCCAGCACCCGCTGCCAGAGCCGTTCGCGCATTTCCCGGTTCAAGGTGATGAACGCCGCTCCAACATAGCGCCCTGTCCCGCGCTCAGCCATCAGAGCGAACGCCGGCTTGCCGGGCTCGCGCTCGACGCCGAGCAGATCGTATTCGTCGATGGTGTAAGATTTGGTCTTCAACCAGGCGGTCGAATTGCCGCTCCGATAGACGCTGTCCTTGCGCTTCGAGACTATGCCCTCGAGACCGGCTTGATCGATCAGATGAAAGATCGACTTTGCGTCACCGGGTAACGCTTCGCTGAATTGGATATGCTGGTTCGCTGGTATGAGTGCCTCCAGTATATCGCGCCTATCGACCAGCGTCATGTCACGCAGATCATGGCCGTTCAAATGCAGCAGATCGAAGGCCACGAAATACAGGTCGTGCGGGCGGCGCGAGATCGCCTTGCGAAGCTCCCGGAAGTCGGAATGCCCTGCTGCATTCAGCACGACGATTTCGCCGTCGATAATGGCGCTCTCGACGTTCAGCTCCTCGGCTACTTTCGCCAGTTCTCGGTATTTTGCTGTCCAGTCGAGCCCGCTCCGGGTGAAGATGCGCGCGCCTTGGTCATCGATGACGATTTGAGAGCGATAGCCGTCAAATTTCAGCTCGTGGACCCACGCTGCGCCACCCGGTGGCTTGTCGACAAGGGTCGGCAACAGAGGTGGAATAAAGGACAGCCGAAGGCCGCCACGCACACGCATCAGATCCCCAACGCATCACTCGAATTCGATTCAATAGCACATGGTCGTTTCAGTTCCATTAGGGATTGCTGAAAAACCAATTTGGAACATTCCCGCGAAGCCGCTGTTCTCACTGACCAGGAGGAACGGCCATGGCAGACGACAAAGCCAAGCGAGATTTTCGGGATCGCGACCGCGTGTCGGCGGATGAGGATTTCGAGGTCCGCTACTTCGCGAAGCAGCACCGCATCACGCCCGAGCAGGTAAGGCATCTCATCAGCAAGCACGGCAACGAGAGGAAAACTCTCCAGCGCGAGGCAAGAAAGTTGAGGGGGTGACCAAGCTCTTCGATCTCGGGCCGCCTGTTATCGGCAAACCCCATCCAGAGCTCGGCGCTGTGCCCAACTCACCAGCGTATCGGTGCCAGATATGCGGGCAGATCGTCGAAAAAGCCGACTTGCGGCAGGTTATGTGGCATGAGCAGCCCGAACACGAGCCGTTGGAGTTAGACACCTGAAGCCCAAGACTCGACCGCCACTAACCAGCCCAGAACCAAATGGAGGCGCCGCTGCGGGTGGATCCGAGGAGAATTTCGACCGAGCAGCCATTGCCTCTATAGTTGAGCGTTCTCCTCGATCTCGTTCAAAAATTGGGACAGTCAGTTTGGAAAGCGCGACTTCTGGGTGCTAGCCGCAGTGGGCTATTTTGTGCCGAGCCCTAACCTGAAGTTAGTATCATGACATCAAATCCCACTTGGATCCTCACGTTTTCCCACGGGAATGCCGGTTCCTGACGACTTCATGCTCGTAGATCGTCCTGTGCCAGTTCCTCAGCACGGAGAGTTGCTGGTGAGGACGCTTTGGCTGTCAGTCGATCCCTATATGCGAGCCAGACTGAGCCCCGCTAAAAACTATGCTGCTGGCCTGAAGGTCGGCGACAGCATGCAAGGGGAGGTGTCGGCGAGGTCATTACGTCGGAATCGCCGCTCTTTAAGGTCGGTGACGTCATCCCAGCAGACGATTTCAGTTGGCAGCCGTTCACGATTGTTGCAGCCAAAACCGCGTTGCTTCTAGATCAGGCGGCGGCGGCTCCCGTGGAAACATCGCTTGGTTGCTTGGGCATGCCGGGCCTGAGCGCATATTTCTCATTGGTGGAGGTCGGCCGACCGAAAGCAGGCGAAACGGTTTTGATATCGGCCGCGTAAGGAGCAGTAGGCCAGATTGCAGGCGCCGGCAACAATCGCTCAGCCGATATCCGCCGTATGGCCAACTGCTGCAGGTATCGTCGGGCTATGGCCGCGCGATGGAAATCGTCGACCGAACCAGCGTGAGCCGCGCGCTCTATCCCGCGATCCAGAAGATGCTGGCAGCCGGCTCGATTTCGAAAGCGGCGGCCACAAACGCGATAGCTTCGACCGCCGAAGGCTATTCCTTCCCGACCAATCTCGATCGCGATCCGCCGATCGGCGGGCTGGCGCCTGAAACGCAACAAGCGCTGTTCCACCGCGCGCTCGAGGCCGGCTGGACGCCCTTGGCGAACAGGCCACCAAGAAGCTGACGTGAGATCGACGGACGCCGTCCCGGGCTTACGGCAGGGTGAGTAACGCATACGGCGTTGTGGTCGATCTCGGGGCGCCAGTGTTCAGTCCAGCAATATCTCGCGGAGCCGCGTCGACCGCTCAAAGGTCAAATCAGGGTCAGCATGCCCCGACACTGTCCGTAGAGCGTTGAGCCACGCTTGCTCGTTGGGCGAATGGCCATGCTCCTGAATCGCTCGGAAAATCTGGGGGCTGGGGTATTGCTGCAGCGCAAGGGTCCACAGCTCATTGCCGTCGCACTGCAGCGCTTCCGCCAAAGCGGGGACGCAGTCTAGAGGCACTCGGCGTTCCCCTCTCATGAACATGTAAATCATGTCAGCTGTCGTAAAGCCAGCCACGAGGGCGATGTCTCTATAGCTATACGGTGAGGCATTTGCCCATTTTTCGATGAAGTTGGCTATTGTTCTGTTCTGCTTTTCCTTCGACATTCCAATCGACCTCAGTAGGTTTAATCATGACTCGATCTAAGGCCAATATAATGATTCTGCATTGCAACACAAGTGCAATATTTTCGATCAATCTGTCTGATTTCTGTAATTAGCTAATTAGCTTATTCGTCATTTACCTATTAAACCTTCTAACCTCTCCCGTAAAACGTTCTGTTACTCCACATCCCTAAAATTTCCTGAGCCCGCGGAGCCGACTGGACTACTACGTTGGATTGCGCCACACGATCGGACCCGAGAGAGGCCCGGCGGAGGGCGCCAACCGAGGGAACATACAGAGAACCATCGGTGTGTTTTTCGGTGTGCTTTTTGGTCAAGAAAGGCACACCAGGACACCGTTTGTTCCAATTCCCTCGATTTTGTTCCGGCAAGACGCTTGCGCTAAACTGCCTGAGAATATAGGGCTTCGCGCGGTCCGGAGTGTAGCGCAGCCTGGTAGCGCACCTGATTTGGGATCAGGGGGTCGCAGGTTCGAATCCTGCCACTCCGACCATCGCTTCCTTGTACGGCCCGGAGACATAGGTGACAGCTTGTACCTAAGACACGGGTGACAGCCTCGTGCCGAATGGGTTCTCTATGGTCTGCAGGGTCCTCTGTTCCAAGTCGATGTATCCTCGGAGGAACGGTAAACCCGCCGGGCGAGACCCCAACACCTCGAGCCCGGCGAGCCTACAACCCGATCTGGAACGCGACCGGGGCCGGGATCAACCGGCAGGGCCGGCCTTGCAAGAGAGATGCCTGAAAGACTGTTCCGAAATGGGACGACTACGCCGCATGCTCCCACGGATTGATGACGGAAACGCCTGCCGCCCGAAATGGCGCCGTGTCTCGCGACGCAACCTGAAAGCCCTTTGCGGCGGCGATAGCTGCGATGTATCCATCGGGCACGGGAAATCCCTTTCCCCCGGTCCTAGCCTTTACGGCAAGACCGGCATAGCGACGTGCCGCCTCAGCATCGAAGACCAGGATGCGTTGATCGAAGATTGCGCATATCCCGGCAAAGGTTTCGGCCAGCATATTTTTGCGGCGGCCTGCTGGCATGGCCTCGATGCCGAACAGCACTTCAGCGAGTGTAATGCTAGACAGGTAGAGTGTTTCACCGGCCTGAGCATCCAGCCAAGCCAGAACCGCAGGATGCGGCTCTGCTCTCATCACCTCCGAAACAACATTGGTGTCCAGGAGGATCATTCGAATTTCAGGGGCTTAGCAGGGTTCTTCTGGAGAGCCTGCTCCAGGGCATCGACGTCCTCATCTTTCACACCGGCCCGGCGAGCGATGCTTGCAAGCAAGGCGCCCATTTTGACACGCCCCTCCGGCCGGACGGCATCCTCAAGGATGGCGCGGATTTCCGCTTCCGTGCTGCGGCCATTGACGGCTGCTCGCACGCGCAAGGCGCGATGTGTCTCCTCCGGAAGATTTCTGATCGTGACAGCTGTCATTGATATCAATCCGATCTCACTGACATCACAGATATCACACCATCAATTCGATGTCACGTGTTAGCCGCCGACTCGGCTATCGTAAGGCTTTGGCTTGCAAACTAGTTTGTGTCCGAGCACGGCTCGAATAATCTCCGATCTAGGCTTTGGACAAAACGGGGGATTTTCGATGCCTGCTCTCGAGGCGTTGCTGTCGCTGATTGGCCCGGCCTACTGGCCTATTACGGCTTTGCGATTCCGGTCATGGTCGTCTGGGCAATTCTCTGCGCTGCCCTGTGGGTTTGGAACAACCGGCCGAGCAAGAGGCGGGACGGCGGCGTCGCCCGATCGCGGTCCGCCAGCCTGATGTTCTTCGTCCTTGTCGCCGCCTGTTACGTGGCGGCACATACGGGAGTCTATCTGCTGGCCCGGCATCTGGCCGGGCTATGGGCACAACAACGGAGCCGCCTCTCGATACCTAAATATCGAACTCGCCCTGTCCTTCGTCCATGGCGCTGACGGTTTCGGCGGCGATCGCGCGGGTGATCGGCGTCTTGCGCTCGAGGGCTGCGCGGTCCACGCGTTCGACGACGCGCATGGCGGTGCCGAGCGAGCGCTCGATGCGGCGCACCAGATATTGCACGACATGCGGCTCGACCTCGACCTGGCGGTCGGCGAAGAGTTTTGTGATGACGCCGGCAAGCAAAAGATCGTCGGGCTCGTGGATCTCGACCGTCGCGGCCGCCTTCAGCCGCGAGACGAGGTCCGGGAGCGCGACGCGCCAGGCCGAGGGGAAACGCCTTGCCGTCAAAAGCAGCGTCAAGCCCGCGCCGCGCACGGCGTTGATCAGGTGGAACAGGCCCGGCTCGTCGATCGCCGCCTTGTCGATATCGTCGATGAGCGCCGGCTTGGTGCCGAGCCCGGCAATATGCTCGCCTATGCGCGCCGGATCGATGGCGACGGCATGCGCCCGCTCCTGCCATATCCGGGAGAGATGCGTCTTGCCGGAGCCGGGCGGCCCGGCCAGCACCACCACCGGCGACGGCCAGTCCGGCCAGCGGTCGACCAGCGATGCCGCTTGCGCATTGGTGCCCGAGACGACGAGCTCGTCGCGCGAATAGCCGGTGCCATGGCCGAGATCGAGCGGCAGCTGGCGCGGCGGATCTGCTGGCTGAGCAGCCATTTCAGCCCCGCGTCGGGCGATGGCCGCCACCGCGATCGGCAGGCAGCGGCGACACGGACTCGGCGGCGTGGCCCTTGTAGAGCGGCGATTCGAGATAGCGGCCGATCGCGAAGCGCACCAGCACGGCAATCGCCGCCGAAGCCGGCACGGCGATCAAAAGGCCGACGAAACCGAACAGCGCGCCGAAGGCGAACAGCGCGAACATCAGCCAGACCGGGTGCAGGCCGACGCTCTTTCCAACCAGCCTGGGCTGGAGGATGTTGCCCTCGATGAACTGGCCGACGAAGAACACGCAGGCCACCGCCACGATCATCGTCCAATCCGGCCAGAACTGGACGAAGGCGACCCCGACGGCGAGCACCAGGCCGGTCAGCGAGCCGACATAGGGGATGAAGGAGATCAGCCCGGCGAAGAAGCCTATCAGGATGGCGAAGTTCAATCCAGTCAGCGTCAGCCCGGTGGCATACATGGCGCCGAGCACCAGGCAGAGCGTGCCCTGCCCGCGCACGAAACCGGCGGTGGCGGTGTTGATGTCGCGGGCAAGCGCGCGCACCGTCTCGACATAGTCGCGCGGCACCCAGCTGTCGACCACGGCCACCATGCGGTCCCAGTCGAGCAGCATGTAGAAGGCGACGACCGGGGTGACGACGAAGAGGCTGACCACAGAAACCAGCGCCACGCCGGAACTCCAGATCGACGTGAAGACGGTGGTGAGCAGGCTGAAGCCGGAGGTCAGCAGCGAGTTCAGGCCGTCGCGCAGCCCGGCGGCGTTGACGCCAAAACGCTGCTCCAGCCATTTCGGGTCGAAGCTGGTGATCAGCGACTGCAGGCGGGTGAGATATTCCGGCAGCTTGCGGGCGAAATCGGCCATCTGGGTCGCCAGCACCGGCACCAGGATGACGAAGGCCAGCACCACCACGACGATGAAGGCGATGAGGATCACCACCGTCGCCATCAGGCGCGAGAGCCCGAGCCGCTGCAGCCAGTCGGCGACCGGATCGAGGAAATAGGCGAGCACCATGCCCGCCACGAAGGGTAGCAAAATGCCGGAGAAGACATAGAGGAAGAGCGCGAGCAGGACGGCCGTTGCCAGCCAGAAGAAGATCTGGCGGCGGAGCGCGCCCGAGCCGTCGTCGGCGACGATCACCGCGGCATCGTGGTCAGGTGCCCGCGTTGGAGCCGCCCGACTTGATGCTGCCCGACTTGGTGTTGCCGGTTTGGGAGTTGCCGGGCTGGGAGTTGCTTGTCTGGGAGCCTTCGCCATAGCCGCTCATATGCCTTAGCCAAGCCACGAGATAGGCCGCGGCCGAAGCCACGGTCAAGACCCCGGTCAGCAATATGAACGCGGTCCGCAGAGGGCCGAGATGCACCGAGAAGGCCAGCTCGCCCAGCACTAGCGCCGCCAGCACGATCTGCGCGGCGGTGTTGGCCTTGGAAATAAAGAGCGGCTTCACCTCGACAGGATGGCTCATCACGGTGGACAAAAGCACCGCGCAGACGATCAGCCCGTCACGCGAGACCATGGTCACCACCAGCCACAGCGGCAGTTCGCCGGCAAAGCCCATGACGACGAAAACCGAGACCAGCAAAAGCTTGTCGGCGACCGGATCGAGATAGGCGCCGAGGCGGGACGACTGGTTCCAGCCGCGTGCGATGAAGCCGTCGACGCCATCGGAGATGCCGGCGACCAGGAAGCCGACAAATGCCCAGTCCCAACGCGCATTGAGCATGGCCAGCACCACGGCCGGCACCAGCAGCAAGCGCAGGATGGTGATCAGGTTGGGGATGGTCACCCGCATGTCCCGTGGTGGTTTTGTTGGGGAATAGATGATGGAGAAGGGGGATGTGCGCAAGGGAGGAGCGATTAAGGTCTGCGCGAGGCACCCCCCTCTGGCCTGCCGGCCATCTCCCCCTCAAGGGGTGAGATTGGCTATATCGGCGCCGCCGCTCTTCCTGCCACCTTGGCGATTGGCGAAAGCGCCCGCGACATCCGATCTCCACCCTTGAGGGGGAGATGGCCGGCAGGCCAGAGGGGGGTGCAGTCCCGCCGACATTTCCGCTTTTTCCCTGGGGCAAGGCGCCCCTCACCCGCGCGTCATCCTTGCTCCTCGAAACCATTCATGCGAAGAGCCCGCAATGGAAACAGGGACGAGCCGACGATGAGCAAGGGCGATACTGCCAAGCGCAAGAACGGGCTCACCTATGCCGAAGCGGGCGTCGATATCGATGCCGGCAACCTGATGGTCGAGAAGATCAAGCCCTTGGTGCGCGCGACGCGCCGGCCCGGCGCCGATGGCGAAATCGGCGGCTTCGGCGGGCTGTTCGACCTCAAGGCGGCCGGCTTCACCGATCCGGTGCTGGTCGCCGCCAATGACGGCGTCGGCACCAAGCTCAAGATCGCCATCGATGCCGGCAAGCACGACACGATCGGCATCGACCTCGTCGCCATGTGCGTCAACGACATCGTCGTGCAGGGCGCCGAGCCGCTGTTCTTCCTCGACTATTTCGCCACCGGCAAGCTCGATCCGGACCAGGGCGCTTCGATCGTCGGCGGCATCGCGCAGGGCTGCCGGCAGGCCGGCTGCGCGCTGATTGGCGGCGAGACGGCGGAAATGCCCGGCATGTATCACGACAAGGATTACGACCTTGCCGGCTTTGCCGTTGGCGCGGCCGAACGCGGCCAGCTGTTGCCGACCGACGACATCGTCGAGGGCGACGTGCTGCTCGGCCTCGCCTCCTCGGGCCTGCATTCCAACGGCTTTTCGCTGGTGCGCCGCATCGTCGCCGCGAGCGGCCTCGGCTGGAGCGATCCGGCGCCGTTCAATGAGGAGGCGAGCCTCGCCGAGGCGCTGCTCGAGCCGACGCGCATCTATGTGAAGTCGATCCTGAAAGCGATCCGCAACACGCATGGCATCAAGGCGCTCGCCCATATCACCGGCGGCGGTTTTCCGGAAAACATTCCGCGCGTGCTGCCCAAGGATTTTTCGGCCGAGCTCGACCTCGAGGCGATCGACGTGCCGCCGGTGTTCTCGTGGCTGGCAAAAACCGGCGGCGTGGCGCCGGAAGAGATGATGCGCACGTTCAACTGCGGCATCGGCATGATCCTCGCCGTCGCTTCCGGCCAGGCGGCGCAAGTCGCGGCGGTGCTTCAGGAAGCCGGCGAGACGGTGACGCCGATCGGGCGCATCGTGCCGCGTCGTGACGCCGGCGTCATCTATCGGGGCTCGATCGGCCTATGAGCAGGAAACGCACGGTCGTCCTGATCTCGGGGCGCGGCTCCAACATGACGGCGCTGATCGCGGCGGCCGTCGACCCGACCTATCCGGCGGAAATCGTCGGCGTCATCTCCGACCGCGCCAACGCCGCCGGTCTCGGCATCGCCCAGTCGCGCGGCATCGCCACCAAAATCATCCAGCGCGCCGACCATCCGAGCAAGGATGCCTATGACGCCGCGATCGATGCCGCGCTCACCGGCTTCGGCGCTGACATCGTGGCCTTGGCCGGCTATATGCGGATCCTCGGCCGTGGCCTCGTCGAGAAATGGCAGGGGCGCATGGTCAACATCCACCCTGCCCTGCTGCCGGCGTTCAAGGGGCTCGATACGCATGCTCGCGCGATCCGCGCCGGCGTACGCATCCATGGCTGCTCGGTGCATTTCGTCACGCCCGAGATGGACGACGGCCCGATCATCGCACAGGCCGCCGTGCCGGTGATGGTCGGCGACAATGAGGACAGTTTAGCCGCGCGGGTGCTGAAGGCGGAGCACCGGCTCTATCCGCTGGCGCTTGGTCTGGTCGCCGAAGGCAAGGCGCGCATGGAAAAGGGCCACACCGTGCTTGCCCATTTCGCCGACGATGCCGACAACGCCACCTCCGTGGTTATGGCGCCGGATCCGCTGCGCGAGGAAACCGACCTCGAACAGCTGGCGCGGATCACACCGTAGTTCGGGGCGCCGGTCAGGATTGAAGCTTTGGATATCTTCGACAGCGCGATCCGCACCAAAGGCGATCTGGCGGGCGTCTTCGAGTACGAAGAGATCGACGAGGCGAAAAGCGCTACGGCGTATTTCTACCTACACCGGGTCGAAGGCGAGACGGCTGGCTCGGTTCTGGGTGCTATCCCTGTCCGATCGGGCCAGTGGGCAATCACCGAAGCGGATGTTGCAGTTAGGTGGGACAGTAATGAACAGCGTGTCGGCCTGTTTGTCTTCGGCACGTTGGTGGCAGCCTTCGATGCTATCACAGGCGTGAAATATGGCGGCCGATATGGCAAGGATTTCAACGCAGAGATTCCCTGGTCCTGATCCATGTCCATGAAACAGTTGCTCATCCTGCGCCACGCCAAGTCGAGCTGGGACGATTCCGCACTTGCCGATTTCGACCGGCCGCTGGCCCCGCGCGGCTTGAAGACGGCGCCGCTGATGGGGCGCGAGCTTTCGCGGCGTGGCTGGCTGCCGGATCTGGCGCTGGTCTCGCCGGCGCTGCGCACCCGCGAGACCTGGCGGCTGGTCGCCCAGGAACTGCCGAAGAGCGTGCCGGCGCAATTTGCCGAGGAACTCTACGAGGCGGCGGCCGGCGCCATCCTGGCGCGCGTGCGCCAGGCCAAGGCGACGAGCCTGCTGGTGATCGGCCACAATCCCGGCCTGCAGCATTTTGTGTTGCGAATGGCCGGCGCAGGATCGGATGAGAGCGTGTTCAAGAAGATCGAAGCGAAGTTCCCGACAGCGGCGCTTGCGCGGTTTACGCTGGACGAGGATTGGGCGGATCTCGATTTCGGCGGCGCGCGGCTGACGCATTGCGTGAGGCCGAAAGACCTGGGGTAGCGCGCCTTCATGCGCCAAAGGCGGCGGAGCAAGCCCGCCGCCCTTTGGAAATCCTGAAACGTGAAACCTACCTCAGTTGCCCCAGATGCCCTGGCCCGGATCCGGCCAGGCCTTGGAACCGGGGGCGCCGGTCGTCATCGAGGCATCGACATTGGCCGGCTTGGCGACAGGGTGCTTGCCGACCGAGGCCGTGTAGGCGCTGTCGACGCCGACGGTCGACTGGTTGGCATTGTTGTCGCCATAGTGGTCGCTGCCGGCGAAGGCAGAACCCATGGCGAGAAGCATTGCGGCAGCGGTGAGAGCGATCCTGGTCATTTCAATCTTCCTTGTTCCGTGTCGTTTCATCGGCGGTGGCCTTGGGAGGATGGCCCCGCTGCCGAGAAGACCCGCGGCGGCCGGGATTTATTCCCGGCGCGTTCGCTTTTTCAGCGGCCACAGCAGCATCGGCTTCGACTCCGCTCGGAAAAAGGCAAACGATTACAAATGCTTGTGATACAAATACTTGTGAAGTGACTTTCATATTGCCGGTAGCCGGCTGCATAAAAACAGAGCGGCGGGACAAGCCCGCCGCTTTGAGGTCCGTCGAAGACAGAACCGTTTAGTGGTTGCCGAACAGGTCGTGGTTGGCACCCTGGGTCACCGGCTTCTGGACATTCACGTCCGACTTCTTGATCGAAGCGGTGAACGAGGTGTCGACCGAAGCGGCCGGCTGGTTGGCGTTGGCCGAGCCATAGTTGTCCGAGCCGGCGAAAGCAGCACCGGTGGCAACGAGAAGGGCGGCAGCGGTAAGAGCGATCTTGGTCATTTGAGTTACTCCAGATTCGAGTTGACGGTTGAAGGTTCGCCTGGCGAACCGATTAGTGGTTGCCGAACAGGTCGTGGTTGGCGCCCTGGACGACCGGCTTCTGAGCATCCGCATCCGACTTCTTGATCGAAGCGGTGAACGAGGTGTCGACCGAAGCGGCCGGCTGATTGGCGTTGGCCGAGCCATAGTTGTCCGAGCCGGCGAAAGCGGCACCGGTGGCAACGAGAAGGGCGGCGGCGGTAAGAGCGATCTTGGTCATTTGAGTTACTCCAGATTCGAGATTGACGGATTTGGTCGGTGCTGGGACTGGTTAGTGGTTGCCCCAGTTGCCCTGGCCGGATTCAGGCTGGTTCTGATCGGGCGTGATATGCAGGTCACGCTTTTCAAAGTTGCTGATCGAGCCGGTGATGCTGTTGTCGACATTGCTCGCGGGAGCGGTCACGGCCGGCTGGTTGACGTTGTCGGAGCCGTAGTGGTCGCTGCCGGCGAAGGCGCCGCTCGTGGCGACGAGGAGAGCGGCGGCGGTAAGAGCAATCTTGGTCATTTTAAGTACTCCAGATTTTCAAAGTCTTGTCCGTCTAGTGGCGTGCCTTGATGGAAATTCGCGTCGCTCGGACCACCCCGAGATGGGTCTGCCCTGCTGCCGGTTCCAATCACGAAAATGTGCGAACCGAACCGTTCGGTTCGATCTTGAAATTACGTGAACGACGCGGCTGCCGTATTCTTATTGTTTAATATCAAGTGGTTACGGTGACAGCTGGGCGATACGGTCCCTGGTTCGGCGCGCCAGCGTTCACCATTGTTACACGAACCGTCAACATAAATTGAACCGAACGGTTCGGTTTTATTACTTGCTCGGCCGATCAGGCGGCCCGACAGGCGCCGGGCCGCGGTGGTGACCGCACCGGGGCCGGCGTTTGCGTTGCGGGCGGATCGATACTATCGGTTGGCCCCAAGAACCAATCCGGACGTTTGCCCGCCGCGTTTGGCGAAGGCCGACGCCGTTAGGAGGAAACAGCGACAACCGATGCGACTGCTGCTTGTCGAGGACAATCGCGAGCTGGCCGATTGGCTGAGCAAGACGCTGCGCCAGGCGAGCTATGTCGTCGACGTCGTCCATGACGGCGAGGATGTCGAGCATGCGCTTGCCGCCGGCGATCATGCTTTGATCATCCTCGACCTCGCCTTGCCCCGCATGGGCGGCATGGAGGTGCTGAAAAGGCTGCGGACGCGCGGCAACCCGGTGCCGGTCATCGTGCTCACCGCCAATGCCAGCCTCGATGGCCGCGTCAAGGGGCTCAACGAAGGCGCCGATGACTATCTGGCGAAACCCTTCCAGATCGAGGAGCTGGAAGCGCGCATCCGCGTGCAGCTGCGCCGCGCCAACGACCGCACCGCCCCGGTCATTTCCTGCGGCGATCTCGTCTTCGACACCAACACCCGCCTGTTCGCGCTCGCCGGCGTGACGCTGTCGCTGACGCCGCGCGAGCACGCGGTGCTGGAACAGCTGGTGGTCAAGGCCGGGCGCACTGTGAGCAAGGCAGCACTGTCGGCGGCGATCTACGACTTCGAGACCGACGCCGACCCCAGCGCCATCGAGATCTACGTGCATCGCCTGCGCAAGAAGCTGGAAGGATCGCGCGTCCAGATCGCCACCTTGCGCGGCCTCGGCTACCTCTTGCGCCACGACGAGCCGGCGCCATGAGAATCGTCAGGCTTCGGATCAGCAGCCTTCGCCTGCAATTGCTGGCCTGGGTGGTGCTGCCGCTGGCCGGGCTCGCCGCCATCAATTTGTGGACCAGCCATGGCAATGCGCTGGCGACTGCTGATCTGGTTACAGACCGTATGCTGATGGCGTCGGCGCGCGCTATCGCCGAGCAGGTCGCGGTAAAAGACGGCGTGCTCGACGCCACCATTCCGCCGGCGGCGATCGAAATGTTCGATACCGGCGATCGCGACAGAGTCTACTACCATGTCGAGACCGCGGGCGGACACCTGCTTAACGGCTATCCCGACCTGCCCAAGGCGACACAGCGCGGCAGTATCGAGGCCGGCTTTCGGGATCACAGTCTGCGGCTCGCAACGCTCAGCCATGCGGTAATCGGCGCAGGGGCGGATTCGCCGATTACGGTCACTGTCGGAGTAACGCTTACCGGGCATGACGCGATGGTGTGGCGTCTGTGGTTAAGTGCCTTCGCCCAGCAATTGGCGCTGGTGGCGATCGCCGGCGTGTTCGTGCTGCTTGGCCTGCGCCGTGGGCTGGCGCCGCTGATCAGGCTGCGCGACGCCGTGCGCTCGCCGGAACGCAGCGAACTCGACCCCGTCGAAGTGCCCGGGGCGCAGAGTGAGATCAGGCCGCTGATCGACGCGCTCAATGCCTATATGGAGCGCGTGCGGGCGCAGATGGCAGCGCAGCGCCGCTTCATCGCCAATGCCGCGCACCAGCTCCGCACGCCCTTGGCGCTGCTGTCGACGCAGGCAAGCTATGCGCTGCGCGAAAGTGCCGCCGACCAGCGCCAGGAAGCGCTGGTGGCGCTGCAGGCGAGCTCTGGCAAGCTGGCGCGGCTGGCCGAACAGCTGCTCACTCTGTCACGTGCCGAGCCCGGCAGCCGGCGGCCGCGCGCCGACCGCATCGACCTCACCGAGGCCGCCCGCCAAGTGCTGGAAGCGCATGCGCCGAAAGCGATCGAACGCAACATCGACCTCGGGCTCGAGGAGACCGGCCCTGTGCCGGTCATCGGCGACGGCACCATGCTGCGCGAGATGATCGTCAATCTTGTCGACAACGCGCTGCGTTACACCCCGGCCGGCGGCAGCGTCACGGTGAAGCTGGCCGCCATTGGCGACGAGGCTGAGCTCACGGTCACCGACGCTGGACCCGGCATTCCAGTGGAAGAGAGGGAGCACGTCTTCGAGCGCTTCTACCGCATAGCCGGTTCGGCCGAGGAAGGCAGCGGGCTCGGGCTCGCCATTGTCCACGAGGTGGTGGAGAATGCAGGCGGCAGCGTCGCACTGGGCGATGCCGCCGCCGGTGGGCTCAGGGTCGAGGTACGGCTGCCTCTGGCGGGCGACTAAAGCTTAGCCGCTCGCAGGCCAGCGCATTCACTGCGTCTCATGCAGCGGTTGAGGACGCCATTTCGCCAGCCTGTTCTCGACCATCGTCATCAGGTACTCGGCGCCGAGCGCCACGACCATGACGATGACGATCGCGGCATACATGCCGGCCGCGTCGAACGATCCTTTGGCGATATTGATCAGCAGGCCGATGCCGAAGCGCGAGCCGACGAACTCGCCGACTATGGCGCCGATGATGGCGAAGCCGAAGCTGACATGCAGGCTGGCGAAGATCCAGCTCATCGCCGACGGCACGATGACCGAGCGCGTCAGCTGCCAGTCGGAGGCGCCAAGGATGCGGGCGTTGGCGATCATCGCGCGGTCGGCCTCGCGCACGCCCTGGAAGGCGTTGTGGAAGACGACGAAGAAAACCATCACGAAGGCCAGCGCCACTTTCGAGGCAAGGCCAAGGCCGAGGATCATGATGAAGATCGGCGCCAGCACGACGCGCGGGATCGAGTTGATCAGTTTGATGTAGATCGAAAAGATGTCGGCGGCCATGCGATTGCGGCCCAACGCGACGCCGATGATGATGCCGGCGACCGAACCGGTGACAAAGCCCAGCACCGATTCCTCCATGGTGACATAGAGGTGGTACCAGAGCGGTCCTTCGGACGTGCCCTCGGTGATCCATTCATAGAGCCGCCCGGCGATCGTGCTCGGCATGGCGTAGAAGAAGGGATCGATCCAAGCCATGCGGCCCGCGATCTCCCAGGCGCCCATGAAAATAATGAGGATGGCGAGTCGCCAGAAGGTGACGGTGTGGCGGCGATGCGCGGCGGCCTTGGCGGCGGCCGCCTCGATCTCCGCGTCCGAAGTTCCAGGCCTGAAATTTGCGGTGGAAATGTTGATGGTGGCGTCAGTCATTTCAGCCTCCTCATGCCGCCGCGCGGGCGTAGCTGGTCTCGACCTCTTCCTTGAGGTCGGCCCAGATGGTGCGCGAATAATCGATGAAGCTCTGCTCGTAGCGGATGTCGGCGACGACACGCGGGCGCGGCAGGTCGATCGTATAGACGGATTTCACCGTCGCCGGCCCGGCGGTCAGCACATAGACCTTGTCGGCCAGTGCGATCGCCTCCTCCAGGTCGTGGGTGACGAACACCACCGACGCCTTCGCCTCCGACCACAGCCGCAGCAATTCCTCATGCATGAGCACGCGCGTCTGCACGTCGAGCGCCGAGAACGGCTCGTCCATCAACAGGATCTCGGGGCCGTTGATGAAGGTCTGGGCAAGCGCCACGCGCTTGCGCATGCCGCCGGAAAGCTGGTGCGGATAGTGTTGCTCGAAACGCGCCAGGCCGACACGCGCCAGCCAGTCGCGCGCCGAAGCCTGTGCCTGCGCCTTCGGCTTGCCGCGAAACAGCGGGCCGGCCATGACGTTCTCGATCACCGTGCGCCAGGGAAACAGCGCGTCGGTCTGGAACACGAAGCCGATGCGCGGATCGATGCCCTTGACCGGCGCGCCCATGACGCGAACCTCGCCGGCACTCGGGCTGGCAAGCCCGGTGACGAGGTTGAGCGTCGTCGACTTGCCGCAGCCGGTCGGACCGACGACGGCGACGAACTCGCCGCGCTCGACGGTCATGGTGAAATCGCGGATCGCCGTCAGCGATTTGCCGGTAGGGGAAAGGAAGCGGCGGCTGACATTGATCAGCTCGATCGCCGGGGCGGTCTTTTCAACAGCCATAACAGAGCAAACTCCAATAGCAGGCGACCGCCGCGAGGGATCGCCTGGCGCAGAGAGACAGGGCGGATACCGGCGCCAGAGAAACCCGGCGCCGGCCTTGTCCGCTACTTCACGTTCTTGACGAATTCCGAAGTGTAGGTCTTGGAAAGGTCGATCTGCTTGCCCTGCAGTTCCTTCTTGAAGGCCGACAGCACGGTGAGCACCGTTTCGGGGCCGCCCTGAGGCATCACGCCGTCGGCGGTGAACATCGCCTTGCCGGCATCGAGCGCCTTCACGTAGCCCTCCTTGTCGCCGACATAGTAGTCCTTGGGCATCTTGTCGGCGATTTCGGCGCCGCTGTGGGTGTTGATGAACTGCAGCGTCTTGACGAAGGCGTTGGCGAGCTTCTGAACGGTATCCTTGTGGGCGTCGACCCATTCGGTCTGCATATACAGCGAGGCGGCCGGGTAGGTGCCGCCGAGAGCCGCCTTGGTGCCTTCGATCGTGCGCATGTCGATCAAGACCTTGGCCTCGCCGGTCTTGAGCAGCCGGGTGATCGTCGGCTCGGTCGTCATGCCGGCCTGGATCTTGTCCTGCTGCATGGCGGCGATGAAAGTATTGCCGGCGCCGACCGGCACCGAGGTGAACTCGCCGAGCTTCAGGCCGCTCTTGACCGCCAGATACTCAGTCAGAAAGTTGGTCGAGGAGCCGAGGCCGGTGACGCCGAGGCTCATGCCCTTGAAGTCGGCGGGCGACTTGATCTCGGGGTGCTTGGACGAAACAAGCTCGACCTCGCCTGGCGCCTGGCTGAACTGGACGACGGATTCGACGAACTTGCCCTTGGCCTGCAGGTCGATGCTGTGGTCGTAGAAGCCCACCACGCCCTGCACGGCGCCCGCCAGCATCTCGTTTTCGGCATCGACGCCCGCCGGCTCATTGAGCAGCTCGACGTCGAGGCCTTCATCCTTGAAATAGCCGAGCGCCTCGGCGAGCTTCGCAGGCAGGTAGATCTGTTTTTCGTAGCCGCCCACCATGATCGAGATCTTGTCGGCGGCCGATGCCGTCGTCGCGCTCGCGGCAATCATGGCAAGCGTCAGCACCGCGGAACGCAGGGCGTATTTAGAGATGAAACCGGTCACGTAACTTCCTCCACCTGGGCGACGCGCCATCCGAGCTGCGCCGCATTTCCTCCTTTGCCGGCCACTCCCAGACCGGTCACGCGGCGAACACCGCAAAACTGTCATGGCACGGCCAAGCTTTCAGCTGGCTTTCAGCCCTTTTAGCGACCGTTGAATCGGAATCCGGCTAAAATTGCCGATCACCCAGCGCCAAAACCAAGCACGTCGCGCATGTCGTATTCGCCGGGCGGCCGTCCGGCGAGCCAGAGCGCTGCCGCTATGGCACCGCGGGCGAACATCGAACGGTCGCCGGCGGCATGCGAGAGCGTGAGCGTCTCGCCTTCGGTGAGGAAGCTCACGCTGTGCTCGCCGACGATGCCGCCGCCGCGCAGGACGGCGAAGCCGATCTCGCCCGCGGGCCGAGGACCGGTGACGCCATCGCGAGCGCGCTTCGCCACGCCGCGCCCACGCGCGGCCGCTTCGCCGAGCATCAGCGCCGTGCCCGACGGCGCATCGACCTTGAAGCGGTGATGCGCTTCGAGGATCTCGATGTCGCAGTCGTCGGGCCCAAGTGCCCTCGCCGCCTCTTCGACCAAGCCGGTCAGCATGTTGAGCCCCAGCGAGTAGCTGCCGGAACGGACGATGGGAATCTTCTTTGCAGCTTCGATTATTGCCGCCAACTCAGCCGCGCTGAATCCGGTCGAGCCGATGACCAGCGCCGGGCCGCCGCGTGCGGCGCACGCCTCTGCCAATTCGGCGGACGCCGCGGACGTGGTGAAATCGATGACCGCATCGGCGAGCGCCAGCGCCTCGTCGCGCTCAACCAGCCCCTCCCCCGCGCTGCCGGGCCGATGGAAGCGCGCGACGAGCTCCAGCCGCGGATCGGCCGCGACGGCTTCCGCCATCTGCCGGCCCATGCGTCCGAGCGCGCCGGCGATGGCGATCTTGAGCGGTTGCGGCATGGCTAATTGAGAAACTCGACTGGAAATTCCACCGCGGGCCATTTCTCGCCATAGACATGGCCTTCGAGTGTGAAAGTCATGTCGGAGGCAACAAAGAGCAGAAAACCGACAAGTTCGCCGCCTTCAAAGACTCGCGCATTTGGGATGTTTTCGTAAGTCCCCTCGGCAACGCGATACTGGTCTGCGCAACCCGCCGCCCATTCAAACTCGGTGAAGAATCCAACCTCGCTGCGGGAGCGCTTGCGCACAACCATATCGCCGCGCGCAGGTATCGATTCCCGCAGCCGGAAGAACTTCGTCAGCACCTCGAATTCCAGGTCCGTGGGCAGCATTGCTAGTTCGACCCCGTCTTCAGCATCATGCCAGCGATCTCCTTGACCAGCTTGGCGGCGACGAGCGCCGTCATGTTGGAGAGGTCCTGGCGCGGATTGTATTCGACGACGTCGGCGGCGACGATAGGCTGGTCGATCGATTGAATGAGACTGATTACCTGGCGGGTCGAGAACCCTCCCGGCTCGCGGTGCGAGACGCCGGGCGCGAAGGCCGGATCGAGCCCGTCGAGATCGACCGAGAGATAAACGGGCGTCTTGAGGTCGAGCGGCAGACCTTCCTTGAAATGCCGCATCTCCACCACCTCGACGCCGAAGCGCTCGAACTGGCCGCGAAGCTGGTCGTTGAGGGTGCGCAACCCGATCTGGATCAGCCGGTCGGCGAGCCGCTCTCCATGATCCGCGCGAAGGACGAGGTGTGCGAGCGCGGGTTGCCCTGATAGGCGTCATACATGTCCGGATGCGCGTCGATCTGCACGATCGTGAGGCTTGGGTGCCGCCGCCGCACCGCGCGCAGCACCGGCCAGGCGATCGCATGGTCGCCGCCGAGCGAGATCAGCGGATGGCCGGCGTCAAGCGCGCGGCCGACCTCGTTTTCGATGCGCTCCCACTGATCGCCGGCTTGCGTGAAGTCGATATCGCCATGATCGACCAGGCGATCGGCCACGTCGAAGCCGGTTTCCGACCATGAGCTGTGGGCGTCGCTCGCGAGTTCGCGCCGGATCAGCGGCGGCGCCTCGGCCGGCCCGCGCAGGTAGGACGAGTTCCCGTCATGCGGAATGCCCAGAAGCGAGACCTTGTCCACGACATCCTTCCCATGTGGTTGAGACAGAACGCCTCTATAACGACGGGAGCTGGCAGGTGCGACGAGAGGCGCTTGGGCCAGATCGCCGGACAGCGGGCGAGATCACGACGCTGGACGCCCGGCCCGCGAAGTAGCTGAAATCGTCAGAGCGCCTTGAGCCACACCTTGTTGTCGTGGAAGGCCGCGCCGCCATACGGTGCCGGGGCGTCGGCGCCGGTCAAGACGTTGATGCCCTCGCCGCGTTCATGAGCGCTGTTCGGCCAGATGCCTTCGGCTATCACCACGCCGCGCTTCACGCCGTCGAAGACCCTGGCGTGCAGCACCACGTCGCCGCGCCGGTTGCCGACCTCGACGCGGCCGCCATCTTCGATCCCGAGCGCCGCCGCATCTTGGGGATGGATGAGCAGTTCCGGCCTGCCTTCCTTGGCCTTCGACACCGGCGTTTCGGCAAAGGTCGAGTTCAAAAAATTGCGCGCCGGCGAGGTCGCCAGCCGGAACGGGTGCTCCTCATCCGCGGCCTCGATCAGTTCGACATGGTCAGGAAACTCCGGCAGCCGCCCGACCGGTCCGAACAGACCCATGCTCTTCGGCGGCCGGTTGGGCGCCGACTGCCCGGTCCAGTTGGGCCGGAAGTGGAATTTCTTGTCGGCATGGCCGAAGCCGTTGATGAAATGCGCGTCGTCGAAACCCGGCTGCAGGTCGACCCACTTCTGTTCCTTGAGGCTGTCGAAGCTGCCTATCCCGCGCTTGCCAAGGATGATGTCGATATGCTCGCGCTCGGTCAGGCCGAAGCCCGGCCGGTCGCCGACGCCCAACCGCTTGCCGAGCTCTTCATTGACATAGTGGTTGGTGCGCGGCCCTTCCGGCGGCTCGATCAGCTTGGGGCCGAGCGTGATGTGCTGGTTGCCGCCGCCCTTGTAGACGTCGTCATGCTCCAGAAACATCGTCGCCGGCAGCACGACGTCGGCGAGCCTGGCCGTATCGGTCATGAACTGCTCGTGCACGCAGGTGAACAGGTCCTCGCGCATAAAACCCTGTTTCACCAGCCGCTGCTCGGGCGCGACATTGGCCGGATTGGTGTTCTGGATCAGCATCGCCGTCACCGGCGGGCCGCCATAGAGCGCGTCCGCCGCACCCGTCAGCACCGGGCCTATGCGCGAATGGTCGAGATAGCGGATGTTCGGGTCGCGCATCGCGGTGCCTTCAAGCACATCCTGGTTCAGCTTGAAGATGCCGGAATTGGAGTGAAAGGCGCCGCCACCCTCATGTTGCCAGGCGCCGGTGACGGCGGCGATGCAGGAGGCCGCATGTATGTTGACCGAGCCGTTGCGCTGGCGGGCGAAGCCGTAGCCGAGGCGAAAGTATGTTTTCTTGGTCGTGCCGACGAGCTGCGCGAAAGCCTCGATCTCGGCGATGCTCAAGCCCGTAATGGCGGCCGCCCATTCGGGCGTGCGGGTGCGCAGATGCTCTTCCAGCCCGCGCGGGTCGTCGGTGTATTTTTCGAGATAGGCGCGGTCGGCCATGCCATCGCGGAACAGGACATGCATGACCGCGCAGGCGAGCGCGCCATCGGTGCCGGGCTTCAGCACCAGGCCGAGATCGGCCTGCTTCATCGTGGCGTTGTCGTAGATGTCGATGACGACGATTTTCGCGCCACGTTCCTTGCGCGCCTTGATGGCGTGGGTCATGACGTTGACCTGCGTGACCACGGCATTGGTGCCCCAGATCACCACGCAGTCAGCCTTCGCCATTTCGCGCGGATCGGGCCCGCGCAGGGCGCCCGCCCCCATCATCCAGCCGGTCCAGGCCAGATTGGTGCAGATCGAGCCGAAGAAGCCCGAATACTTTTTCGCGTGCCGCAGCCGCTCGATGCCGTCGCGCTGCACCAGCCCCATCGTGCCGGCATAGTAATAGGGCCAGACCGTCTCCGAGCCGTATTTCGCTTCCGCCGCGATGAATTTTTCCGCGACGAGGTCGAGGGCTACCTCCCAGCTTGCTTCTTTCCAGGCGCCCTCGCCCTTGGCGCCAGCGCGGACCAGCGGCTTCAGCAGACGGTCGGGGTGATGCACGCGGTCGGCATAGCGCGCGACCTTGGCGCAGACGACGCCCGCCGTATAACTGTTCGCCTTGGCGCCATGCACGCGGCCGATGCGGTTGTCATCGAGCAGCTCGACTTCGAGCGCGCAGGTGGATGGACAGTCATGCGGACAGGCCGAATGGCCGATCCGGAGCTTGGCGTGTTGGTTCATGGGGCCTGTCTAGCCGTTTTCGGCGGCGGCGTGTAGGGCCAGGAGGCCAGCCCCTTCCTTCTCGTTGCGGGGCAAGGCGCAGTAGCCCCTTTAGTTCGATCGACCAGGTGTCGAACGAAAGCCGGCCCGGCCCGCCAATGACAAGCATCAGGAGACCTGCGAGGTAGAGTAGGACGATTTCGTAGCCGACGCTGCCAAATTTGATGCCGTTAGCATTCACTTCCACGAACTTCACCGAGAAGAACCCGTATCGGGCGTGCACGGTGAACAGTGCCGCCAGAAGCACGATTGCCATAGGCACGCTGACCAATGGGATGAACGCGCCCGCCAGCACGGCGGCTCCGCCGACAAGCTCGACCAGCGTCGTCAGCCAAGCGAGAAGCTGTGGCAAGGGAACGCCCAACGTGTCCAGCACGACACCGAACGTTTCGGGACCTCTGCTCACCTTGGCATAGCCATGCGCCACGAAACCAAAACCGACGATCAGCCGGATCGGGAGAGGCGCCCAATCGGCCAGGGCTCGCGGGGCGGAAAGAAAGGTGACCTTCGAAAGGAGTCCGGAACGTTGCATGCCTGGAGACTTTCCATCACGAGGGGTATGGCCAAGGAGGCAGCACGATTGACGAGACCTACCGACCGGGAGACAGCCTCGTATTCGTGCTCGAGCTGCCGAGCGTTACTGCCTCACGGCAACGTGACCGCAGACGGAGGAGAAGCTACTCCGCGATCCCTTCCTCATACTCGGCCGACATGGTCAGCCACTTGTCCTCGTTGAGCGCCAGCGTGTGCGCAAGCTGCGAGCGCTCCTTGGCGAGGCGTGTCGCGGTCGAGGGGTCCTTCTCGTAGATCGCCGGGTTGGCTAGCTCGTCCTCGATCAGGTCCATGCGCTTGCGGATACGGTCCATCAGCGCCTCGGTGGCGCGGATTTCCTTGGCTAAAGGTTCCAATGCGGCGCGGCGCTGGGCGGCCTCGCGACGGCGGTCGGCCTTGGACGCCTTGTCGGCTTCCTTCTGCTCGCGGCGGTTGGAGGAGACGCCGGTGACCAGCGTCTTATAATCCTCCAGGTCGCCGTCATAGGGATGGACCGCGCCGTCCTTGACCAGCCACAGCCGGTCGGCCGTGGCCTCCAGCAGATGCCGGTCGTGCGAGATCAGGATCACCGCGCCGGGGAAATCGTTGAGCGCATGGATCAGCGATTCACGGCTGTCGATATCGAGATGGTTGGTCGGCTCGTCGAGGATGAAGAGGTTCGGACCCTCGAAGGCGGATAGGCCCATAAGCAACCGCGCCTTCTCGCCGCCGGACAGATCCTTCGCGGCCGTGTTCATCTTCTCGGTCGACAGGCCGAACCGGGCGACGCGGGCGCGCACCTTGGCTTCCGGCGCATCCGGCATCAGCCGGCGCACATGCTCATAGGCGTTTTCCTCCGGGCGCAGATCGTCGAGCTGGTGCTGGGCAAAGATCGCCACCTTCAATCCCGGCGCGATCGTCATCGAGCCGGCCTCGGCCTTGAGGCGCCCGGCGAGCAGCTTGGCGAAGGTCGACTTGCCGTTGCCGTTGGCGCCGAGCAGCGCGATGCGGTCATCGGCGTCGATGCGCAGCGTCATCTTCTTCAGCACCGGGCTGCCCTCGGCGTAGCCGACATTGACGCTGTTCAGCGCCACGATCGGCGAGGCGACCGTCTTCACCGGCTCGGGGAACGAGAACGGGCGCACCGTGTCGTTCACGATCGCGGCGATCGGCTTCATCTTTTCAAGAGCCTTGATGCGCGACTGTGCTTGTCTCGCCTTGGAGGCCTTGGCGCGGAAGCGCTCGACGAAGGACTCCATGTGCCTGCGCGCAGCTTCCTGCTTGACCCGGCCCTTTTCCTGCAATTCGCGCTGCTCGGTGAGCTGGCGCTCGAACTGGTCGTAGCCGCCGCGCCAGAAAGTCAGCTTCTTCTGGTCGAGATGGACGATGGAGTTGACGGCGCGGTTGAGCAGGTCGCGGTCGTGCGAGATCAGCAACACCGTGTGCGGATATTTGGAAACGTAATTCTCCAGCCAGAGCGTGCCTTCGAGATCGAGATAGTTGGTCGGCTCGTCGAGCAGCAGCAGGTCCGGCTCGGAAAACAGCACGGCGGCCAAAGCCACGCGCATGCGCCACCCGCCGGAGAAGGACGAGGCCGGTCGCTTCTGCGCGGCATCGTCGAAGCCGAGGCCGGCCAGGATGGTGGCGGCGCGGGATTCGGCGGAATGCGCGTCGATGTCGGCCAACCGGATGTGGATCTCGGCGATGCGGTGCGCATCGGTGGCGGTCTTTTCCTCTTCGAGCAAAGCCTGGCGCTCGACATCGGCCTTGAGCACGATCTCGATCAGCGGCTCTTCCGTGCCCGGCGCTTCCTGCGCCACCTGGCCGATACGGGTGCTCTTCGGCAGGCTGATCGAGCCGGTTTCGGACGGAAAATCGCCGATGATCGCCCTGAACAGCGTCGTCTTGCCGGTACCGTTGCGGCCGACGAGACCTGCCTTCGTGCCGGCCGGCAAGGTCAGCGAGGCATGATCGAGAAGCAGCCGCCCCGCCATGCGCAGCGTAAGATCGTTGATGATAAGCATAAGCGGGCTTTTGCACGGGACGTCGGCGCTTCGCAAGGGCCAGGCCTTGAATGGGGCTCGATGCATGCGGATCAAAAAGCCCGATGGGCTGGAACCAGTTGCCTGCCGGAGCGTTTTGGAGCCCGTGATCCGCTATCTCGCCCTCGCCTTCATCTTCTTCCAGGTCGCCACGACAACCGCGCTGGCGACGCAGGTGGTTCTGTTCGAGGACCGAACGGCTGATGTGCTCTCCTTGACTGGACCGGCAAGCGCGGCGCTGACCCCGCCAATCTCTCCCTTCGTGCGCGAGACTGGCGCCAAGCCGGACAAGCCATCGCCAGAGCACCTGCTGATCCAGATTTATGCCGGAAAGCCATCTCAGGCGCCGTCCCTGAACGATTGAGACAGCGCCAGTCACCATGCACTTGCCATGCCCGTCCTCTGCGGCCGCTGCGGATGGGTGGCCGGCCGTCAATGGCGCGCCTTGCAACGACAGGACGGCACTGCTCGCGCCGCGATCAACATTCCCATGCGGAAGATCAACCCGGTGCGGCAAGACAACCGTAAGTTCGTCTTATCTCAATATTGGCGCGACAGAGACGACGCCACCAAAAAAGGACAGTTAAATCTTCTGGGTCAAGCATGATGCTTATCAAAAATTGAGTTCAATTTTTGTCGTAAACCTGCGACCTTGCAGGCGCGCCGTGAGTCGTGAGTGGGCGCCAACGATAACCTGGTCCAAGTAACTTGGCCTTTGGCCTATCAGGAGCTCACGATGGACGGGGCGGCCAACGATCCGCGCACGCTGAAATACGTCGCGGAGATCACGCGCAAGCTAGCGAAAATGCTCGCGCGCACGCGCTACCAGATGCTTGTCTATCTTCTCGAAATGACAGCGGTCGAGGCGGAGAGCCTCGCGGACGAACAGGACCCCAAGCGCGCCCGGCCGGCCAAGCCCCCTCAGTTGCGCGGCTGACAGTTCGGCGCGGCTGACTGCTTGCCGCAAGACGGTCCGGAACGGCGAGGCAATTCAGCCTGCGCGTCTCATAACCGGCGAATCGTCGCATTCGACGATGGCGCGCTCGAACCGGTCGAGCGCGTCCAGCGCCGCAAGCAGGTCGCCGGACGACTTGCCAGCGAAATGCGGCGCGCGCCAGAGCGTTTCACGGAAACGGTGAAACGCTCTATCTCTTTGTTTTTACGCAATTCCGGACGGAAAACCGTTTCACACTTTTTCCTGGAATTGCTCTAACGGCCTTGGCCGCGCCACGGTAATGGCGCGACATCATCCGCCGCGGGCAGGATGCCTCAGGCCTTGGCCTTGCGCTTGCCCTTGCCCGCGTCGCCGGCGGCTGGCTTGCGGCCAAGACCGGACGATTTGGCCAGCGCCGAGCGGGTGGCCGAATAGCTCGGCGCCACCATTGGATAGTCGGCAGGCAGGCCCCATTTGGCGCGGTATTCATCCGGCGTCAGACCATGGTCGGTCGCAAGGTGGCGCTTCAACGACTTGAACTTCTTTCCATCCTCCAGACAGACGATGTGGTCGGGGAAGACCGAGCGCTTCGGGTTGACGGCCGGCGTCAGCGCCACCGCCTCCTTGATGACGCTGCCGCCGGCGAGCTTGCGCACCGATGCGCTGACGCTGGCGATCAGATCAGGCAGGCCCGAGGCGGGAAGCGGATTGTTGCCGACATAGGCCGAGACAATGTCGGCGGTCAGCTCGATTGCAGTCTTGTCGTCGATGTTGGACAATTTTTTCACCTTCTGCTGGTCCTCAAATCGCCAGCTGTTTTTTAAGACTTTCGTCGGTGTATCGAATTGGACCTGTCCCCCAACGGACCGCCCAGTGTCAGTAAAGCTGCCAGACTCAATACAGGGTGAATGTTTCTACGCGGACTGCAAACGCGCAAGTTAGGAATTCTAATAGCTATAGCAGACGTTTTATAGCGCAGGCGGTCCGCCTGGACGCGTAAAAGGCGCTATAGCACTTCGATTTATCGCGGAGGTTGCTGAAAAATCGAAGTTCAGGCCAAGTTCCGGCACGGCAACGATAATCCGCCGGCCGGAAGTCGACCATGCGCGATTCGGCAGTCCCATGGCAAATCGCTCATTTGGCGGCGGCACTGCGCCTGAGATCCGCCGGCGGCTCGTCGGCGAGGATTTCCAGCACGCGCTTCCAGCGCGCGCAGCGGCCGAAATCCTTCTGCTCGATGGCCTTTTCCGCCTTCATGGCCGCATAGAGCGGCGCCTCCGCGCCAAACTCCCTGACCAGCAAGTGCGCCTCCTGCCTGGCGCGCCGCTCGTTCTCGTCAACGACTGGTTTGTGCATCATCCAGGGTCTCCGTACCTTCGATGCCGACCGAAAGGCAGCTGCCGATGACGAGCACGGCGCCGGCAACCGCCGTCATCGACAGGCTTTCGCCCGACAGGGTCAGCAGAAACGTGGAAGCGATCGGCGTCAGATAGGCGACGACCGCTATCCTGCCGCCGTGATCGAGCTTTGCCGCCCGCGACCAGAAATAGTAGCCGAGCCCCATCGGGCCGGCGCCGAGATAGAGGCCAAGCAGAAGGTGCGCGCCGGTCGGGCGCACGATGCCATCATGCAGGCACCAGGCAAAGGTGAGCGCGACGCCGATCAGCGCCGAGGGCAAAAGCAGACGCTCCGGCGACACGGCAAGGCGGCCAACGGTGAGCGAGTAAAAGGCCATGCAGAGCGCCGAGCCGAAAGCGGCGAGGTAGCCGATGAGGCTGCCGCCGGCGAACCAGATGTGCGTGCGGCCGCCGGAGATGACCAGCGCCACGCCGACGAAGCCGACCGCCGCGGCCAGCCCGAGCAGCAGCGGACGCCGTGGCCGGCCAAGCAGGATGATCGCCGCGGCGGTCATCAGCGGCCAGGTGTAGGCGACGAGGTTCGCCTCGATGACCGGCATCGAGGCGAAACCGATATATTGCAGCACCATGGTGCCGACCAGGCCCAGGAAGCCTACGACGTAGGCGAACGCAGCATTCCCCTTCTCCCCTTGTGGGAGAAGGTGGCCTCGCGCAGCGAGGTCGGATGAGGGGTGTTCCAGGGAACGCCAACGTCTCACCTCGCTGGAACCATCCGTCTCGGCGCTGCGCGCCGATCCACCGCCCGGGGGCGAGCCGCGGGTCTCGCCCCGTCCTTCGGACCCCACAAGGGGAGAAGGGAAGAGCCGGATCAGCGCGAAGACCAGGGCCGCGCCGCAAAATTGCAGGAACTGCACTTGCGACACCGGATAGCTGGCAAGCAGCGTTTTGCCGACCAGTGCGTTGGTCGCCCACAGCGCCACGGCGCCGAGGGCGAAGGCCAGCGCCGCCCCGAGGGCGGCACTGGTGCGGCTTTGATTTTCCGGCACGACCGGGCCGAGGCTCAGCGACACTGAAGGCGGCTGGTTCTCGACCGGATCATGGCTCATTACCACGACTCCCTCGCCCCGCCGGCAACCGCCTCGGCGGCCGGCTGCGGCACGGGATGCTCCTCGACATGGCGGCGATAGGCGGGCAGCTGGTTGGTCCAGACGTCCTCGGCCAGCTCGTTCACCCAGGCACGGTCATGGTCGTTGTCGGCGGCGAGGTAGAACATGCGGTTGTCGTCGACATAAGGCTTGGTCGCCGAGCGCTGGTTGAGCACCAGGGTGACGCGCTCGCCGAGCTGGATCGGCGCGGTGCGATGCAGCACGCCCAGGAACTGGCCGAGCGTGGCGTAGTTCATCTTGTGGTCGATGCGCATGATCTTGTTGCGCGGCAGGTCGCGGCCGGATTCCAGGATCGAGCGGCCGGTCTCGGAATCGTCGCAATAGATTTCAAGATGGCCGCCGATCAGCGGATCGCTGATCGAAAGCGGAATGAGCTCCGTCACCGGAACGCCATCGCAATGCCATTCGACGGCGCCGTCCCTGGGATTCATGAAGGTGACGGTCGAGCCGACGATCGACAGCGGATACGGCTCAAGCTTGGTGCCCATCATGTCGGACAGCTTTTCCAGGCGCAACTTGTCGTTGAGCAATTCCTTGATCTCCGGAATATAGCGGTCGGCGCCGGTGATAAAAGTGAGGTCAAGATGCTTGTGCACGGCATGGCTGGCCTTCAACTTCAGGGCGGCCTCCTCGATGGCGGCAAGCAGAGCGGGGTCGTAACCGTGGCGATACTGGGCGACGCCGAAAGTCGACACTTTCCAGGCGGTCTCATGACCAATTATGGCCTCGCGGCTCATTGCACAGCGCAGGTCCGGGATTGTATGGGCGTTCATTCTACTTTCTCCAAAAGTGGGGGCAAAACTTGGTTAACAGTCATTTAAACACCCACCCCTGTAAATTTAGGAATGCTGGTGGTAGCGTAAGCCCAGCTTAAGGTCGAAACCCGGTGCGTCTGCTCAGTCAGGTCAACCTCAACTCGCTGAAAATCGTGGAGAGCGCCGCGAGGCACAAGAATTTCACGCGCGCCGGCGAAGAGCAGTTTATCACTGCTTCCGCGGTCAGCCAGCGGGTGAAGAGCCTGGAGGACCAGCTGCGCTTCAAGATCTTCGAGCGCGGCGGCAATGCGGTATCGCTGACGCCGGAGGGCGAGACCTATGTGGCGCGCGTGCGCGAGGCGCTGGAGCGGATCGTGGCGGCCAGCATGGAGGCTACCGGCCAGTCGCAGGCGCATGTGCTTCGGATCTGCGTTTTGCCGACCTTCGCGGCGCGCTGGCTGTTTCCGCGGATGTCGTCCTTCCAGCGGCACTATCCCGACATCGAGATGCGGGTGTCGACTTCCTACGCCACGCACGAATTCTCGAGCTCGGAATACGATCTCGAGATCCGCTATGGCGACGGCAATTTCCCCGGCCTCACGTCGGAACTGCTGTTCAAGGAAGATCTGACGCCGGTATGCAGCCGCAAGCTGTTTTACGACGTGCTGGGCGACAAACCGCTGTCGAAAGTGTCGCCGGAGGACCTGCGCTACTTCACGCTGCTCCACTCCGACACCTGCACCCAGAACTGGCAGTCGTGGCTGGGCTTTGCCGGCGCGAGCTTCGTGCTCGGCGAGACCAGGAGCGTCTATTTCGATTCCTGCATGATGTCCTACGAAGCGGCCAATGCCGGCATGGGCTTTGCCGTCGCCAACCGCGCCTATATGGCGAGCGACATCCGCGCCGAACGGCTGGTGGCCCCTTTCGCGGTCCACCACCCCAACACGGCGGGCTGGTATTTCGTCAGCCCCATCAAGGCGCTCGGCGCCCGCAAGGTGGAGTTGTTCAAGCAGTGGATCGTGACCGAAGCGGCGCTGACGCAGCGCGAACTGGACCAAGAGATCGCTGCTGGCGTGCCGGTTCGGCTCGTGGCGATGGCGTGAGGGTTATTCCTCCACGAATGCCCGGTGGAACGAGTCCAGGATCGGCAGCACGAGATATTCGGCATAGAGCTTCTCGATAGCGTTCGTGATGCCACCCTGCTGACTCTGGTACAAATCGGAGAAAACGGCATTTGAGAGACCGTCATCTACAGACATTGCACATCTCTCTCACATTATATTTTGGCATTAGGTTTAATACCGTTACTATTATTGAGGATCGTCCGTATTGGATTTTTCCTATATTTAGTTCATCCAAGTAAATATTAAATGAGCTTATCGTATACATACAAAATCTGCTCTTATAATTACCGAATATTTCGATATCAGTCAAGCAATAGAAATACCCTGGCTGAATTTCTTCTGCGTTTTGAGGTATACGATAAGGGCCATTGGATTTTTATTGACGTCTTCGCCAAGTGTTTCCGCTTGCAGGGCGGTCAAGAGCATGCCGTGAAACAGAGCAGACAGACTCACTGCCAAGGCTCTTCTCTTCATCGTTCTCTTCACGGATGGCTCCCCAAGCCACTCTGGATGCACGAGGCCCGAAACATAACCTGAACGAGTCGGTTCGGGCCTAACGCCGTTCCGCCAACGGCCCCCGAGAAGGTAGAAATCTGCGTTTGCAGCAATGCCTCACTACTGTCAAACATGGCGTTATACGCCATGTAAAAAGCACCGCGATCATGCACACTAAGCAACCGATCGAGAACATCGATCTCCTGATCAGTCAGAGCAGCTTCTCCGTTCGGAGCAACGCCAGTACCGTTCATGGTTCTCCATGGGAGTATTGGTTTTCAGTTTTCGTTTACGTAGTCCGCTTTCGTCGTATACTTCTTCAACATCTCCGATGCGGAGTAACAGGCGCACTGATAATTGTCAAAATATACTTTTTTCGGCATCTCTAGCCGCACACACCACCCTTCATCGCTCATATACGCCATACATCTTTGCTCGAAAGAGGAATTAGCTTTGAAAAAGTTAACTGATAATTTTGACGTCCCGAAGAATTCATCGATCTCGTCTTGGCGAATACAGTGGGGTGATCGCGCTAACTTCTCGCCGACAGGTCCATTGCCCAAAAAGAAGAAGAAGCCATGTGCAGATCTTTCGCTCGCGGTGGAAAGAATGGCCGGTGAGAAATCTCCGGTGGCGGGGTTGAGCGTTGCCGATATTGTTACGCTGTGACTTTGGTGCTGGCGCCCCCCACCGACGCTACTATCGTCACCAAGCTCGGACGAAACAAATGCCCGCGGCATGCTTAAACGCCATTCACTTGGAGCCCTCTGCGTCGTGGAACTGCTGTCTTCTTGCGAACTTGAAGCGTCAAACCTGAAGACGAACGCGTAGGGCTCCATACTCATCGAGGGAGATGCTGCCGAACCTGGCAAGATCGAATGCCATAACCTAACGGACGCCATGACTGCATACCCGAGGCCGAGCAAGGCCAACAGTCCCAGCACCATTGCAGCAGAAACGAATGATCTTGCCATCGCAGATGTATGCCCCGCCTGCCTGGATAGCGAATTTCCTTACGAATGGCTTGCCCAAGCCCCCCAGACGAAACCATAGCGAAGCCGTCTAATTTTGGAGAATGCCTCCAAAGCACAAGCTCTTACCACACAAATACTAGAGACTACTTATTATTCTACACTTGACTGTAGTTAGAATGACCACTGTTTACTGCGAAAGGCAACAGGCACTTTTAGCTTCACAATGAAACATTCGATAACCGGGTCGATCCATTTTTAAGCTTGGGTAGGAACACGGCGTGACAGCTCATAATCAATCATTTCGCTCATCTCGGGTGACGCAGCGGGACCAAGCCAGTTCCGCGCTGCTGGTGATTTCTCCGAGGCTCCATAGCCGGCTAGGGCGATCGCATCATGACGTTACGGAAAGACTCAGCTATGTTGGATCGTGCGGCGGGCCTGATTTTCCCGCTTGGCCGGCGCTATCGAGCTTCCTCCCAAGCAGCGCCGGCCTTCTTCGTTTCAGCCCAATGAAAACGCCGGCCGGACCTGCCGTGACCTATTGCTTGGGCGGGGTGCCTGGCTGGTCGCCGCCGGTGGTCGATTTCGGCACCGGATTCTTGTCGACCTGCGGGTTCTGATCGGCGGGCGCCTTGGTGGGCGGTATGCTGTTGTCGCAGGCGGCGAGCACGAGCCCTGCCGCAAGAGCCAGCAGTACAGGAAGCTTCTTCATGACGACCTCCTCTCGTTCGCTCCTTGGTCTTCAGGGCAAACGAAGCGTGGGCGGTTTGGTTGCTTGGCGAATTGGCTGCGCGGACTGGGGAACCAACCGGCTCGCGTCCGGTTGAAACCACCGAACCGTACGAGGAGACGATCATGATACGCCTGCTGCTTGCCGGCCTGTTCGCCTACGCCGCCTATCGCGTCGCCGTGAGGATCATCGACGAGATACCCGGCGATGTCGCGCCGCTGGACATGCCCGGCGACGAGAGGCGCACGCTGCGACGCCAGTCAGCGGCGATGGGAGTAGAGCCGAAGCGGTAGTTCAGCCAATCTTCCCCCTTATTGGCCATATGTCGGCGGGACAGCGCCCCCCTCTGCCCTGCCGGGCATCTCCCCCTCAAGGGGGGAGATCAGCTGTCTCCCCGGCTTTCGCCAATCACAAAGGCCAGGCGAGATCAGCTGTATTGCGAACAAAGCGGAAACGATGCTTGATGGGCGATGAACATCGCCGCTCGTGATTCGTCCTTCGAGGCGCCCGCTTATCTTGCCCGGCTGAACGACGAGCAGCGGCTGGCGGTGGTGCATGGCGACGGCAAGGTGGCGGCGCCCCTGCTGGTGATCGCCGGCGCCGGCTCGGGCAAGACCAACACGCTGGCGCACCGCGTCGCCCATCTCATCGTCAAGGGCGCCGACCCGCGCCGCATCCTGTTGATGACCTTCTCGCGCCGCGCGGCGTCGGAAATGGCCAAACGCGTCGAACGCATCGCCGGCGAGGTGCTGGGACGCGACGCGGCAATCATCGCCGACGCGCTCGCGTGGGCCGGCACGTTTCACGGCATCGGCGCAAGGCTGCTGCGCGACTATGCCGAGCAGATCGGCCTCGATCCGGCCTTCACCATCCATGATCGCGAGGATTCGGCCGACCTGATGAACCTTGCCCGGCACGAGCTGGGATTCTCGAAGACCGAAAGCCGCTTTCCGACCAAAAGCACCTGCCTGCAGATCTATTCGCGGGCGGTGAACGCGCAGGCGCCGCTGGGCGAAGTGCTGGGCTCGGCCTTCCCCTGGTGCGCAGGATGGGCGGAACAGCTGAAGGAGCTGTTCGCAGCTTATGTCGAAGCCAAGCAGGCGCAGAACGTCCTCGATTACGACGACCTGCTGCTCTACTGGGCGCAGATGGCGGCCGAGCCTCAGATCGCGGCGCATCTCGGTGGCCGCTTCGACCACGTGCTGGTCGACGAATACCAGGACACCAACCGGCTGCAGGCTTCGATCCTTCTGGCGCTGAAGCCGGACGGCGCCGGCTTGACCGTGGTGGGCGACGACGCGCAGTCGATCTATTCCTTCCGCGCCGCGGAAGTGCGCAACATCCTCGACTTCCCAAAACAGTTCGCGCAGGGCGCCGAGATCGTCATGCTGGAGCGCAACTACCGCTCGACCGAGACGATCCTGGCCGCCGCCAACAAGGTCATCGGCGAGGCCAGCGAGCGTTTCACCAAGAACCTGTGGACCGAGCGCCGGTCTTCGCACAGGCCGCAGCTGGTCAGCGTGCGCGACGAGGCCGAGCAGGCCAATTATGTCTGCCAGGCGATCCTTGCCGAACGCGAGACCGGCACGGCGCTGAAGGCGCAGGCGGTGCTGTTCCGCACCTCGAGCCACAGCGGGCCGCTGGAAGTGGAGCTCACGCGCCGCAACATCCCCTTCGTCAAATTCGGCGGCCTGAAATTCCTCGATGCCGCGCATGTCAAGGACATGCTGGCGATGCTGCGCTTTGCCGAGAACCCACGCGACCGCGTCGCCGGTTTTCGCGTGCTGCAGCTGATGCCCGGCATCGGGCCGTCCGCCGCCTCGCAGATCGTGGACGCCATGGCGACGTCGCTGGACGAGACGCTGGGCCTTGCCCGCTTCCGGCCGCCGCAGCGCGCCGCGCAGGACTGGCCGGTGTTCCTCGACATCTATAGCGGACTGCGTGCCGGCGCCAAATGGCCGGCCGACCTCGAGCGGATCAGGCTCTGGTACGAGCCGCATCTGGAGCGCATCCACGAGGACGCGATCACGCGCCGCGCCGATCTCATCCAGCTCGAGCAGATCGCGTCGGGCTATCCCTCACGGGAGCGTTTCCTGACCGAGCTGACGCTCGATCCGCCCGACGCCACCAGCGACCAGGCCGGGCCGCCGCATCGCGACGAGGATTACCTGATCCTGTCGACCATCCATTCGGCCAAGGGCCAGGAGTGGAAGAACGTCTTCGTGCTCAACACCGTCGACGGCTGCATTCCCGCCGATCTCGGCGTCGGCACCAAGGAAGACGTCGACGAGGAGCGCCGGCTGCTCTACGTGGCGATGACCAGGGCCAAGGACAGCCTGCATCTCGTCGTGCCGCAGCGCTTTTATCCGCACAACCAGCCGGCGCGCGGCGATCGTCACGTCTATGCCTCGCGCACCCGCTTCATCCCGGCCTCGATGCTTGCGGCCTTCGAGCAGTCGTCCTGGGCGAGTTCATCCCTCAAGGACGACCCGCGCCAGCGGCCGGGCGTCAAGGTCGATCTCGGCGCCCGCATGCGCGGCATGTGGAAATAGTGTTCGCCCAGAAGCATCGCTGGCCCGCGGCCTTCGTCATGGAACTTTTCACCCAACAATAGGTTTTTGTTAGTAAAATCTAATGCAAGGAGGCCGTGATGAAGAAACTCATTCTCGCCGCCATGTTGGGCGTGGCTGCCTTGGCACCGGTAACGGTTCCGGCACAGGCGACAAGCCTTACGATCACCACCGATGACGGCATGGGCAGATACAATGACGGTTACTACTGGCGCCGCCACCACATGCGCGGCGACGACTGGCGCTACAGGGGCCGATACGAGATGCGCGGCGAGTTCTACGGGCATCATCGTCGCAACTGCATGGTCAGGGTACACAGGCGCTGGCATCATCACCACTGGGTCGTGAATAGGGTCTGGAGCTGCGGCCTCCACAGAGGCTGGTACCGGTAAGGCAGGGCGCGGTCGGCGAAGCGTGACGGGCCGGTAGCGGCCTTGTGAAGCAGGTGGAAAATGCGCTTGATTCCGTCGGCGATGAGTTGGCGGCAACGGCTTGGTGAACTGGCCGGCCAGTGGTTCGTCAACATCGTCGCGATGGTGTTCGCAGGGATCGCGATCCTTCTGCTGGTGCTGTCGGCGTATTATCACGTTGCGCAGCCCCCAGCAGAAGAAGTGACAATCACAGCCGATCCCGGCCCCTAGCGGCGCGCCCCGTACCGTGTCGCAGTCTCTTTGGGCACGTTGCGCGAAAGGATCCCAAACCTGGAACCTCGCGCCGCAAGCCGCGTTGTGTGGCGTCCTACCCCAGATACGGAGGCGGCAGCCCGCCGCATCCGCAGCCAATCGACGAGGTCCGAATGCACGACAGGACGTTCTTCACCCCGGTCGCCCTCAGCGTCGGCGCCGGCCACAAGCGCATGATCGCCTCGCTGTTCGAGATGCATCAATTCCTGACCGAGTTCCCGCCGTCGCGCCGGCGGCTCAGCTACGGCGCCGCGGCGAAGGCCTGCGAGGCCGCGCGGAGCGGAGAAATCCCGGCCGAAGCCGCGCGCGATGCGCTGATCAGCTTCGCGGTGACCGCCGGCGTCCTGTGGCCTTCGGAGCAGCCGGACATTTCGGTCAAGCCCGTGGCGCACGGCTATGGCGGCTTCGCCGCCTGAGCGGCGCGCTTCCGCTCCACCCGGAAACGATTGCCGCGGCAAGTACCTGGCGGAGAAGGCCTCTCCCGCGGGTTATATCTTCAATCCGGCTTGACGGCGGCTGGCGAGGCTTCAGCGGCCGGCTCGGTCACGGCAACGAAGGGATAGACAAGTTGCTGGTGATAGAGCTGCGGCACCGGTTCGTCGACGCCGTATTTTTCCGGCATCCGCTCCGGCATCAGCAAGGTACCGCCGATCAGGTCGAGAAAGGGCAGCTGACCGGCGAAGTTCTTGTCATAGGCCTGGCGTTCGTTGGCGTGGTGCCAGTGATGGAACTGCGGCGAGGCAATCAGCCACTTCAGCGGGCCGAACTTGATGCGCGTGTTGGAGTGGATGAACACCGACTGCCATTGATAGATCAGCACGTAGATGAGAACCGCTTCGCCGGAAAAGCCCAAGGCGAAGAGCGGCAGGAACGAAGCCGACTTGGTGAGGATCTGGTCCACCGGGTGCACGCGGTGGGCGGCCAGCCAGTCCATCTCCTCGATCGAGTGGTGGATGGCATGAAAGCGCCACAGGAACGGCACCGCGTGGAAGGCGCGATGGGCAAGGTAAAAGCCGATGTCGGCGACGAGCAGAGCCTCGCTCGCCTGCAGCCATAAAGGTTGCGACTGAACGGCGGCGGTGAGCGCTTCGGGAACGAAACGCTGCGCCACAAGCATCGCCGCGCCGATCACCAGCAACATGCCGAACTTGATGACGATGCCGTTGAAAAGCAGGTAGAAAACGTCGTTCAGCCAATGCCGGCGCGTCGCCGACTGCGCGCCATGCAGCGGCAGGAGCTGCTCCAGCGGAATGAAGATGAGGGCGATGACCAGCACCGCCTTGAAATCGATAAGATCGAACACGGTCGCTCGCGGATCGGCTGAGGTCAGCCGCCGACACTAGCCGCCAAAGGATGAACGGACCGTTGATGGCGCCTCGGGGCTTGGCTTCGGCGAAAATCCCCTGAAACTTTTTCGACCGCTGCGTGAAACAGCGCACGGAACATCGGTGTTGCTCATGCCAGTTGCGGACCGCAGCAAGGAGGGCGGATGTTTCTCGATCGCGAGCGTTTCAAGCCGGCAGCCGAAATGCGGCTAAGCCGGGACAAATCGTCGATCCGGGTGACGATAACCGACCCCAAGGTGTGCGAATTCGGCGAAGCCGTCTATGTCTGGATCACCGCCGAGGGCAAGGCGGTGAGGATCGGCACTTGCGGCGCCTCAGCGGGCAAGCGGCTGCTTTCCTATCCAGGCTATATCAACCGCAGCCTTGCCGGCCGCGGCGGCGCGACGCCGAAATGGGAAGCGCTGAAATGGCTCAGCCTGCTCACCGAGCTCGGCACGCTGACGGCGGTTGTGCATCAGCCGGAGCCGACGCCGACGGCTGCGGGCCTGATCAGGCCCTATCTCGACGTCGAGCGCCAATTGATCCGCCAGCACAGGCCGCTGCTCAACCGCAGCCATCGTTGACCGTCGTGCGCCGGCAGGCGTTTAAAACGCGTGGCGAAGCGGATTAGTGCATGGTGCCGGCGGTTTCGCCGGCGAGCACGCTGCGCGGGCTCTCGAAGCTCACCTGGTCGCGGCCGTTGGACTTGGCCTTGTAAAGATGGCGGTCGGCGACCTGGAACATATCGTGATAGGTGGTCGGGCCGTTGAAGGCGATACCGCCGATGCTGACCGAAAGCGGACAGGGTCGCCCGTCGGGTGCAAACTCGGCCTCGCGGATGCGGCGCCGGATGGATTCGGCAACCAGGAAGGAGCGCGCCGCGTCGGCGCCGGGCAGGAAAACCGCGAATTCCTCGCCACCGATGCGTCCGACAATGTCGGCGCCGTGCAGTTGTCCCTTGATCGTCGCGGCGATCAACCGGAGCGCCTGGTCACCGCAATCGTGCCCGAGGCGATCATTGATCGACTTGAAATGGTCGGCATCGACGATCAGCAGCGCGCCGGTTTCGGCGACGACCTGGCTTCGGACCTGGTCGAGATAGGCTTCGACCAGCATCGAGAAGGCGCCGCGGTTGAAGACCGCTGTGAGGCTGTCGGTCGCGGCAATGACGCTGAGTTCCTTCTGCGTGATCGCCAGCTGGCGCATCTTCCACATCAGGAAGAACAGGAAGGAGCCGCCAAGGATAAGCGGCAGGAAAAGATCCGTGAGCTGTGCCCAAAGCAGCGCCTGCGGCGACAGCGAGGGAAAATTGAAGGAATCGACGAAGAAGGCGGCGGCAATAAAAAAGGCGGTGCCGGCGGCGGTGACCACCACGACCCTGCCCCAACTTGTAGGGGACAAATCGATGCGCATGCCATTGCTCCCGCTGCAACTGGCCTATTTATGCAGCGCGAGCACAAACGAAGTCCTAATACATTAGCTTCAATGCAAGCTTGGTTAACCGGCAGTCAGGCGACGGTGATGGCGGGCGCTCATAAAAGCCCGCCACCTATGAACTGACCCCCAGGGTCAGTTCACTTAACGGCGGGCTTCCGGCACCGAACCCTACGGCTCGCGGATGGTGCCGAAGCGCTTCCGCTTTGATGGAATCGCTCCGGCCGTTTGTTTTTCACGCGATTCCGGGACCGGAAGCCGCCGGGACTTTCCCGATTTGCTTTAGCGGCCTGTCGTGGCGCCCGAGCCGCCCAAGGTACCGCCGCCGCTGAGGCCACCGGTTCCACCGAACATGCCGGTACCAGTGGTGGTACCCACCGAGCCGCTCGCGGTGCCAGCGCCGCCGATGCCACCCGTTGCACCGAACGAGGTGCCGGTGGTTGTGCCCGTGGTGCCGCCGATCGAGGTACCAGTGGCGAGGCCGGCAGAGCCGCCGACGGTGCCAGTCCCGCCGATGCCGCCCGTTGCACCCAACGAGGTGCCGGTGGTTGTGCCCGTGGTGCCGCCGATCGAGGTACCAGTGCCGGTGTTGAGGCCAGCAGAGCCGCCGACGGTGCCAGTGCCGCCGATGCCGCCCGTTGCACCGAACGAGGTGCCGGTGGTTGTGCCCGTGGTGCCACCGATCGAGGTGCCAGTGCCGGTGTCGAGGCCGGCAGAGCCGCCGACGGTGCCAGTGCCGCCGATGCTACCCGTTGCACCCAACGAGGTGCCGGTTGTGCCCGTGGTGCCGCCGATCGAGGTCCCCGCTCCAGCGTTCAAGCCGCCCGTGCTGCCCACGCCGACGCCGCCGATATTGCTGCCAAAGCCACTGCCGAGACCGGTTGAACCGCCGATCGATGACCCCGCGCCGGAGTTCAAGCCGCCCGGGCTACCGACGCCGCTGTTGTCGATGCCAAAGCCGATGTCGAGACCAGCAGCATTTGCCGGCACGGCGAAAATGGCCCCGACCAATGCACCGGCGATTTTCTCTATCATACCATTCATGGCGTTCTCCTTCGTTGCCACATTTGTTCCGCACCGCATCGCCGGAGCGCCGTGTCCGTGCGCATGCCTGTGCGGGAGGGAACAAGGGGAATACGAATGGCTTCCGTCAGGGTTCCATTTTTTCGGGGAAAAATCCGTTGTTCTGAAATGCTATACGAGTTTTCCTTGATGTTTGAATTTGATCGACAATCGGCGACCGGAAAACCGTCCACGATGCTGCGTCTCAGGCGTAAGCGCGGCCTTCCTCGGAGCGCTGGAACAGCACCAGGTCGAGCGGCACCGAGGGTCGGCCGAGCACGGTAAGGCACATATGCGCCTGGCCGCGATGGTGGGTCTGGTGGTTGAAGAAATGGCTGAGTGCCGGCGCCACCCGTTGCGAGACGGTGCGCATGTCGGTCAGTGTCATGTAGGAGAAACGGCCGGCGAGCGTATTCTCGCTCATGTCGCCGACCCAATCGACAATCCTCTTGTCCTCTGCCTCGCGCGCCAGCCGCAGGCCGGACAAGACACGGTAGAGAATGGCGGCGGTGTTCGAAGGCGCGTCGCCCTCGCCGGTGAAGCGCTTCATCCAGACGCGGTCGACGGCGAGCAGATGGTTGAGCGTGCCGAGCATCGAGCCGAAGACGGCGCCGACATCACGACCGAGCTCCTCCTCGCCAAGATCTGCGGCGGCATCGTAGAGGCGGCCATTGGCCCATTGATTATAGGCCGCAAACATCATGAAATGCTGCTTCATTCTTCCCACCCGGCTCAAACGAATCCGAGCCCTTCGTAACCCGCAGCAACGGACCCGCCAATGACCATTCTTCTCTACGACCTCGTCGGCCACGACGCCGCCCGTCCGTTCAGCCCGCATTGCTGGAAGACGAAGATGGCATTGGCGCATAAGGGGCTCAGCGCAACCAAGGTGCCGACACGCTTCCTGGAGGTGCCTGAAGTCGAGGGCGGCGTGTCGAAGACGGTGCCGGTGATCCGCGACGGCGAGCGCGTAGTGACCGATTCCTTCGCCATCGCGCTCTATCTCGACGAAGCCTATCCGGAACGGCCGACGCTGTTCGGCGGCGAAGGCGGCAAGGCGACGGCGCGCTTCATCGAGCGCTGGTCGCAGTTCACTATCCACCCTTACGTGGCAACGGTGGCACTCACCGACCTTCACGACATGCAGGATGGGACGAACGCCGCCTATTTCCGCGAGAGTCGCGAGCAGAGCTACGGCAAGCGGCTGGAAGACGTGGTGGCCGGCCGCGATGCGGGACTCGCCAGCTTCCGCGCCTCGCTCAAGCCGCTGCGCTCGATGCTCACCTACCAGCCCTTCATCGGCGGCGAGACGCCGCTGTTTGCCGATTACATAGTCTTCGGCGCGCTGCAATGGGCGCGGATCGCCTCGCCCTACCGGCTGCTCGAGGATAGCGACAGCGTGGCCCAGTGGTTCGAGCGCTGCCTCGACCTGCATGGCGGGATCGGCCGGCAGGTCGCGGCGGCGGCGTGACGGCCGCGAGCGTCGGGATGTTGCGCTATGAGATGCAGGCCGAGATCTGGGTCTATCCCGGCAAGGGCGGCTGGCATTTCATGACGCTGCCAACGGACTTCGCGGCGCTGATCAAGGCCGCGATGACGGGACTGGTGCGCCCTTGGGGATCGCTCGGCGTCACGGCGAAGATCGGCAAGACCAGGTGGCAGACATCACTCTTTCCCGACAAGGCGTCCGGCAGCCTGCTGTTGCCGGTCAAGACCTCGGTGCGCCAGCGCGAAGGTCTCAAGGCCGGCGACGCGCCGACACTGATCATTGAGGTCGAGCTTTAGCGTCTACTTCGACGCGCCCTTGTCACGCGCGTCCCCGTTCGGCGCATCCTTATCGACCAGCCTGACACAGATCGGATCGCCCTGCTCCATGCGCACGCATTGCCATTCCGGGCCGAAGCCGAAATTCTGCTCCGCGCGCTGTGGGAAGAAAAGCAGGGCAAGGACGACAGCGGCGAAAAATACGGCCACGAAAAGAAGGCCAGCCATGTCGCCGCGTGTGAGATAGGGCCAGTTCATCGCCTCAGGCTCCGCTGCCGCGGGCTTCCATGCGAAGCGCGTTCGCAGCCGTCTAATTATCCCGCAAAGGGCTCGCCTTGGCCAGAAGCCACCTCCCCTTGGCAAGCCGCCAAGCGGCTTGTATAGAGCCCGCCACTCCAATTTCCATTCCCAGAACAAGGACGACCCTATGGCGATCGAACGCACCTTCTCCATGATCAAGCCGGACGCGACCAGGCGCAACCTGACGGGCGCCATCACCAAGATGCTCGAAGACGCCGGCCTGCGCGTCATTGCATCGCGCCGTGTGTGGATGAGCCGCCGCGAGGCCGAGGGTTTCTACGCCGTCCACAAGGATCGCCCGTTCTTCGGCGAGCTGGTGGAATTCATGTCGTCGGCTCCGACCATCGTGCAGGTGCTGGAAGGCGAGAACGCCATCGCCAAGAACCGCGAAGTGATGGGCGCCACCAATCCGGCCAATGCCGCCGAAGGCACCATCCGCAAGGTGCATGCGCTGTCGATCGGGGAGAATTCGGTGCATGGCTCGGACGCTGCGGAAACGGCCGCGCAGGAGATCAAGTACTGGTTTTCCGACACCGAGATCGTCGGCTGACTTAGCCAAATCTGCCAGGAAATAGAGGCGGCTCCGGGCCGCCTTTAACATGGGTAAATGCGGGGCTGGCCGAGCAACCTATGGTGGCCAGCCTAGCGATAGAAGTCTCCCCGCCCCCGCGAGCTTCTGTCGCGCTTCCGTCCCGACAACGGAGGATGCGATGATAGGTCCCCATGTTTCCAAGAGCGGCGTTGCATATCCGGACGATCTCGTCCTGCTGAAGCGCATCTATGACCAGGTCTGCGTGGAGCGGGGCATTGCCCGCGGCAGTTCCGAGGCTTCCGACCTGGCGATCGAAGCCATGAAGCTTTTTTCCGCCGGCATTTTCGACGAAGATACCATCTGCCGCCAACTTCGCCACCGCTGATCGGGCGATTGGCGAGGGTTCAGTCCCCGTCACCGTAGCGGATGACTTCTACCTTCTCGCGGGTGATCAGGCAGCTCTTCGTCTTCGTCAGCGCCTTGATCTCAGGGATCAGCGCGTCGATCTTCTCCGGCGCGTCGACGATCTCGACGACGATAGGCAGATCCTGCGACAGGCGCAGGATCTTGGCGGTGTGCAGCACGCTGGAGCGGCCGAAGCCGAGCGGACCTCTCAGCACCGTGGCGCCGGCCATGCCGGTCTGGCGCGCCTTGATGACGATCGCCTCGTGCAGCGGCTTGCCGTCGGCCGCCATGTCGTCCTCACCGAAGAAGATCCTGAGCAGCGCGCATTGTGCGGGAAGTTCCATGTTCTCCTCCTGACTACCTGTTCGCCTGATTAGCTTTTGGCAAGCGGTTGAACCTGGACGCCATGAGATAGCCCATCCATGCGGCGACGAGCGACAGCCCGACCACACTGATGAAATAGGTCACGGCCAGCGGCCAGTCGCCCTCGAACAGCAGGATAAATGTATCGAGGCTCATCGCCGAGAAAGTGGTGAGGCCGCCGCAAAAGCCCGCCATGACGAAATTGCGGCTGACAGGACCGACCATCAGGCGCCCGTCCGGGCGGGTCAGCGTGGCGAAGGCCATGATGATCCAGGAGCCGACGATATTGACCAAGGCGGTCGAACAAAGCGGGTTCAGGCCGAGCAGCGAAACGATGACATAGCCCGACAGGAAGCGGGCCAGCGAGCCGATCGCCGCGCCGCAGCCTACCGCCAGGTAAAGCCGCCTCTCCATCTGTCTGTCCGCCATCGCTCGGCCCGCCATCCCGATGGCTAACCAGCCGTCCAGGTGGCTAAATAAGCCATCCAGGTGGCTGACGCAGCCACCCAGATGGCCGCCCAGAAGCCGATGGCGACGAACAAAACGCACAGAACCGACGAAGCGACGACGTTGAAGGCGGCGAGCCGGCTCTCGCCGTCGAGCGCCAGGTTGAGTGTCTGCAGGCAGAAGGACGACACCGTAGTGTAGCCGCCGAACAGGCCGACGACGATCAGGTCGCGGACGAGATCGCTGGCGAAGACACCGCCGACCGCCCGCGCCGCGCCGGCGAAGGCGCCGATGGCAAGAGCGCCGGAAACGTTGACCAGCAGCGTGCCCCAGGGAAAGGTCTCGCCAAATCCGCGGCCGACCACGCCGGAGAGGAAAAAGCGGGAAATGCCGCCGAAGAAACCGCCGATCAGAACCAGGGCGCAAGCCGCAACGGTCATCGCTTCAAAGCCTTTCCATACGCGATCCCAACGGAATCACCTCATGAAGACAGGCATGATACGAGCAGAAAAAAATAAATCCTGCCGCGCGAGAGCACGCCTGGCAGGAGTCATCAGCCCATAAGGGCGGTTTCGGGGGAACCCCATCCCCATTTTCGAGGGAGCCTAGGCGGTTGCGGCGGCGCGGTCAACTTGCGACGGCGCCGACGTGCCAACGCAGAAACCCATTGCCAAGCTGCTTGCTTCAAGCCGAAACCCGCCGCCCTCCCGGCGGGCAAGGGGTCATTTGGCTTGACGATCTTTCACATTTGCGTGGTCGTTCGCCGCCGTCGTGTCGGTGGCCGGCGTCTTGGTCTCCTCGCCGGCGAACGGACTGCCCTGTCCAGGCGCAAGGTCGCCGCTATGGCCGGCCTTGTTGGTCTGGAAAGGCTGGCTGTCGGGACTGAGCCCATGCTGCTCGGCGTTGAACAGATGATCGTCCGCCCTGGTGAAGCCGGCGAAGGCAATCAGCGATACGCCGGTGGCTGCCAGGATGATCGCGTGCTTTTTCATATCTGGTCTCCTTGAGTGCCAGATCGATCCGCGCCATCGGTCTGGCGGTTTCAACGAAGGGACGTTTTCGGGAAACATCCCTTTTTGCCTGCCCGCCATGTTGGAAGGAACGCTTCGCGGACCCGGATTATTCCCGGCAATGGTGGTCGGCCCGAGGGCAACCGCCTCAGCGAATAAGCGGCGTGTCCCACAATTCGCCGAGCAGCCTCTTCAGCTCGTGGAAGCGCTTTTCGCCGAGCTCCTCGGCCCATTCGCGCTCGATGTCCAACAGGATGTCTGCCATCTTCTGATAAGCCGCGCGGCCGCGGTCGGTGAAGTTGACGACCGTCCCGCCGGCGGCGTCAGACGCCACCGAACGCGTGATGTAGCCCATGCCCTCCAGCGTCTTCAGCAGCTGGTTCATGGCCTGCTTGCTCATGGCCGCGCGCTCGGCAAGCGCGCTCGGGCGCATCCCGTCCGGACCCGGATACTGGATCACCGCAATATGCGGCGGGCTGAGGTCCTCGAACCCGGAAGCCCTGAGCTCCCGTATCAGCTTGCGGTGGATGGCCGTGGCCGGCACGCGCAGCAGCGCGCCGATCAAGGGAGGCTTGCTTGGCGGGTCATCCGTGAGTTGGGCCATTGACAGTCCGGTAAATTGAGTTTACCTACATTGGTAAATTCGATTTACCACATGGGAGGATTCAATGCTAGAGAAAGCCAGCCAGATCCGCGTCAATCCGGCGGACGAAACAATCGGCGATGGCAGGCTTGCCGTGCGCTTCCTTCTCACCGGCGAGCAGTCGAACGGCAGTATCGCCGCCTTCGAGCTGACGGTGCCCGGCTCCCAGCGCCTACTCGCCCCGGCACATAGCCACGACCACTATGAAGAGACCATGTATGGGATCGAGGGCGTACTCTCGCTTACCGTCGATGGCCAGCAGCACAACATCGAGCCGGGACAGGCGCTGTGCATACCGCGCGGCGCGGTCCATCGCTTCGACAACGACACAGCCGAAACCGCCAAGGTGCTCTGTGTGGTGACGCCGGCGGCGATCGGGCCGGAGTATTTCCGCGAGGCCTTCGCCATCTTCAGCACCGGCGGTCCGCCCGACCATGCGAGGCTCATGGACCTGATGCGCCGCTTCGGCCTAACGCCAGCGCCGCAGCCGCCACAGGGCTGATCTTTTGCGAATGCCTCGGCCCGCGCTTGGTGAAGCGTCAAGACGTCGCCATTTTTAGCACGACGGTCCGCGGCTTGCCGGCCAGCGGATCGACGTGATGGCTTGTATCGGTGATGAACAGTACCCGCTCGCCGACGGTGATGCGCGCCTGCAGCGTATAGGTCCGGCCCTTCTGGATCGTCTTGGGATCGAAGCCGATCTCGAACCTGATCGGCACCTGGCCGGCGGGCGCTATCCTGCGCTTGGCGATTACCGCTGCCGGCGCATCGGCCAGCGAGACGTCGGCGAGCTCGACCACGAGCACGGCGTCGGGCGGCAGGGCGATGCGCTCGCGATAGATCACCTCGCCCGCTATGGTCCTTTCGCCGGCATCGATCACTTCAGGCACGGCAAGCACGCCGACGACCAACGGCACCAGCCCGAAGATGAAGAATTCCGTGATACGATCCAGCATGAGATTGCTCCGCCAAGCAAATCAAACCGATTGGCAAGCTTGGCAGGGATTGCGGTCGTTCGATGGCCGAACGCGATTTTTATTGGTCCGGTTTCGTCCAGCGGCCCGCCGCGTGATCGTCGGCTTCCTTGGCCTCGACCCAGCCGCCCTGGGAGCCGTCGGCGAGATGTTCCTTCTTCCAGAAGGGCGCGCGCGACTTCAGATAATCCATGAGGAAATTCGCCGCCTCGAAGGCCGCCTGGCGGTGCGGCGAGGCCGCCACTACCAGAACGATGTTTTCGCCCGGCGCTATCTTTCCATGGCGATGGATGACGGTGAGCCCCTGCAGCGGCCAGCGCTCGGCGGCGTCCGCGGCGATGCGGCCGATCTCGGCCTCCGCCATGCCGGGATAGTGTTCGAGCTCGAGCGCCGACAGCGCGCCCTGCTCATCACGGCAAAGGCCGGAAAAAGTGACCACGGCGCCGATATCGGCGCGGCCCTTGGTCAGGCCGGCGATCTCAGCGGCGACGTCGAAATCCTCGCGCTGGATGCGGATGGCGGGAACGACGGCGCCGGCCATCTCAGCCCCCGGTCATCGGCGGAAACAGCGCGATCTCGCGCGCGCCTTCTATCTTCTCGCGGTGGCCGACATGTTCCTGATTGATGGCGACGCGAATGACGTCCGGGTACTGCAGCGCGTTCTCGTATTCCTCGCCGCGCGTCTTGAGCCAGCGAAGCAAATCGGCCACGGTTTCGATGCCGGAAGGCAGCTCGACATCCTCTTCCGGCTTGCCGATCCGCTCGCGTACCCAGGCGAAATAGATGAGGCGCATCTCACTCGTCCATGATGTGCTTGAGGCCGGCGCGGAAATAGTCGTAGCCGGTGTAGAGCGTGACGAGTGCCGCGACCCACAGCAGCACCAGGCCGATCTGGGTGGTCAGCGGAAAAATCTTATCGCCGGCCGGCCCGACCAGCAGAAAGGCGATGGCGACCATCTGGATGGTGGTCTTCCATTTGGCGAGCTGGGTCACCGGCACCGAAACTTTCAAGGCGGCCAGGTATTCGCGCAGGCCCGAAACCAGGATCTCGCGGCACAAGATGATGATCGCCGCCCAGAGCGACCAGCCGGCAATGCCCGCGTGGCGGTCTGTGTCGGCGGCAAGCAAAAGCAGGCAGGTGGCGACCAGCAATTTGTCGGCGATCGGGTCCAGCATCTTGCCGATGTTGGAGGTCTGCTGCCAGGCGCGCGCAAAATAGCCGTCGAAGTAATCGGTGATCGAGGCGAGCAGGAAAATGACCAGCGCCGACCAGCGGGCGAAGTCGGACGACTTCAGATGCCCCTCGAGAAAGAAGCACAGCACGACCAGCGGCACCGCGATGATGCGGGCGTAGGTGAGGATGTTCGGCAGGTTGAACGCGCGCTGTGCCATGTCGTCTCGGGAAATCTTCTCCGCCAGAAGTACTCAAATCAGAAGCCAATGTAGGGGGTCAACAGCCGAGATTCGATTGACCAGGGAAAATCGACGTGAAGGCGGGCGTGAAGCACACCCTCTGTGCCCCAGGCATCTCCCTTTTGAGAGCGGACCTGGCGGCCTCGGCGCCGGCTCTTCTTGCAACGTCGGGGGCGAAGCCCAGGCAACTTCGTCATCCACGGGCGGAGCGGGAGCGAAGCGGACGCGCAGACCCGAGGATCCATTCCGTGACCTCGCGCGAACGGCGCAACGGAGCAGAACAGAGGTTTTTCTGAGCCGCTGCAACGCGTAGAGGTAACGGAATGGATTCTAGGGTCTGCGCCGCGTCGCTGCGATCCTTGCTCCGCCCTAGAATGACGACGGGACAAGCGTCTCGGCTAATCGCCAAGGTACAACATCTCTCGACTTGCCGACACCATCGTCAAACTTTCGTGCCTGAAAGCGGCCACCCTCAGCTCTCGTGGAAGTGATTGTAGACCAGCTTCGCCACATGCTCGGAAATACCGTCGACCTTGACCAGGTCCTCGACCGCGGCGCGGCTCACCGCCTTGGCGGTGCCGAAGGCGAGCAGCAGCGCGCGCTTGCGGCCGGGGCCGATGCCGGCGATCTCGTCGAGCGGGCTTTTGACCATCTCCTTCTTGCGGCGGGCACGGTGCGAGCCGATGGCGAAGCGGTGCACCTCGTCACGCAGGCGCTGGACGAAATAGAGTACCGGATCGCGCACCGGCAGCGTGAAGGAGTCCCTGCCCTTGACGAAGAAGCGCTCGCGGCCGGCGTCGCGGTCCGGCCCCTTGGCGATGCCGATGGCGACAACCCGGTCCTCGATGCCGAGGTCGGCAAGAATCTGGCGCACCGCCGTCATCTGGCCCTGACCGCCGTCGATCAGGATGACGTCGGGCCAGGCCGGGAAGCCGCCATTGCCGGCGACCAGATCCTCCTCGCCGGCATCGCCGTCCGCGGCCGGGCCTTCCGACACCGACGATTTCTGCTCGTCGCCATGCTCCTTGAGCAACCGCGAAAAGCGCCGCTGCATCACTTCGCGCATCATGCCGAAATCGTCGCCCGGCGTGATCTCGGTCGAGCGGATGTTGAACTTGCGGTACTGGTTCTTCACGAAACCTTCCGGCCCGGCGACGACCATGGCGCCGACCGCATTGGTGCCCATGATGTGCGAGTTGTCGTAGACCTCGATGCGCACCGGCGACTTTGCCAGGCCGAAGGTCTCGGCAAAGCCCGCGAGAAGCCGCGCCTGGGTCGAAGTCTCGGCCAGCCTGCGTCCGAGCGCCTCGCGCGCATTCTGCAGCGCGTGATCGGTCAGGTCCTTCTTCTCGCCGCGCTGCGGCACCGAGATCGCTATCTTGCGGCCGGCATGGGTGGAGAGCGCCTGTGCGAGCAGTTCCTGTTCCTGCGCGGTCCGCGACAGAAGCAGCGCGCGCGCCGGCAATTTGTCGTCATAGAACTGCGCCAGGAACGAGCCCAGCACCTCGGCCGGCTCCAGCGCCGGATCGGCCTTGGGGAAATAGGCGCGGTTGCCCCAATTCTGGCCGGTGCGGAAGAAGAACACCTGGATGCAGGTCTGGCCGCCTTCCTGGTGGATGGCGAAGACGTCGGCCTCCTCCACCGTCTGCGGGTTGATGCCCTGATGCGCCTGCACATGCGACAGCGCCGCCAGCCGGTCGCGATAGATGGCGGCGCGCTCGAAATCGAGTTCTTCCGAGGCCTGCTGCATGGCGGCCGAAATCTCGGTCTTCACCTTCTGGCTGCGGCCGGAGAGGAAATCCTTGGCCTCGGCGACCAGTTCGGCATAGCCCTGATGCGATATCTCGCCGGTGCAGGGACCGGCGCAGCGCTTGATCTGGTAAAGCAGGCACGGCCTTGTGCGGTTCTCGTAGAAGGAGTTGGTGCAGCTTCGAAGCAGGAAGGCGCGCTGCAGCGAATTGATGGTGCGGCCGACCGCGCCGGCCGACGCGAAGGGGCCGAAATAGTCGCCCTTGCGCGAGCGCGCGCCGCGATGCTTGTAGATGCCGGGCGAGACATGGTCGCCGGTGAGCAGAATGTAGGGGAACGACTTGTCGTCCCGCATCAGGACGTTGAAGCGGGGCCGCAGCCGCTTGATGAGGTTGGCCTCGAGCAGCAGCGCCTCGATCTCGGTGCGGGTGACGACGAACTCCATCGTCGACGTCTCGCGCACCATGCGGCCGATGCGGGCGGTGTGGAACCTCCCTTGAGCGTAATTGGTGACGCGCTTCTTCAGGCTGCGCGCCTTGCCGACATAGAGCACGTCGCCGGCGGCATTCATCATGCGATAGACGCCGGGCTGATTGGGCAGCCGCTTGACCAAGGTCTGGATCACCTCGGCGCCGACCATGCCGTCGGCATCGCCCGCATGCGGCGTCCAGTCGATGGCCGTGAAGGCGACATCGGGTCCGGACGGCAAGGCCTCGGGCTCGACGATCTCCTCGGCCGCCTCGTCCTCGATGTCGACATCGGGGTTGACATCGGGCGGCAGATCGTCGGCGGCGCCGTTTCGTCTATGCTTGTGGTCCGTGGGACTCATTCCACCATGCCTGTCACATCGGGCGTCTGCCACGCAAGATGCTGGCCGCCGTCGAGCGCGATCATCTGGCCGGTCACCGAGCGCGCCTGCCAGAGATAGCGGATCGTGGCACCGAATTCGGGCAATTGCGGGCCGCGCTTCAGGATCAGGCCCTCGACCTGGCTTTCGAAATCATCGTCATCCTGGCGCTTATTCTTCAGCGTCGGGCCAGGGCCGATGGCGTTGACGCGGATGCGCGGCCCGAGCGCCTGCGCCAGCATTTGCGTTTGCGTCCACAGCGCCGACTTCGACAGGGCATAGGAGAAATAGCGCGGCGTCGGCCGCCAGACGCGCTGGTCTATGATGTTGACGATCAGCCCCTCCTCGCCTTCGGGCATGGCGCGAGCAAAGTTCTGCGCCAGCAGCGCCGGCGTCTTCACATGGATGGCGAAATGACGGTCCCAGGCCTGCCAGTCGAAATCTTCCACCCGATCGTCGACGAACAAGGAAGCATTGTTGATCAGCAGCGTGACGGGCCCGAGCGCCGCTTGCGCGCGGCCGACAAGGTCGCCCACGGCATTCATGTCGGTCAAGTCGCCGGCGACCACGGCGGCGTGGCCGCCCGTGCCCGCGATCTTCTCGGCCAGCGCCTTGGCCTCGTCGCCGGAGCGGTTGGCGTGGATGGCGACGGCGAAGCCATTGGCCGCTAGGTCCTCGACGATTGCCTTGCCGATCCGTCTGGCTCCACCCGTCACCAGCGCGACGGCCGTGGCTTGTCTCATGTTGTCAATCCTCAATCGGCTTCACGATTCCGGGAAGCCGGCACAATGTGACGGGCCAAGCGTTAAATGCCATTTCCACCTGGGGCAGGAATGTGGCGAAGCGGCCCGGACGCGCGTCCGCCCCATCGGATTCGGGGCACCGTATGACCCAATATATGTCGCCGGACCCCTTGAACCAAGCGGTGTGCAGCGCAACATAATTAGCCTGCTGACATTCGCTGTTGCGAAGATGCAACGTCAAGTTTCGGCCTCATTCGCGCCGGGGAATGACCCAAGTTCAGGTTCGCTTCAGCCGCATTTCAGCATGACATTTGGAACCGTTGGACGCCAAGCCCGTTTATCCCCCCGGACGGGCCGGGGCGTTTCATGAACAAACAAGCCTACGCGTCTTGTGGCTTAAGGAGAGTATAACAATGACCAATCTCAAATTCGCGTCGCTCGCCGCTGCGCTCGGGCTGTTCGCCTTCGGTGGCACCGCCTTCGCCGCGGACGTCGTTTCCGAAGAGCCGCCGGCTCCGGCCCCGGTTGCCGAGCTTCCGGTTGCTTCCTGGGCCGGCCCCTATGCCGGTATCAACCTCGGCTACGGCTTCAGCGGCCATGTGAAGGCCCCGGGCGTTGACGCCAAGACCAAGGGCTTCATCGGCGGCGTCTTCGGCGGCTACAACTGGCAGCAGGAGAACTTCGTTTACGGTGCTGAAGCCGACCTCGGCTACAACGGCACCAAGGGTTCGAACAACGGCCTTTCCGCCAAGTCGGGCGTCGAAGGTTCGCTGCGCGCCCGCCTCGGCTATGCCGTGACCCCGGAAATCCTGCTCTATGGTACGGGCGGTCTCGCTGCCAAGAACCAGAAGATCGATGATAGCGTCACCGGCGTAAACGACAGCAAGGGCATGCTCGGCTGGACCGCTGGCGCAGGTACCGACATCAAGATCACGGACAACGTGTTCGGCCGCGTCGAATATCGCTACACCGACTACGGCAGCAAGAACTTCGGCGCCACTGGCAAGGTCAAGTCTTCGGACAACCGCGTCACCTTCGGCGTCGGTATGAAGTTCTAAGTCGTTAGAAGCCACGACACGGAAAAGCCGGGCCCTGCGCCCGGCTTTTTTTGTGCCTGTGGAAACCGCTGCCGGCGCCTCCCGATCCCTCAAGGAAGATTGGCCGCCTTCGCCAATCGGTACGGCTGCGAGCCTCTCGGGCAGGTCTCATTTCGACACCTTCGACGGCTTGGCCTTCAGCTTGGGTGGAAGCGTCTCGACGAAAGCCAATGCGCGGTCGAGCCAGCCAGCGAGATCCGCATCGGTTGCCGTGCCTTCCGGTACGACACGGATGTAGCCTTCCATCGAACGCCCGCCCATTTCCATCGGGCTCGCATGGGGGCGAGCAGCCGCCGTCGCATGCGCGTCCTTGCCGACGCGCACCAGAAGCCCGCGCTTCGAGGTGCCGATCAGCATGTTGCCGTTGAGCATGAAGCAGGTGCCGCCGAACATCTTCTGCTCGGTGAAGGGGCGCTTGCCAAGTGCGGCGCGCAGGCGCTCGACCATGGGGTCGGGCGCGACGCCGGTTTTGGTGACTGACTTTGCCATGCTCACCTCAGCGATTTGGACGGCGTCAGGCAAGCATGGAAGCGGGTGGAGATTCAAGGTGGGGCGCGCGAACTGCCAATCTCCCCCGCGGGGAGATGGGCAGTTGTCACCCCGGTACACATCCTTTCAGTTCCGGAAACTTCTCGTCAAAGCGCGCGGCCCAGCGGACCAGGCGGCTGCGGCCCTTCTCCCACTGGCCGGAAAAGCGCAGCGCCAGATAGCCGAGGCAGGCACGCAGCGCCATGTGGCCGGCAGTGATCTTCTTCGGCAGCTTCGGCGGGTTGGCGTTGATGACGTCGAGCGCGGTGGTGATCTTCGTCCACTGACGGTCGAGCCAGGGCTGGTAGACAAAAGTCTCGGGCCGCGTGCGCCGCTCATAGACCATCGACAGCGCGCAGTCGCAGATGCCGTCGGCCAGCGCCTCGAGAACCTCCGCCTCGAGCCGCCTGTCGGGATTGCGCGGGAACAGCGCGTTCTTCGACAGCCGGTTGAGATGCTGGGTGATGGCGCGGCTGTCGTGGATCGTGCGGCCGTCCTCCAGCACCAGCACCGGGATCTTGCCGAGCGGATTGGCCGAGATCAGCTCGGCGGGCTTGTCCTCCGTCTTGACCGGCACGAGATCGACGGCGACGCCGGCATAGATGGCCGCCATGCGGACCTTCGAACTGTAGGGAGACGTGGACGCGTAGAGCAGTTTCGGCATGATCGGGTTTCCAGTTGTTTGCGCCACTGTTGACCGAACGAGGTCTCCAGGGCAACGGCCCAGCAAAGCCAATCCAGATTAGCCAACGCATTCTGCCAGCGTAGGCGCCCAACAAGAAAGCTCCCGGAAGTTTTGCCATGACGCAAAATTTCCGAGAGCTTTAGGAGGAGCGTCCGCTCCGACTCCGCCGCTGTGACACCGAACTGGCGAGAGGGATGCCTCGACGGCATCCACCCTCACCTGTAGGGCCGCGCGCGAAGCTACGCGATTACTTCTTGCCGGCCGGCTTCTTTGCCGGAGCAGCCTTCTTCACGGCTGCCGGCGCCTTGGCGGCGGCTGCCTTCATCGGAGCCTTGGCGGCGGGCTTGGCCGCTGCCTTCGCTGCCGGCTTCTTGGCTGCAGGCTTCGCCGCTGCCTTGGCCATTGGCTTGGCTGCTGCCTTGGCCGCAGGCTTCGCCGCTGCCTTCGCTACCGGCTTCTTGGCCGCAGGCTTCGCCGCTGCCTTGGCCATTGGCTTGGCTGCTGCCTTGGCCGGAGCCTTGGCGGCTGCCTTCGGCGCCGCTCCCTTCTTCACTGCTGCAGGTTTCGCGGCAGCCTTAGCTGCCGGCTTCTTTGCCGGCGCTTTCGCCGCCGGCGCCTTGGTTGTCGTCTTTGCCATGCGATGCCCCTTGCGTTTTGCCGATGGTCGTGAGTGACCCGGCGTGTCTATGCATATCTGACTCGCGACTGTCTAGCCAGCGAAGCAACACAATGATTTTCAGTTATTGAATTTTGGTTACTCGAAACGTGAGAAGATGCATCTCATCGAAAAATTGTGAGCGAATCTATCACTTTCGAAGTGACGGCACGCCATGCAGATTTTCGCGCGGCTTCTATCGCCCGATCATCCATCCATCCATGGCATAACCCTAGACAAGGATGTGAGCATAGTGCTCACAATAGAGAAGAAGCCGTCGAACACCTGTCTCATCTTGTCCAGCACAAACATCTACAGATGAATCGCCGTGCGCCGCGATCAAAGCTTGCGTGCCGGAAAGTGAGCTTTTAACTCATATTCAGGCGCTGCCCCTCAAACCTCCACCGGTTCGCGCTCGCGCTGCAGGCGACGCGTCGGTTCGGCCCGATGCAGGTGGACGGCATAAGTGTCCCAGGGCGGCGAGACCGCGATCCGCGCCAGCATGCGGCCGATCTCGCCGCGATGGTAGCTGCCATGCAGGACGACATGCGTCAGCATCTCCTGCCTCGTCATGCAGCCATTGTCGCTGTCGGTGAAGGTGAAGGCGACCGGTTCGGCAAGCTCCTGTTCCGAAACGGTTTCGAGATAATCGAGATACCAGCGGTCAGCCTCAGCCGACGCGGCGCGCAACTCAGCCGGCTGCGGAGTTTGCTCGGTGTTGTCGCTCGCATAGCCATGGGCAACGCCCTTCAGATGCGCGGCGAAAATCCGTGAGATGACAAGGATGTGGTTCATCAGCCGAATCGCGGCATGGCGCTCTCCGGCGCCGCGAGCCGGATCCACTCCGGCAAGCTTTTCCGCGAGCTCATCGTTTGCCCAGGCCTGATAGACAAGCAGGCTCTTCAGCAGGGTCTTGGCGCTCATCGTCCGGCTCCATTTGCGTTGGTGAAATGAATGTGAGTATCCTGTTTATATTCTCGGGAGACGGGCCAGGATGTCTACTCGCATTGCAAAGCCGGCCGCGCGCATGCGTAAGCAGCCGCGCCAGGCGCGTTCGATCGCCACGGTCGAGGCGATCATCGAAGCCGGTGCTCACGTTCTGAGCGAGCTCGGCTGGGCCGGCTTTTCCACCAACAAGGTGGCGGAGGCGGCGGGCGTCAGCATCGGCTCGCTCTATCAATATTTCCCGGACAAGCTCGCTCTGGTCGAAGCAATCCGGCGTCGTCACTTCGACCATGTGCTATCGGTGATCAGCGAAGCGGCGGCGGACGAGAAGCCGTTGAGGCAGTTCGCACGCGAACTGGTACGCGGCATGATCGGCGCGCACAGCATTCATCCGACGCTGCACCAGGTGCTGCTCGACGAGGCGCCGGGCGACCGCGGCTCGCGCGCCGCGCATGCCTCGTTCCAGACGCGCTATCTCGAACATTACGCGGCTGCCGTTGCGCAGTACCGCAAACGCCGCAAGGATACCGAGACGATGGCTCGCGTGCTCTCCTCGGCGGTCGAAGGCGTGATCCACAACGCGGCGCGCCGCAACATGCTCGACGCGCCGGAACTGCAGAAGCAGCTCGTCGAGCTGATCTCGGCTTACGTGTCGGGCAGCAAGGCAGCCTGACGCAGCGACAGCAAAGGAGACTTGCGCGGCCGCGCGTGCCGTCACGCCTCTTCGCTCGGCGATCGGCATCGCAAACTTTTTTCGCATCGCCTGTCGATTCCGCCGGACGTCGTTCGTCGTATCATCGCAACCAACCAACCGAAGGAATGCCAAGATGCGTTTCATGATGCTGATGATCCCCGGCGGCTACGCAACCGCGGCTCCAGACGCCAGGCCCGAAGCCGAGGCCGTGGCGACGATGATGAAGTACAATGAAGAGCTGAAGCGCGCCGGCGTCCTGCTCACGCTCGACGGGCTGCATCCGCCGTCGACGGGCGCACGGGTCTCCTTCAAGGGCGGCAAGCCGGCCGTCACCGACGGCCCGTTTGCGGACGTGAAGGAAGTGCTCGGCGGCTACTGGATGATCGACGTGCGCTCCCGCGAGGAAGCCATCGAATGGGCGCGGCGCTGTCCCGCAGGGGAAAACGACACCATCGAGGTGCGGCGCGTCCTGGAGATGAGCGATTTTCCCGAAGACGTCCAGAAGGCGGCCGAAGGTTTCGGCGCACTGAAAGGTTGACCGCCACGCAAAGCTTGAGGGATAGCAACCCCTCTGCCCTGCCGGGCATCTTCCCCCCAAGGAAGAAAATGGCAGCCTCGGCGGCTGCGCGTCACCTTTATCTGAGCACGCGGCAGCGGCCGTTATAGACCATCCAGCGGTCGAAGCCCGAGACGCAGAACTCGACATTGTCGCCGATCGAGGCAAAACCCTGGCCTTCCTCGATCAGGTAGAAGATCGAGCGGTCGCGGCCGTCCGACAGGTTGACGGTGGCGCGGCAGTAATGGCGGCCGATCGGCCATTCGTCACTCGCCGGCTCATAGCGATGCTGGCGGATGTTGCGGAAATCGGTGATCGCGACGTCCGGCAGATGCGGCACGTGATGCACCTGATAGGAGAAACGGTCGGTGATCTTGCTCAGCACCCAACTTTTGCCGCAGACGCTGCCATCGTCCCCGCTGTACACGGAAAGGTCGGCGGCATGCGCCGCCTGGCTGAAACCCAGCGAGGTGGCCATCGGAGTGCATAGCGAAATCAGCGCGGCAAGGGCGGAATGGGCGAAGCGAGTCATGACAGCCTCTCAAGGTCGATTGCACGCACTGTGCGGATTCGCTTGGCGGCGGTCAAGCGGGTGCGAAAACAATGGTTTCCGCAAAATTTCGTTCCGCGCCTCACCGGCTAATTGGGTTGTATTGATATTCAGGTCAGGCGGAGCCGAAAATGGTGGCTCCAGAGAACCGGCCTACGCCGGCCGTAGCCTTAATTTAGCTGCCGCGCCACTCGTGAGTGCTTCGGCCGGCGAAGGCCGGAAGCACAGGAAGCCGCCATTTGCAGGCGGGCATCACCTGAATATCAATACAACCTAAAGCGTGCCGGCAAGCAGCAGCCCGCCGATGACGGCGATGTTGATCAGGAACGCATTGCGCAGAACCTGGCGCTCCGGCTCCTCACAGGCCCAGAAACGCAGCAGCATTAGGTTCGTCGCCAGCGTGAAGATGATCAGCGCGCAGGCGGCGAAGGGCCGGGCTATGCCGGCAGCAAGCAGGAAACCCGCAATGATCTCGACCACCGAACCGGCGGCCAGCATCAAGGCCGGAGCCGGAAATTTCTGGGCGGCCAGATGGTCGCGCATCGCCCCGAATTTCAGGAAATGCTCGATGCCGGCGAAGACGAACACGCCGCCGATGAGAAGAGCGCCAAGCGCCTGGATCATGGCGGCCTCCTCTCGACGAGTGCTTTGCTCCGCTCAGTCCTCAGGGACGAAGGCAGGGTTGTAGACGACCTCCCACAAATGATCGTCGGGATCCTGGAAGTAGCCGGCATAGCCGCCCCAGAAGGTCTTTTGCGCCGGCTTGACCACGCGCGCGCCGGCCTTGACGGCCTCGGCCATCACGGCGTCGACCTCGGCCTCGCTGCCGACATTGTGGCCGATGGTCAACTCGGTCGGGCTGCGGCCGCTCTGCGGCACTGTCGCGTCGTGGGCGATGCTGGAGCGCTCGAAGATCGCGAATTTCAGGCCGCCGGCGAGATCGAAGAAGACGACCGCGCCATGCTCGAATTCGCGGCCGATGATGCCTTCGGTCGGCAGGCCGAGGCCGTCGCGATAGAATTTGAGCGACGCTTCCAGATCGTCGACGCCGAGCGTCACTACGGTGATGCGAGCTTTCATTTCTCTCACTCCTTTCTATATTCGCGACCACAGTCGCAAACGGATGCGATCCGATGCGGGCGCGTGAAGCACCGTGAAACTCCATCCGTTTTGCCATGGGTGGCGTGGCCAGCCTTGAAGATTTCGGCCAAAATGACCGTCGCGCCGATCATATAGGAGAAGAGATGGAACCGGTCCTGGCGCAGACAACCGGCTACTTTCGGGAGCGGCCCGCCCCTCGGGGCTTGTCCGATGCCTTCTCCGCGGTCTGGGTCCACCGCATGGACGAGCGCGCCGTTCCGCCCATCGTCATCACGCCTGACGCCACGATCGACTTGCAATGGATCGACGGCCGCTTCCGCGTGGCCGGGCCGGACAAGGAGCCGCAGATCGAGACGCTGGCCGCCGGCGCGGTGATCATCGGCTTCCGCTTCCGTCCGGGCGCGGCCGCCGGCTGGCTCGGCGTGCCGGCCGGCGAAATCCTGGGCGGGCGGCTGGACCTCGGCGAAGTCTGGGACACGCGCGCCCGCGCGCTGACCGACCGCGTCAATGCGGCGCCCGATCTTGTCGACCTGATGCGGCAACTGGAAGAGACGGTCGGCATGCATACGCAGGGGCGCGATGCGCTCGACCCGCAGATGGGCCGGGCCTTCGACGTCATCCACGAGGGACTGTCGCCGGAAACGCCGCTGGTTCCATTCCTGCAGCGTCACCTGCATATGAGCGAGCGCACGCTGCGCCGGCGCTTCGACGACACTTTCGGATATGGTCCGAAGACGCTCGACCGCATCCTGCGCTTCCACCGTTTCCGCCGCCTGCAACGACAGCAGGGCGAAGCCTCAACCGCGCTGCTGGCCATCGAAGCCGGCTATGCCGACCAGGCACACCTGATCCGCGAAAGCCGGCGGCTGACCGGTGTGACGCCCTCGGCACTGGCATAAAAAAATACCGGCGCCCTACTCGCCCGCCAGCCACTCAACCATCCAGCGCGACGGCTGCCGGACGACAAGCGCTTTGTGCAGAGCCGGTAACAGGACCTTCAATTCACCTTCCAGCGTGTAGGGCGGATTGACCACGACCAGCCCGCTGCCGTCGAGGTTTGGCTCGTCCGAGGCAGGCCGTATCTCGAAGGCAATGTCGAGCAGCTTCGGAATGCCGGTTTCCTTCAGCGCGGCGCGGAAGGCGGTGACCGCCTTGCGGTCCTTGATCGGGTACCAGAGCGCATAGATGCCGCCCGGCCAGCGCCCGTGCGCCTTCTGCAGGCCTTCGACGAGCCGCGAGAACTCGCCCTCTTCCTCGAAAGGCGGATCGATGAGGACCAGGCCGCGCTTTTCCTTCGGCGGCAGTTGCGCGCCAAGCGCCAGCCAGCCGTCGAGCTCGATCACCCTTGCCTGGAAATCGCCGGCGAAAACCGATTTCAGCCGCGCGGCATCCCGGGGATGCAGCTCGATCGCCGTCAGCCGGTCCTGGTTGCGCAGGAGATGGCGCACGATCAGCGGCGAGCCGGGATAATGCTTGAGGCCGCCGGCGGGATTTTGCACGTGCACCGCGTCCATATAGGGCTGAAGCAGCGCCGCCGCTTGCGGATCGAGCGTGGCCTCGAACAGCCGGCCGATGCCGCCCTGCCACTCGCGGGTCTTGCCGGCCTCGAGCGAAGCAACATCATAGCGGCCGATGCCGGCATGGGTGTCGATGACGCGGAAGGCCTTGTCCTTCTGCTTGAGATATTCGACGAGGCGCGCGAGCACGGCATGCTTGACGACATCGGCGAAATTGCCCGCGTGGTAGGCGTGGCGATAGTTCATGCGCGCCTCACTCCAAAGAGCATGATGTCGACCGAAAACCGCTTCACACTTTTCGGCATCATGCTCGTGGCGAACCGTTGCGGCCCCAGCGCGGCGGTGGCGGCTGCGAATTGGGATTCTGCGGATGGCCTCCGCCGCGACGACCGAAGACCAGCGACAGCATCAGTCCGGCAAGGCCGATGCCCATCAGGGTATAGCCGGCCGGCTGCGCGCGTCCGTCGATCGAGCCGGTGCCGGCGCGCAGGATGAGATCGACTGCGCGCATATCGATGCCGTCGGCATCTCCGGGGCCGACGGTGAAGACGTAAGGACCGGGCGTGACCGCCTCGATGACGCCGGCCTCGTCGCGAAAGATCTTGTCGGGCAGTTGCGGGCTGACCTGGCGCGGATTGTCGGTGTGGTCGAAGGAAAGCGTCGAAGCCATCACCGTGCGGCCGCCGCTCGCCGCGGTCAGCGTCAGCACCGTGCGCTGCTGCCCGGCGACGCGCTCGGCCCGCGCGGTAAGGTCGACCAGCACCCTCACCGGCGCATCGCCAGCGGCGAGTTGCACGGTGACCGGCCGGAAGCGGCCGCCCTCATAGACGCGGTAGGTGCCGATGGCATGGCCGGAAAAATTGCTCATCGCCCAGGGATAGAAGATGCCGATGGCGGCGCCGGCAATGAGGAGAAGGACGGAGAGGAAACGCATTCAGAACCTTGGTTTTTCGGGGCGAGATGCCGCTATTTTTTGACAGTCTCGCTTCGGACCCGCTCCATCTCGTCCAGCAGCATTTCCAGGCCGAGATCGAAGGTCTTATCGAATTCGGTCATCCGAAAATAGCGACCGGCGGCGGCGACATTGGGAAAGTCGCGCACCAACTCCTCTTCGCTGACCGTGGTGACAGCCGACGGTCCCTTGGCATAGCCGGCGGTCTCGTCGAGCACCGCGCCCCCCAGATAATACCCGATGGCGCGGAACAGCCTTGCCGCCATCTCCTGGTCGAAGCCGCCGTCGTTGAACAGGCCGATGATGCCATTGAGGTAGGCAAGGCAGGTGGGCGAATTCATCCGGTAGCTGAGGAGATAGATCGCGAAGGCCGGGTGCTCGCGGCCGAGGCGGCGATAGTCGAGCACGGCCATGCGCATTCTTTCACGCCACGGCAAATCCGGATCCGGCATCTTTATCGAGCCGATCAGCCGGTCGACCAGCGCCTCATAGAGATGCGTCTGCGAGGGAAAGTGGTGGTAGATGCTCATCGCCTCGCAACCGAGCCTGGCGGCGAGCTTGCGCATCGAAAAGCCGGAAAGCCCTTCCCGCTCGATCACCTCGAAGGCGGCGCCCTCGATCATCTCGCGGGAGAGTTTTCCGCGGGTCCGCTTTTTTTTGCTCGATGCATCCATGGCCGCGCTTGACAACTTACACTGTAAGGTTCATTTTCGACACACCTTACATCGTAAGGCTAACAAAAACCAGAGGAGAACATCATGTCAGTCATTCGCATAGTCTCTACCGTGCATTCCTGCCTTCGTTCCGCCTCGCTCACCGCCGCGGCGGGCGTGTTTGCCGCCGTGCTGGCTTCCGCGCCTGCCCGGGCCGATGATTATGACGCCGCCCTCAAGGACATCCAGTCGACGATGGGCGGCGTGCCGAGCTTCGTGAAACAGTTCCCGAAAGCCGGTCTGCCCGGCGCGTGGGCCGAGGTCAAGGCCATCGAGCTCAGCGACAAGACGGCGCTGCCGCCGAAGGTCAAATCGCTGATCTCGCTGGCGGTCGCGGCGCAGATCCCGTGCAGTTACTGCATCTGGTCCGACACCCAGGACGCCAAGCGCGCCGGCGCCACCGACGAGGAGATCCAGGAGGCCGTCGCGATGTCCGCGCTGACCCGCCACTGGAGCACGATCTTCAACGGCATGCAGGTCGATTTCGACCAGTTCAAGAAAGAGATGGGCGGGGAGTAAGGCTTATCTCGGCAAAACGGGCGGACGGGGACATCCCGCCGCTTTCACCGTACTGACATCGGGGCTCCAACCAAGCTTGTGGATTCGCCGCAGCCGCTGCTCTATAGGAACAGCGCCTGAAAAAGCCGGCACGGATCCGATGTCGACCCGGCGCCGGCCGGGCCGACATCCGAGAATTGCCCGTTCGCAGGCCCTCGGATAGCGCTTCCGCCTTGACCGGGCGGCTCATTGGAGACCCGATTGAAGCGAGCGATATCGATAATCGTCACTTTGGCGCTGCTGGCATGGCTTGCCAGCGAGCAGCGCTGGAAGATGGTCGGCGATGCCTTTGTCAGCATCACGCCCGGCGCTTTCGCGGCGGTGGCGGCGGCGCTGTTCGTCACCTATGTGCTGCGGGCATTGCGTGTCTGCGACGAGTTCCGCGACGATGTGAACGGCCGCTTCGGCGCTACGCTTCGCGTCATCCTGATCCACAATGCCATGATCAACATCGTGCCGTTCCGTGGCGGCGAGACGGCCTTCCCGATCCTGTTGCGCCAGGTGTTCGGCGTGTCGATCGTGCGCGCCAGCGCTTCGCTCCTGTGGTTCAGGCTGCAGGACGCTTTCGTCGTCGGCGTGCTTGCCTGCCTCGTCTGGCCGGGCCTGCATCCGGCGCTCAGGGCCGCCGGCATCGCGGCGCTGATCACCGCCGCATGGTATCTGCCGCGCTGGGCTCGCGCGCCGCACAACTGGGCGGCGGGCGGCAGGATCGTCTCGAAATTCGGCAAATTGCGCGACATCTTCACCGAAGCGACGGGGCGCTCGCGCTACGGCTGGTGGTGGACGATCGCCAACTGGGCGCTGAAGCTCGGCGTGCAGGGCTGGCTGCTCGCCATGCTGCTCGGCACCTCGTTCCAGGGCGCCTTTCCCGGCGCGGTCGGCGCGGAAGCCGCCGCCATCCTGCCGGTGCAGGGTGTCGCCGGCTTCGGCACCTATGAGGCGGGTGCCGCCGCGGCGCTGCTCTATTCCGGTATCGCCATGAAGGACGGCCTGCAGGCGGCACTCGCGCTGCATCTCTTCATCCTCTGCTCGGCGGTCGCAACCGGTGCGATCGCCTGGCTGTTCCCCTCGAAATCGACGCTGCCGGAAACCCCGGCGGCGGGACCGGCAAGGAAATGACCGCCATGAACGTGCTTCCCATCCCCGCTTCGGGATTGCCCGAGGGCGCCGTCATGCCCGAGCACAAGCTCTCCATCGTCGTCCCGATGTATAACGAGGCCGACAATGTCGAGCCGCTGCTTGTCCGCATCCATCAGGCGATGGAAAACTACAGCCAGCCCTGGGAAGTGGTGCTTGTGGATGACGGCAGCACCGATGCCACGCCCGCCGAGATTCGCCGTCTGGCGGCTCAATACGGGCCGCATGTGCATGGCGTGGAGCTGGTGCGCAACTTCAAGCAGACCGCGGCCATGCAGGCCGGCCTCGATGCCGCCCGCGGCGACGTCATCGCGACGCTCGACGGTGACCTGCAGAACGACCCGTTCGACATTCCGCGCATGGTCTATCGCCTGCTGACCGAGGATCTCGACCTCGTCGCCGGCTGGCGCAAGAATCGCCAGGAAGGGTTCTGGATGCGCCGCCTGCCCTCGCGCATCGCCAACAGGCTGATCGCGCGCGTCACCGGCGTGCAGCTCAAGGACTATGGCTGCAGCCTGAAGGTGTTCCGCGGCAGCGTCATCCGCAGCGTCAGGCTCTATGGCGAGATGCACCGCTTCATCCCGGCCTGGCTGGCGACGGTGACGACGCCGCGCCGCATAGCCCAGGAAGTGGTGACGCACCACGCCCGCATCCACGGCCAGTCGAAATACGGCATCTCGCGCACCTTCCGGGTGGTGCTGGACCTCGTTTTCATGTTCTTCTTCATGCGCTACCGCACGCGGCCCGGCCATTTCTTCGGCGGCATCGGCATCGTGCTGGGCGTGCTCGGCTCGCTGATCCTTGCCTATCTGTTTGCGGTGAAAGTGTTCCTGGGACAGGACATCGGCACGCGGCCGATGCTCATCACCGGCTTCTTCCTGGTGATCGCCGGGCTGCAGGCGATAACGTCGGGCGTGCTGGCCGAGATGCTGTCGCGCGTCTATCTCGAGGCCAACGGCGCGCTCGCCTATGTGGCGCGGCCGCAGCCAGCTCATGGCGAGGACGACGGCTGGCATTGGCCGATCAATCCGGGGCCGAGCAAGCTGGGGCCGAGCAAGCCGGCGACCGGGAAGGCAAAACCGCGCCGGAAATGATCCGGCAGGCCCAGCATCGATAGCAGCCCACATTGCCAACCACACCGATTTCGCGCAACGGTTTTCGCGACGGGAACGACCGCGAATGAGCGATGCCGGGGGCCGAAGGAACCATCCTTATTACCGGAGCGCGCGCGCCGGTGGCGCTGCATCTGGCGCGCCTTCTCCATGGCGCCGGGCACAGGGTGGTCCTGGCCGACACGCCGGCGCGGCCGATCGCGGCAACGAGCAAGGCCGCGGCGCGTTACCACCGGACGCCGCCGCCGCGCTTCGAACCGCGGGCCTATGCCGAAGCAGTTGAGGCGCTGATCCGGACTGAAGGCATCGGCCTCGTCATCCCGACCTGCGAGGAAGTCTTTCACCTGGCGCTGGCCTGGCGCGGCAGGACCATGCCGGCAAAAGTGTTCGCACCCGCCATCGAGACGTTGGCCGAGGTTCACAACAAGCACAGCTTCATCCGGCTCGCTGAACGGCTCGGGGTGGAGGTGCCGGAAACGACGCTGCTCAGATCGCGCGACGATATCGAAGCCATGCGCGACCGTTCGCGAGCCCTCGTGTTCAAGCCCGTCTGGTCGCGCTTTGCCAGGCATGTGCTGTTGCGCCCGCCGCCGCAAGCGCTCGACGCCTTTGCGCCCTCGCCTGCCATGCCCTGGGTGGCGCAGCGTTTTGTCGAAGGCGAGGAGATCAGCGCCTATGCGGTGGCGCGAGAAGGCAGGCTCAAGGCGCTGGCGCTCTACCGCTCGCTCTATCGCGCCGGCAAGGGCGCCGGCATCTTCTTCGAGCGCGTCGAGGACGAGGCGGCGCGCGAGCTGGTCGTGCGCATCGTCGCCGGCACCTCGTGGACCGGGCAGATCTCCTTCGACCTGATGCGCGAACCGAGCGGCCGCGTGCTGCCGCTCGAATGCAATCCGCGCGCCGTGAGCGGACTGCATTTCCTGCGCGATCCGGCGCGGTTCGCGGATGCCGTGCTCGACGACGGTCCGGAAGTCACGCCCGACGTCACGGCGCCGCAAACGGTGCGGCTTGCGATGTGGATTTATGGGTTGCCGGCGGCGTTGCGTTCGGGCGGGCTCGGCCGCTTTCGCCAGGCGATGCGCGAGGGCCAGGAGTTGCTCGATTGGCCCGGCGATCCCGCGCCCGTGAGGGCGCAATGGCCGGCGCTGGCCGAGATCGCTGGCGTGGCCTTGCGTCAGCGGATCAGCCTGCAGGCGGCTTCGACGCGGGATATCGAGTGGAACGGGCCGGGTTGAGGCGGAGCCGCCTACATTCCAACGCTGGCGGGACAGCGCCCCCCTCTGTCCTGCCGGACATCTCCCCCACTTGGGGGGAGATCAGCAGTTTCGGCGCCTCGCTCATCTTGTAACGTCGGTGGTTGGCGAAAGCCGGCGTGACAGCCAATCTCCCCCACGTGGGGGAGATGTCCGGCAGGACAGAGGGGGCGCGAAGGAATGCGACCTCGCCATCCTTAGCCTCTGGGGCGAAGCAGAAGCTATCCGCTCAGCTATTGCTGATCTATCCGCTTCACCAAAAGCTGTAGGTCTAATGCCTTGAGCACAGCCAGCAGCATACTCAGCGGCGGATCCCCTTCGCTTAATGCCTCAATAAATGTGCCCAAAGTCATCCCGGCTTTCTTCGCTACAACATTCATGCCGATAGACTGCGCGACGCTGCTGATAGTGCGAGCGATAATCATGGCCTCACCATCTTCAAATGCGGCCTCGATAAAGGCTAACCGGTCCTCAGGGGTTTTAAGATAATCAAGAACGTCGAAACGCGTCGTATTAAGAGGCATCGCTCTAACTCCTTGAATTCGAGCTTATACCTAAAGCTCAATCTCATACACCCTCGGCTCACCGACAGCCGCCGGCGTCTTCCCTTCCATGATGGCCGCAATATCGCGGCGCAGGAAGTCGAGCGGCCCAATCACCGGCAGGGCTTGCGGCGGTAGCCGAGCATTGTCGCTGGCCGACTTCAGCACGCGGCGGTCCTGGTGCAGCGCGATGGTGAAGAGCGGCTTGAAGGCAAGCGCCTTCAGCTTGCCGAGCAGGCCCTGGCGCCGGCCGATCAGCCAGCCGACACCCTCGACGGTGCGCTCGTCGGCCTGGCGCAGATGGAAGGTGGTGGCAAGCACCAATCCGTCCTTGCCCCAATATTCAAGCTCGGCGATGCCGGGATGGCGGAAGCGGCCGATGGTTCTCGCGCGCTCGCCTTCCAGCAGCCGGCTGATCAGGCCCTGCTGGCGGTCCTCGCCGGTGTAGCTCGCCTCGACCCAACCCTCGCCGCCGGTCACCTCGACCCGCACCAGATGGCGCTTGGAAGTGAGCCCGCGCAGCAGGCCCTTATGGGTGAAATGGGTGTGGGTGGCATCGAGAATGTTTTCCGCCGCATCGATGACCGTCGACGTCGTCGACGAGCGCACCCGCCGCACGATGACGTCCTTGCCCTGCATGCAGTGCAGGTAGGGTTCGCCCTGCGGCGTGCCGGACGAGATGAAGACGACGCCGTCGCGCTCGATCGCGGCGTAGCGGCGGACCCGGTAATGCGGCATGGCGCCGACATGGCCGGGAATGGCGGTGCAGCGACCCTCGCCGTCATAGCGCCAGCCATGATAAGGGCATTCGATCTCGCCGCCGACGATCTTGCCGGTCGACAGCTCGACCAGCCGATGCGGACAGCGGTCGAACAACGCGGCAATGCCTTGCGCCGAGCGGAACAGCACCACAGGCTCGCCGTCGTACAGGATGCGCTTCGGCCGCTTGCCGATGTCGGCGGACAGGGCCACCGCCTGCCAGTGGTCTTCCCCGAGGCGCTCGCTCACAGTTCGAACCTCCTGAGCAGGGGAATGCCGACCCGCGCCAGCACCGTTTCCATGACGCGGATCGCCATGCGCCGACGGCGTGGAAGATGCCCGGCATAGACGGCGTTGTACTCGATCGCGGCGACCGCGCCGCGCCGGCGTTTGAAACCGGCAGCACCCGCGCTCATGTTGAAAAACAGGCCGCGTGCCGTGGCGTGGTCCTGCGCCATCGCCATCACCATGCGATAAAGCCCGTCGGCGACCGGCAGGCCGGTGTCGTAGCCGACGATCGGCTGGGTCAGCGTGCCGCCGTTTTCGAACAGGCCGGTGACGGCAACCAGTTCGCCGCCCGGCCGGCGCAGCCCCGTCAGGCTGATGATGCCGCGCCGGTGCATTTCGGCGATGTAGCGGGCGCTGTAGTGCGGGTTGAGCGGCGTGTACTTGTCGAGATAGAGCATGGTGTAGAGCATCTCGGCGCGGGCATAATCGGCCTCGGTGAAATCGCCATTGCCGAGCCGCTCGAAAGGTGTTGCGCGCAGGCGGGCGCGATCGCGCTTCATGTCGCGCGTCATCGCGGGTGCGGCGCTGCGATCGGCGAAGATGTAGATCTGGCGTGCCGCCAGCATGCGGAACCCCTCGGCCTTCAAGGCGGCAATGGTCGCCGGATCGGCGATATCGTTCAACGAGCGGATGACGATGGCGCGATCGGGGAAACGCGCGGTCAGGGCCGAGCGCAGCGACGCGACCGTCGGCCGGTCGAGCAGCGGCACCGGATTGGTCGAATAGAGCCAGTTGTTGAGCTGTGCCTGATGATCGAGGCCGCTCGCCCTGGCCAGCGGCGCGCAGGCGCCGATCAGCGCCTTTAACGCGCGCCGCAGCAGCGGGTGGGCGGCGAAGTTGCGCATCTCGTCCATCGCATAGTCGATATAAGCGCTGGTCGGACAACAGATGTAACAGTTGGGCGCCTCATCCGCATCGTTCAGCGTCAGCGGAAAAATGCGCCCGGCGACTTCGAATGTCTCGACTTTCGTGTTCAGGTTGGCGATAAGATCGCACACCGGCATCTCGTTGAAAAGGCTCGCAAAAGTCTCGACCTTTGCCGGCTTGTTTTCGACCCGGTCGGCTTGCCGCCCGGGCCTTCTTGCAGTCGCCGCAGCGCCGCTCATTGCGCCTGCTCGAGACGGCATTCGACGCGGCGCAGTTTGCGGCTTGTCTGCAGTGGCAGCGGCGCGCGAATGAGCGCGACGGTAGCGACCGCCTTTCGCGCATCCAGCAACGCCTGCACCGCATGGTGGGCGGCAGCAGCCGCATCGTCCGCGAGCGTCGGCGGAAGGCTGAGCTCGATGCTTTCCGGTCCGGTCTGTATGAGGCGAAAATCGTCGATGCGGCGGTCGGCCTTGAGCACGGCGTTGCGCAGCACATCCGGCGTGACCAGGATCGGGCCGTTCGCCGAGAAAAGCCGGAAGACATCGTCCATGCGGCCGACGATCTCGTCGACGCAGCGCAGCGACGAACCGCAGCGGCAAGGTTCTTTGGACAAGCGCAACAGGTCGTTCATCCGGTAGCGCGCCATGATCTGCGTCTGACGGCGAAAAGCCGTCACCAGCGGGGTTACCAGCCCCTCACCCGCCGGCTCGAATTCGAAGAAGACGGAGTCTTCCGCAAGATGCAGTCCGCCCTGCCGGCAGGTCACCGCGAACAGGCCTTCGGTCGCCATGTAGATCTGGCCGAGCGGCAGCCGGAAGAAATCCTCGGTAGCCGGACGGTCAACCGGATCGAGCGTTTCCGCCACGGAGAAGACACGCTTCGGCTGGAGCCGAAAGCTTTCGGCCGCGAAATGCCGCAGCATCTTTGGCGGCGCGATGATGACCGTCGGATCGAAGGCTTCGAGCGCGCCACGCCAGTTCTCCGGCTCCGATGTCAGGTCGAAGAAGGCGAGCTTGATCAGGTGCGATTTGCTGGCGCTGTCGTAAAGCCCGGTATTCTGCGGCAGGATGATCGCGACGCGCATGCCGCGCCAGAGAAGATCGGGCGCCGCCTTGGCGAGGATTGCGCCCAGCCAGCGGTATTTTTCGGCCTCGGAAATCACGAACAGGCCGCGATTGCCCGATGTGCCGGTACTGGCGCCGACCGTCAGCGCGCCGGCCCGGCCGTCACGCGCCAGGGCCGCCCAGGCTTCCGTGGCGGTAAAGCCGTGGATGTTGAAGTCTTCAAAGCGCGCCATCAGCAGCGCCTTCTCGGTCACCGGCAGGTCAGCAAGCCTGGCCGGCGCGTGGCGATAGAAAGGTGCGCGCGGCAGATCGCGGTCGAGGAAGCGCCGCAAGGCGGCCGCCTGCCAGCGCTCGAAATCCGCGCGGCTCTTGCGCGACACCCAGCGCGTCAGGGCGAAGGAACCCGCCGCTTCCGCCAGCCCGTTCATGCGGCCTCCGGCGCGAGGTCATGGGATGTCGGCGCAGGATCGTGACAGAGCATCACCTCGCCGCCGGAGGCGAGGAAGCGGCGCAGCATGGCGCTGGTCGGCTCGATCGCCGCGGCATCCTCGGCGATCAATGTGGCCGGAAAGCCCGGCGTGCGGTTTTGGGTCAAGGCTGTGAGCAGCCATTGAACATCGACGGCGTAGAGCAGCGGCCGGTCAAGCCCGGTAAACAGCAGGCCGAACTGGCCATCGGCATGTCCGGGAAGATCGACCGCGATCACGCTGCCGTCGCCGAAAAGATCGACGCCTCCAGGAAGGCCATCTTGCGCCGCTATCTGTTGCTTGGTGGAGAGCCCGTCGAGCCGCGCTTCGAAATCGGCGGGGAAGAGTTCACTGAAGACGCCATGGCGCAGATTCTGCCCGGCCGTGCGCGCCTTGACCCGCGCCCAGGCGGCATCGCTGGCTATGAAGCGCGCGTTGCGAAACAGCGACAGGCCGGAAATGTGGTCGGCATGGAAATGGGTGACGATGACGGTGCGGATGTCATCGAGCGACAGGTTGAAACGCCGCAGCACCGGCAGAACCTGTTCGGCAGCGTTGAGCTGAGGTTTGAGCAGTGCGCCGTAGAGCCGCAGCATCCGGCCGCGCCGCTCACCGCTCAGCGCTTCCGGCGTGTAGCCGGTGTCGACAAGCGCCGGCCCGGCAGCCGGATGAAAGATCAGCCCGTAGCGGACGCGCAGCTTGACACGTTGCCAGCCGCCGCCGCGCAGGATCAATCGCTCGGCGGCGCTCACCCAGGCGCTGTTGGCGAAGACGATTCTCATGACCGCACGCCACCGGCAAAAGTGCGATCAAGCCCTTGTTCGAACGAGATTTTCGGCGTCCAGCCGAGCACCCGTTTCGCCCTGGATAAATCGAGGCTTTGCGCATAGGCAAAGAGGCCGAGCCCATAGCGCGTGACCGGCGGCTCGGGGCGGCCGGGCAGCCGAAGCGCCACCGCTTCCATCAGTCCCGCCGCCAGCATAGCCGGCATGAGCGGCATCGGCCGCCAGCGCGCGTGCAAGCCGGCGCGGATGCAGGCTTCGTCGGCGATGCGGCGGACCGGCAGCACCTCGCCGCCGGAAATGTTGAAGACCTGGCGCTCGGCCTCCCCGGGTGCCGCGAGCGCCGCCACCACCGCGTCGACCGCATCGTCGACATGGGTGAGGTCGATGGCCGCGCGGCCATCGCGAAACAGCGGCAGCGGCCGGCTTTTTGCCGCCTTGATCAGGCGCGGCAGCAGCGCCCGATCGCCGGCGCCATAGATGCCGCGCGGCCTCAACACCAGCGGATGGATGCCGGGCTGGCCAAGCACGATCTTCTCCGACATGCACTTGGTGCGGGCATAGTGATTGACAGGTTCCGGCAAAGCCGCGTCCTCACTGAGATCAAGCTGGTCACGAAATGCAAAAGAGACCGACGGGCTGGAGATGTGGACGAAGCGGCTCACGCCCTGCCGTTTTGCGAAATCGACGAGGTTGCGCGTCGCCACCACATTAGCCACCACGAAATCCGCGAGGCGGCCGAAGGGCGAAGAGAGCGCGGCGCAATGGATGATCCGTTCGACCCTGCCGAGCCTGGGGTCGAGCGCGCCATCGAGCGGCTGCGCGAGATCGTGGCGGATGATGCGATGGCCGCCGGCTTCGAGCGCGGCGCAGCGTGCTCCATCGCGACCGAGGCCGAGCGCCAGCGTGCCGGATGCGGCCAGTCGCTCGAGCACATGGGAGCCGAGGAAGCCGCTGGCGCCGGTGACGAGCACGGCCATCCCTCAGACCTCCAGCGCCATGCCGCCGAAGGAGACGCCGGCCGACGTGCCGAGGAGGAGCAGCTTCATGCCCGGCGTCACGCGGCCCTCGCGGCGCGCGACGTCCAGCGCGAACGGAATGGAGGCCGCGATCTGGTTGCCGAAGCGGGCCGAGATGTCGACCAGCTTTTCCGGCGAAAAGCCGGTCTGGCGCGCCATGTGGGCAAGCGCGAAAGGGCTCGCCTGATGCGGCACGACGAGATCGACGTCCTCCCGCTGCCAGCCGGCGCGCTCGAGCAGAGTTGCAACGAAGCCGTTGAAATGGCGCGAGGTGAGCCGGAACAATTCCCTGCCGTCCATGTGGAACAGGCTGTGCGCGGCGAACGCTTCCCGCTGCTTGCGGAAATCGAAGCGCGTGCCGCCCGAACCGATGCCGCAGGCTTCCCAGCCGGAGGGATAGGTGCGCATCAGGCTCGCCGCCACCTTGCCCTCACCGGGCTCGGCCCGGCGCAGCACCGCTGCAGCGGCGCCGTCGCCGAAGAGCGCGGCGATCTCGGGCGCGTCCTGCCACGGCAGAGCGCGCGAGGCGACTTCGGACGAAAAGACCAGCGCCGTCTCGCATTGCCCCGCCTCGATCATGCGGCCGGCGGTCTCGAAGGCGGTGAGGAAGCCAAGACAGGTGCTGTTGACGTCGAAGGCGGCGGCCGAGCCGTCCGTCAATCCGAGGCGCTGCATGACCAGAGGCGCGGTCGCCGGCAGCGGCTGGTATGGCACGCCGCAGCCGCCGACGATCAGGTCGACGGCGCCGGGCTCGAGGCCGGCATCGCCAAGCGCAAGTGTCGCTGCGGCGCAGGCGAGATCGATCTGCGATTCGGCCTTGCAGACATAGCGCTCGGCGATGCCGGTGACGGCCTCAAGCGCGCCCTCGCCGAGGCCAAGTCTCTCCTCCAGTGCGCGCGTGGCGACCCGCTCGGCCGGTACGGCCCTGCCGGTTCCGACGATCCTGATCCGCATTCTCCCCCGCCGCGTGAGTTGCTCTTCTTACAACTCATAGATCGATGCTAATAGTTCATGGCGACATTCCGTCAACTTATCATCGGTGTCGGTGTTCCAGGCGGTAACGAGGGTTCGACGCGTGCAGAACTCGATCAGTTTTGCGTTGGTTTTGGTGCTTTGCGGATGCACATTCTGCTTTGCAAGCAGCGATTTTCTAAGAGTCTCGGTCGACGTTTCGTGCCTTTGAGGATCGCGCCAACGAGTTACTCCGGCTTTTCTGCCAGGCCGAGCCAGCGGCAAGGCAGCGATGTCTCGATCTGCTGCAGGCAAATCGGGCATTGATCCATAAGCAGCAAGACCCTTAACAAGCGCGCTCGAACGGACTCCTCTTCGCAGCCGGCCTCACGCCTTGCGCTCCCACCGCCGATCAGGCGTCTGCTGCCAGTAGGTCACGGGGTGGCCGGCTTCCTTCATCGTCTTCCAATGGCCGCGGGCGGCTTCGAGCTGTGCTGCGTCATGGCCGTCGAACAGGAAGACGGCGCGCTCGTAGCCGGAAAGCTCGGGCGGCGCCGCGCCATCGACCAGGAAGCGGATCTGGGCGGCATTCTGATTGCCCCCGCCCGTGGTGAGCAGTATCGGCTGCTCGGCCGGATAGGCCTCGCGGTCGGTGGCATGTGCAAGGAAGGCATCGTCGCGGAAGGTCCACAGGTGCTGGTCGAGCGCGTCGCGGCGCTCTTCCGTGCCCGTCTGCACCACCGCGCGCCAGCCGCGCTCGACGCTGCGCTCGAGCAGGCCGGGCAGCGCTTCCTCGAGCGTCGATTCAGTCAGGTGATAGAACAGGATATCGGCCATCCGCTACCCTTCGTAGTGATCTCGCACCAGCCTGTCGAGCAGCCTGACGCCGAAGCCCGAGCCCCAGGACTGGTTGATCTCGCTCGACGGCGCGCCCATGGCGGTGCCGGCGATGTCGAGATGCGCCCACGGCGTGTCCTTGACGAAACGCTGCAGGAACTGCGCGGCGATGATGGCGCCGCCATAGCGACCGCCGATGTTCTTCATATCGGCGTTCTTGGAATCGATCAGTTTGTCGTATTCGGGGCCGAGCGGCATTCGCCAGAGCCGCTCCTGGCTGGCCTGGCCGGCGCCGAAAAGCCTGCCGGCAAGCTCGTCATTGTTGGAGAAGAGGCCGGCATAGTGCTGGCCGAGCGCCACCATGACGGCGCCGGTCAAGGTCGCCAGGTTGATCATGAATTTCGGCTTGAAACGGTCGTTGGCGTACCAGAGCGCATCGGCCAGAACGAGGCGGCCTTCGGCGTCGGTGTTCAAGACTTCGATCGTCTGGCCCGACATCGAGGTGACGATGTCGCCGGGTCGCTGGGCATGGCCGTCGACGGCATTCTCGACCAGGCCGATGACGCCGACCACATTGGCCTTCGCCTTGCGCGCCGCCAGCGCATGCATCAGACCGGTGACGGCGGCCGCGCCGCCCATGTCGCCCTTCATGTCTTCCATGCCCGAGGCCGGCTTCATCGAATTGCCGCCGGTGTCGAAGGTGACGCCCTTGCCGATGAAGGCGAGCGGCACGTCCTTTGCTTTGCCGCCGTTCCAGCGCATCACCGCAAGGCGCGCGCCGCGCGGCGAGCCTTGGGCGACGCCGAGCAGCGAGCCCATGCCGAGCTTCTTCATTTCCTTTTCCGTCAGGATCTCGACCTCGACGCCGAGCTGCTCCAGCGCCTTGACGCGCTCGGCGAATTCGATGGGCCCCAGCGCATTGGCCGGCTCGTTGACGAGGTCGCGCGCAAGCAGCACGCCGTCGACCACCGCTTCCTCGCCGGCGAAAGCCTTCTTCGCGGCAGCTGGATCGGCGCAGTGGATCGTGACCTTGGCGGGCTTCGCCGCTTTTGGGTTAGGCTGGCTGTCTTCCTTGTCTTTCCTGGTCTTGTATTTGTCGAAGGCATAGCTGCGCAGCAGGATGCCGGCGGCAAGGCTCGCCGCCTGGCGGCCATCAGGCTGCAGTTCCGGGAGATCGAGGATGACAGCCACCTCGGTCGCCTTGCGCAGCGAAGCGGCAACAGTGCCGCCGAGTTTCAGCCAGGCATTGTCGTCCAGGTTCGAGACCTTGCCGGCGCCCACCGCCACCAGCCGGTCGACCGACGTTCCTTCCGGCGCCAGCACCTCGGCCGAGCTCGCGAACTTGCCGGAGAAATCGGCGACCGGAAGCGCGCGAGCCAATGCACCAGCAGGATCGCAGGCCTTGGCCGCCTCGCCGAGGCCGCCGCCGTCGGCCGCGAACACGAAGACGCTGCCTTTTTTCGGCGCGGCGAATTTGGCGAAAGAAATGGATGGTCTCGACGTCATCAGGTCCTGCTTTCGGGGATGGCCGTAAGGTGCGGGCAAAGGTAATTTTTAGCGAGCAAGAGGTTTGGCAAGCGTGCGCGACATTTGGTCGTTTTCAGCCATTTGGCAAGACTTTGGCCGAAATCGCAGTCTATATCGGCGCCACCATAGACAAAGGATTCGCCTCGGCACAACCTTGGCTTGCTGCCGCAACCTGCTGTTAACCATCAATGTTTTGCATTTCTTATCCATTGGCGCGGAGACTCCGCCACGCCGGGGCATGTGGCGTGGGGCGACAAACCGGAGCGCGCCGCCTATGACGCAGTTGTGCGGGCGCCGCCGGATGACTACCTTGTCTGCGGGCATGATGCCGTTCGGCAAAATCGAGAAAAAGCCTTCATGAAGGTCGTTGAACGCTACATCATGCGCCGCGCGCTGACGATGTTCCTCGCGGCGCTGGTCTGGACGCTGGCGATCGTGTGGACGACGCAGGTGTTGGCCAAGATCGACCTCGTCACCGACAACGGCCAGTCGGCGCTGACCTTTTTCGAAGTCGCGGCGCTCATCATCCCCTCAATCATCCCGATCGTGGTGCCGTTCGCGCTGGTGGTGGCGGTGGCGCAGACGCTGAGCGTCATGAACACCGATTCGGAGCTGGCCGTGCTCAGCGCCGCCGGCGCCTCGCGCTGGACGATCGCGCGGCCGATCCTGTTGCTCGCAATCGCGGCTTGCGCCTTTTCCTTCATCGTCGACAACGCTATCGACCCCTATGCAAGGCAGAAGAATCGGCAGCTGGTGGCGGCTTCGCGCGCCGATCTTCTGTCGCTGATCATCCAGGAAGGCACGTTCCGCAAGATCGACGAGGGCCTGTTCCTGCAGGTCGGCGAACGGCTTCCCGGCAATAGGCTCGGCGGCATCTTCGTCGCCGATTCGCGCGAGGAAGGCGCCAGCCTCACCTATTACGCCAAGACCGGCAGCATCGTCGAAAAAGGCGACGAGAAGGTGCTGATGATGAATGACGGCGTCATCAACCGCAAATCGGTGACCGGCGACCTCTCCGTCATCCGCTTCACCTCCTATGCTTTCGACATGTCGGCCTTCATGTCGGCGGCGAACGACATCACGCTTTTGCCCAAGGACCGCACGACACAATATCTGCTCAACCCTGATCCCAACGACAAGATGTTCCAGCGCGAACCGGGCAGCTACCGGGCGGAGCTCAACCAGCGCTTCGCCGAATGGTCCTATTCGCTGGTGTTCGCGCTGATCGCGCTTGCCGTAGCGGGCGATGCGCGCTCGCACCGAGAGGCGCGCGTCAATCCGCTGATCACGGCAATCGCGATAGCGCTGTTCGTGCGATGGCTGGGCTTCTTCGCCGCCGGCAAAGCCGACAAGGTCTGGTATTATGTCTATCTGCTCTACGGCATACCGCTCATCGCCTCCGCGGTTTCGATCTGGTTCATCGTTTCGTCGCGCAGCATGGAATTGCCTGTCGCCTGGGCCGACTGGCTGACGAACCTCGCCAATCGTGCCGGCGACAACTGGATAGCGTTCAAGCTCTGGCTTGCCCGGCGCGCTTCCGGCCAGGGAGCCTGACCATGGGCTGGACGCTGGGCCGCTATTTCTTCTTCCGTTACGTCTCGATCACCTTCTGGTTCTTCCTGGGCCTGCTGGCGCTGGTGTTCCTGATCGATTTCACCGAGTTGTCCGGCCGCACGACCGGGCTGCCGGGTTTCACCTACGGCACGGCGTTCGCCATCTCGGCGCTCAGGATGCCAATGATCATGCTGCAGACGGTGCCGTTCGTCGGACTGTTCTCGGCGATGGCGACGCTGGTGTCGCTCAACCGCCGCTATGAGCTGGTCATCGCGCGCTCCGCCGGGGTTTCGGCCTGGCAGTTCCTGTTCCCTTGCTGCGTCGGCGCGCTGATGTTCGGGGTGCTGTCGGTCGGAGTGATCAACCCGATCGCAGCACACGGCTTCTCCTGGTCCGAGCAGATGGAGAACGACCTGCGGGCCGGCAAGTCGAACGCCGTCACCACCAACGTCACGCCCTGGCTCAGGCAGAAAACCGAATCCGGCGACACCATCATCGGCGCCCGCGCCATCCTCAATCAGGGGCTGGAGATGGCGGACGCGGTGTTTTTCATCCTCGACCCGCAGGGCAACATCGCCGAGCGCAAGGATGCCGCAAAGGCCTTCCTGCGCGACGGATACTGGGAATTGCAGGACGTCAAGGTTTTCAAGAACGGCAATATCCAGGCGCTGGCGTCCGACAAGGTGCCGACCAATCTCAAGCCGGAATTCGTGCAGGAACGCCTGGCGCGCCCGGAAACCATTCCGTTCTACGAGCTGCCGCGCAAGATCGAGGTTGCCCGCTCGTTCGGGCTCAAGGCAAATGCCTTCGCCATGCAGTTCGATTCGCTGGTGGCGCTGCCGTTCCTTCTCGTCGCCATGACGCTGATTGCTGCAACGGTTTCAATGCGATTTGCGCGAATGGGGCAGTCGGCAACGATGATTCTGGGTGGCGTCGTGGCCGGCTTTCTGCTTTATGTCGTTTCGGTACTGGTCAAGGCATTCGGTGTCGCCGGATTCGTGCCTACTGTGGTGGCTGCATGGGTTCCGGTTGTCGTGGCTATGTTCTTTGGGGTGACCTTTCTGCTATACAAGGAAGACGGCTAGTGAGGGAGGCTGGATTGCGCAGCCATAGGCAGGCCGGTTTGGCACGCCTCTATGGGGCGGCCGCCTTGGCATGTCTGTTCGCTTGCGCCGTGCCGACTGCACCTGCGCTGGCACAGACCATTGCCGCCAAGTCCGTCCCATCCGGCACGCAAATGCTGCTGGCTGCCGATACGCTTGTCTATGACAACGACAAGCACACGGTCACGGCCGTCGGCGGCGTGCAGATCGACTATGGCGGCAACAAGCTGGTCGCCCAGCGCGTGGTGTATAATCGCGACACCAAGCGCCTCGTCGCCAGCGGCGCCGTCGAGCTGATCAACAGCGACGGCACCAAGATCAATTCCGAGCATATCGACATTACCGACGACTTCGCCGACGGCTTCCTCAATGCGCTGCGCGTCGAGACGGTCGACAAGGCCTATTTCGCCGCCGAGAGCGCCGAACGCATGGGTGGCGTGCTCACCACCTTCCACAACGGCGTCTACACCGCCTGCGAACCTTGCGAGGACAAGCCGGACAAAGCGCCGACCTGGCGCGTCAAGGCGCGAAAAATCATCTGGAACGGCGAGAAGAAGACAGTCCGCTTCGAAAACTCGAATTTCGAGTTTTTCGGCTTCCCGCTTGCCTATCTGCCTGCTTTCGAGATCGCCGACCCGACGGTAAAGCGCAAGAGTGGCTTCCTGATCCCGGGCATCGTCTACAACAACCATCTCGGCGTCGGCGTCAAAGTCCCCTATTATTTCGCGCTGTCTCCGACCTATGACCTGACCGTCACCGGCAGCGGCTACACCAAGCAGGGTTTCCTCGGCGAGGCGGAGTGGCGCCAGCGCTTCAACAACGGCCAGTATACGCTGAAGATCGCCGGCATCCAGCAGCAGGATCCCGACGCGTTCATCGATTCCAGCGGCCACAATGTGAATTCGGGGCCGGCCAACGATCCGAACAAGTTTCGCGGCATGATGGGCACCAAGGGCCAGTTCGCCATCAACGAGCGCTGGAATTTCGGCTGGGACGTGCTGCTCCAGACCGACAAGGACTTCTCGCGCACCTACAACATCGACGGCTACAGCGACCTCGTCCACCAGTCGTCGATCTATCTGACGGGCTTGAGCGGCCGCAACTATTTCGACGTTCGCGCCATGCGCTTCGAGGTGCAGGAAGATACGCTCTCCAGCGATCCGACGGCGCGCGCCTCCAAGCAGCCCTGGGTCCTGCCGTCGTTCGACTACGCCTACATTCCCGACACATCGGTCGCCGGCGGCCAGTTGTCGTTCAACGTCAATGCACGCGTGATCAGCCGCAATCGTCTGGACGCCGTGCTGGCAGATATCAACAATTCGAACTCCGTCAACAATGTGCGCGGCATCGAAGGCGAATCGAGCCGGCTGACGGCGGAAGCCGAGTGGAAGCGCACCTTCACCACCGATGACGGCCTGCAACTGACGCCATTGCTCGCCTTCCGCGGCGACGCCGGCTATGTCAACGCCAATTCGGCTTCGCTCGCCGCCGTCAACCAGATGGGGACGAATCTGGGCGAAGACGTCGACATGCGCTCCTCGCTTGCCCGTTACATGGCCACTCTCGGTCTCGAGGCGCGTTGGCCGCTGTTGTTCTCCATGCCCAACTCCAGCCATATCCTGGAGCCGACAGCACAGGTCTTCGTGCGCCCGAACGAGCAATATGTCGGCGGATTGGCTGTTCCCAATGAAGATGCGCAGAGCTTCGTCTTCGACGCCACCACGCTGTTCGAGCGCGATAAATTCTCCGGCTACGACCGCATAGAAGGCGGCACGCGCGCCAATGTCGGCTTCCGGTATTCAGGTGCCTATGACAATGGCTGGGCCACGAATGCCATTTTCGGCCAGTCCTATCAACTCGCGGGCGAGAACTCTTTCGCCGCACCCGATCTCGTCAATGCCGGGGCCGAATCCGGCCTCGACAAGCCGACGTCGGATTATGTCGGCCTTGTCGGCTTCAACAGCCCGAGCGGTTTCTCCGGGTCGGTGAGCGGACGTTTCGACGAGCAGACTTTCGAGGTCAGGCGCGCCGAAGTGAAGGCTGCCTATTCCGGCCTGCCGATATCGCTCAGCGCCAAATATGCCTTCATCGAAGCACAGCCGCTCTATGGCTTCACCACCGACCGCCACGAGGTCACGCTCGGCGCCTCGACGCATCTGGCGCAGAACTGGCGGCTGTTCGGCACCGGCACCTACGACATCGAGCAGAATGTGCTGGTCAAGGACGGTGTCGGCTTCGCCTACAACGATTCCTGTTTCACCTACATCATGACGTATTCGCAGACGCGTGATTCCATCACCAAGGAAGTGTCGGAGAACATCGGCTTCAACCTGTCGTTCCGCACGCTCGGCGATTTCGGCTCGTCAACAAGCGCGATCGATACCATCCAGTGAGATGGGCGGGCGCACGGCCTCCGAGCCGTGCGCCGTTTCGGGCGCTGATGGTGCTTTGGTCTTGATTTGGAGCGTGATTCCTCGAAAATGCACCTGATTCTCAGGGTCATGCGCTGGCGACATCGTTTCGCCGCATAGGATGGGCAAGGGGTCTGCTGCATTGCGCAGGCGTTCAGAGGACGCGCGTCGTGGCGGGAAAATTGGGAAGGTAAGATGAGGAAATACCTGTTTTCGGCAGGATTGGCACTTCTGGTGGCGGCGACTTCGGTTTCCGTCACGGCTGTTGTGCAGCCTGCTTTCGCCGCCGAGATCAAGTATGTCGTCAACAACATACCAATCACCACCGGCGACATCGCGCATCGGGCCGCCTTCTTCAAGCTGCAGCATAAGAAAGGCGACGCCGCGCAGGAGATGATCGACCAGACGCTGCGGCTGGCCGAGGCCAGGCGGCTCGGCATCCGCATCTCCGATCAGCAGGTCGACGCCGCGTACCAGCGCTTTGCCACGGGCAACAAGATGCCGCTGGCGAAACTCGACGCAATCATGAACCAGTCGGGCGTCAGCAAGGAACACTTCAAGGAATTCATCCGCGCCCAGATGGCCTGGAACCAGGCGCTCAGCGCGCGCTACCGCTCCGGCGAAGGCGGCTCGGTGACCGAGCAGGACGCCGTGCGGCGCATGCTCGACAAGGGCGGCTCCAAGCCGACCGCCATGGAATACATGCTGCAGCAGGTGATCTTCGTGGTCCCGGCATCGGAGCGCGCCGCCACGCTCGCCAAACGCAAGCGCGAGGCCGACGCCATGCGCGTCCGCTTCAACAGCTGCAACACCACGCGCGACTTCGCCAAGGGCCTGCTCGACGTCACCGTGCGCGATCTCGGCCGGGTGCTGGCGCCGCAATTGCCGCCCGACTGGGCCGAGCAGATCAAGTCGACCAAGGTCGGCGCCGCCACGCCGACGCGCGAGACCGACCGCGGCATCGAGTTCATCGGCATCTGCTCCTCGCGTGAGGTTTCCGACGACAAGGCCGCGCAGATGGTGTTCCAGGCCGAGGGCAGCAGCGACAAGGACGCCGACGAACTCAGCAAGAAATATGTCGCCGAGCTGCGCCAGAAGGCCAAGATCGTCGAACGCTAGGGCCGGATGACGCGGTTTTCCGCCCGGAACTGCTAAAGGGATAGGCGACAGGGTTCGACGCGTGCCTCGATACCGCAGAAAATCCCGCTTCCGTCGAGGCATGAACAGCCTGATCCGTGGCTTTGCATGAGCGCGCAGAACGCCGATGCGCCGCTGGCGCTCAGTGTCGGCGATCCCTCGGGCATCGGGCCCGAGATCGCCATCGCTGCCTGGCAGGCGGGCGACAGCGCCGGCGTGCCGCCCTTCTATCTGCTCGCCGACCCCGCCCTGATCGAAGCCCGCGCCCGCCTCGTCGGTGCCAATGTGACAATTGCCGAGACGTTGCCGGGACAGGCAACGCATCATTTTGCCCGCGTGCTTCCCGTCGTGCCGCTGCATGCACGCCATGTCGACAGCCCGGGAGAGCCGGACCCGGTCAATGCCGCCGGCACCATCGAAGCCATCGACCGCGCCGTCGCCGACTGTCTCGCCGGCCGCGCCGCCGCGGTGGTCACCTGCCCGATCGCCAAGAAGCCGCTCTACGATGCGGGATTTGGCTTTCCCGGCCACACCGAGTATCTGGCGCATCTGGCCTCGCGCCACACCGGCAGGGAGGTGACGCCGGTGATGCTGCTGGCCGGACCCGATCTGCGCACCGTTCCGGTGACCATTCACATGCCTCTGGCCGAAGTGCCGAAAGTGCTGACGACGGAGCTGATCGTCGCCACGGCGCGCATCACCGTCGCCGATCTCAAGAGCCGCTTCGGCATCGCGCGCCCGAGGCTTGCGATCGCCGGGCTCAACCCGCATGCCGGCGAAGGCGGCGCCATGGGGACTGAGGATGCCGCAATCGTCGCCCCGGCCGTCGAGACGCTGAAGGCGGAAGGCATTGACGCGGTCGGACCGCTGCCGGCCGACACGATGTTTCACCCGCGCGCACGCGCCTCCTATGACGCGGCGCTCTGCATGTATCACGACCAAGCCCTGATCCCGGCCAAGACTTTAGCCTTCGACGAGGCGGTCAATGTGACGCTGGGCCTGCCCTTCATCCGCACCTCGCCCGACCACGGCACCGCTTTCGACATCGCCGGCAAAGGCATAGCGCACGCCGACAGCCTGATCGCCGCGCTGAGGCTGGCGCGCCGGCTGGCCGACAGCGGCCGGCAGGCCGCCGCATGAGGATCAATTGAACGCGCGCAGCACAATCGACGGGTTGCCGCCGCTGCGCGACGTGATCGAGCGACACGGTCTGCAGGCCAAGAAAGCGCTCGGGCAGAATTTTCTGCTCGACCTCAACCTGACAAGCAAGATCGCCCGCGCAGCCGGCGACCTCGGCGAGGCGACGGTGATCGAGGTCGGTCCCGGCCCGGGCGGATTGACGCGGGCGCTGCTGTTCAACGGCGCGCGGCGCGTGATCGCCATCGAGCGCGACGAACGCTGCCTTGAAGCGCTGGCCGAGGTTTCCAGCCATTATCCGGGTCGCCTCGAGGTCATTCCCGGCGATGCGCTGAGGACGGATTTTGCCGCGCTCGCCGGCACGGCGAATGGTGGGCCGGTGAAGATCGTCGCCAACCTGCCCTACAATATCGGCACCGAGCTTCTGATCCGCTGGCTGACGGTGCCCGACTGGCCGCCCTTCTACCAGTCGATGACGCTGATGTTCCAGCGCGAGGTAGCGGAGCGCGTCACCGCGGTTCCGGGCAGCGACGGCTATGGCCGGCTCGGCGTTCTGGCCGGCTGGCGCACCGAGGCCAGGATCGCTTTCGACGTGCCGCCGCAGGCGTTCACGCCGCCGCCGAAGGTCACCTCCTCCGTGGTGCATCTGGTGCCGCGCCCGTCTCCCCTGCCCGTGGACGGCAGAAAGCTCGGCCGCGTCACCGAGGCCGCCTTCGGCCAGCGCCGCAAGATGCTGAGGCAAAGCGTGAAGAGCCTGGGCGGCGAGGCGTTGCTGACGCAAGCCGGCATCGACCCGACCCGGCGGGCCGAAACGCTCAGCGTGGAAGAGTTCGTCAGGTTGACGAATACGATTTAGCCGCTAGCGCCCCTAAGTCCCTACCTAGAGCTTCAGGTCCCTCATTCACCGCGGGAAGGATGACAGGGCTGGCATTTGTCATTCAAACGCATTACGTTAATGGCTAAGGAGACTGCCAATGCCAGCGAACGCACTTGTCCAGACGCGTATCGATGCCGATATCCGGGATCGGGCTTCCGCAGTGCTTGAAAGCATGGGACTCACGGTTTCGGATGCGGTCCGGATACTTCTCACTCGTACCGCCAATGAGGGCACCTTGCCAATCGACCTGGTCACAAACAGCGAAGTGCATGATGCGTGGTTTCGCGCCAAGGTGCGCGAAGCACTCGAAGAGACCAGACCCGACATTTCGGACGGGCAAGTCGAGGCGCATTTTGCCAAGCGACGTGCGGCGGCGCGTAAGGCCGGCGAAGCTAAATCTTGAAGATCGTCTGGTCAGTTCTGGCGCTTTCGGATCGCGACGGGATATTCACGCATATAGAGGCCGACAATCCCGTGGCGGCAATCGCGATGGATGAGCGGATTGCCGCCGCGATCGGCCGCCTTCAGGACTTTCCCGAGAGCGGCCGGCCCGGCAGGCTTGCGCCGACCCGAGAGCTCGTCATCGTCGGGACACCATATGTCGTAGCCTATCAATTGACCGAAAATGCCGTTCGAATTCTGCGCGTGCTTCACGGCGCACAACGTTGGCCAGACGATCTGCCAGACAACTGACGCGGCTTGTTTAGTCCAAGGCGCGGAGAAGCGGCTCGCCTACCCCGTCTTCTCGTCCAGCAATCCGGAAATGAAATCGAACAGGCCAGGCCGCCTGTCGCGCCGAAGCCGCTCCGCCGCGACGATGGCGCGGACCTCGGCGAAGGCGCGGTCGAGATCGTCGTTGACGATGACGAAGTCGTATTCCTTCCAATGCTCGATCTCGAGGCGGGCGTTCTTCAGCCTGGTTTCGATGACGGATTCCTGGTCCTCGGCGCGACGCTTCAGGCGCGCCTTCAGTTCCTTCATCGACGGCGGCAGGATGAAGATCGAGACGATGTCGGCGCGCATCTTCTCCTTGAGCTGCTGGGCGCCCTGCCAGTCGATGTCGAACAGCATGTCGCGGCCTTCGGCCAACGCGATTTCCGCCGGCTCGCGCGGCGTCGCGTAGCAATTGCCATGCACTTCGGCCCATTCGAGCAGCGCGTCGGAATCGCGCAGCCGCTCGAACTCGCGCATGGTGCGGAAGTGATAGTGGACGCCTTCGATTTCCGAGCCGCGGCGCGGCCTCGTGGTGACGGAGACCGAAAGCTCAAGACTTGAATCGCTTTCGAGAAGGTTGCGCGCGATCGTAGATTTGCCGGCGCCAGACGGCGACGACAGCACCAGCATCAACCCGCGGCGGCGGATGCGGGATCCCAGATCCCTGGCAGCCGTCGGCTCCTTGGCAACCATCCCCGTCACTCCATATTCTGGACCTGTTCGCGAAACTGGTCGACCACCGCCTTGAGCTCCAGCCCGATCGCGGTGACCGCGGCGGCGTTCGATTTGGAGCATAGGGTATTCGATTCGCGGTTAAATTCCTGCGCCAGAAAATCGAGCTTGCGGCCAACGGCGCCACCGCCGCCAAGCAGCGCACGCGCGGAAGCGACATGCGTCTTCAGCCGGTCGATCTCCTCGCGGATGTCGGCCTTGGTGGCGAGGAAGGCTGCTTCCTGGTGCAGCCGGACAGCGTCGAGATTGGCCGAGGCATCCATCAGGAGACGCACCTGCTCGGCGATGCGCTCGCGGATTGCCGCGGGCTCCCGCGAAGGATCGGCCTCCGCCTTCAGCGCCAGCGCCTCGATGGTGTCGATATGGCCCGCGAGCAGCATGCCCAGCGCCGCGCCCTCGCCGCGGCGCGCCTGCTCCAGCCCGGCAAGCGCGGCCTCGAGCGCCGTCAGGATCGCGGCATCAAGGGCGGCCCGCTCCTCTTCGGTCTCGACGGCCTCGGGAACGTCGAGCACACCGCGCAGGGAGAGCAGGCCGTCGGCGGTGGCGGGCTCGACGCCGAACTGCTCCTGCAAGCGCTTCGCCAACCCCGCCAGATCCTTGAGGAACGCCTCGTTGACCACCGGCTGAGTTTGCCTGGCGGCGGCTCGGCCGACGGTCAACGTCGCCTGGAAATTGCCGCGTGCGAAGAGCCTCTGAACGGTCTGGCGGACGGCGGTCTCCAACCGGTCGAAACCCTGCGGCAGCCTCAGCCTCACCTCAGCGCTCTTGCCGTTCACCGATTTCACCTCCCAGGCAATCGAGGTGCCATCGCTTTCGCCGGCGGACCGCGCGAAACCGGTCATGCTTTGCAGGTTCATCGCCGCTGTCGTCCCCTGTCGCAGGCAAAGGCACGCAAGGCCCAGCGCTGCGCGCCCCAAAATCGCCGGACGATCGGCCGGCGCCCCCTCAAAACATGAATATGGCTTCGCGTCAAAGGACGCGTGCGGCAAGCTTAAAGCGCATCGCGCCAAAACGGATTCAGGCGACGCGCTTCAAGTCTCTGTTTGATGCATGTCGTGTTCCCAAGACCGCTACGCACGTTTGGGCGACATGCATTGAGTTTGATGCATGTCGTCTTCCCAAAACCGCTACGCACTTTTGGGCGACATGCATTGAGTTTGATGCATGTCGTCTTCCCAAAACCGCTACGCACTTTTGGGCGACATGCATTGAGCCTACTGCGCGGCATCGCCACCGGCGTCGCCGTTCTCGCCGCTGTCACCATTGTCCCCGGCGTCATTGCCGCCGGTGTTGCCATCGGGAGCCGCCGGCGCCGTCGTCTGGCCGGAAGCCTTGGCGGCGGCATCCGCCTGCTTCTTCTGCAGCGCCCGGTAGCGGGCGACGTTCTGGTTGTGCTCTTCCAGCGTCGCGGCGAAGACGTGGCCGCCATTGCCGTCGGCGACGAAATAGAGATCGTCGGTCTGCGACGGATTGGCGACCGCTTCGAGCGCGGCGCGCCCCGGATTGGCGATCGGCGTCGGCGGCAGGCCCTTGATCAAGTAGGTGTTGTAAGGCGTCTGCTTGTCGAGGTCCGACTGGTAGATCGGCCGGTCGGCGGGCTTTCCCTTGCCGCCAAACAGGCCGTAGATGATGGTCGGATCGGACTGCAGCCGCATGCCCTTGGCCAGCCGGTTGAGGAAGACGGCGGCAACGCGCGAGCGCTCGTCGCTCCTGCCCGTTTCCTTCTCGACGATCGAGGCGAGCGTGACGAAATCATCGATGTTGGCGATCGGCAGGTCGGGCGCGCGATGCGACCAGACGTCGTCGACAAGCTTCTTCTGGTCGGCCACCAGCTTGTCGACCATCTGCTGTCTTGTGGCGCCGCGGGTGAAGCGCAGCGTGTCGGTGGCAATGCTGCCCTCCGGCGGCAGGGCCGGCGGCATGTCGCCGGTGAGCGCCTCCTGATCGGCGACGCGCTGCAGCGCCTGCTCGACCGTCAGCCCTTCGGGAATGGTGATCGAATACATCACCGACTTGCCGCTCTTGAAGAGATCCATGATGTCGCGCATCGAGGCGCGCGGCTTGATGGCGTATTCGCCGGCCTTCAGCGCCGATTCATTGCCGGTGGCGCGCACGCCGAGCCGGAAGATGCGGGCATCGCTGATCAGATTGCGGCGTTCGAGCTGGTCGGCGATCTCCTGCACGCCGGTGTTCGGCTTGATCATGAAGGTGTCGCCATTGGCGGAAGGCCCGGCTTCGACAAAAGCCTGCATGCCGAAATAGAGCGCGGCACCCGATGCGAGCACCACAAGGATCACCACGGAGAGGAAGAAATTCAGGAACACCACGAGCTGGCTGCGCGAGGCGCGCGAGCGCTTCGACGGCGGCGGCGTGCCGGCTTCCGGGCGCAATGCCTCGGCCGCCGTCTTCGGCATGATCGGACCCTTTGTGCCTTGCCGTCCGAAATCCCCGCCGTCACCCGGATTTGTGCTCCCCGGATTTGTGCTCCCCGAATTTGTGCTCATGGGCGCGCCCTACCGTCTGATCTTGCAACGAATCCCTTGGCAACACGCTAGGGGAGAATTTGGCAAAAATGACGGCAGGTGGCGGGACTGCCGGCTGGTCGTCTGTTTGTGAGCAATCCCGGGCGGAAAACCGCTGCGTCCAGGGATCGCTCCGGGCCTTTCAGCCATTGTAACGCTGGAACACGAGCGAGGCGTTGGTGCCGCCGAAGCCGAAGGAATTCGACAGCGCGACATCGATCTGGCGCTGGCGCGGCTTGTTCGGCACGAGATCGATCGCCGTCTCGCGTTCCGGACTGTCGAGATTGATCGTCGCCGGCGCTACGTTGTCGCGGATGGCGAGGATCGAGAAGATCGCTTCCGCGGCACCCGCGGCGCCCAGCAGATGACCGATCGACGACTTGGTCGACGACATCGAAATCTTCGAGGCTGCATTGCCGACCAGCCGCTCGACCGCGCCGAGCTCGATCGTGTCTGCCATGGTCGAGGTGCCGTGCGCGTTGATGTAGTCGACGTCGGCCGGCGAGAGTTTCGCCCGGTTCAGCGCCGCCGTCATGCAGCGAAAGGCGCCATCGCCATCTTCGGCCGGCGCGGTGATGTGATGGGCATCACCCGTCAGGCCATAGCCGGTGACCTCAGCATAGATCCTGGCGCCGCGCGCCTTGGCGTGCTCCAGCTCCTCCAGGACGACGACGCCCGCGCCCTCGCCCATGACAAAGCCGTCGCGGTCGCGGTCATAGGGCCGCGAAGCGGTCTCGGGCGTGTCGTTGCGCTCGGTAGAGAGCGCGCGGCAGGCGGCGAAGCCGGCAATCGACAGCCGGGTGATCGGCGCCTCGGTGCCGCCCGCCAGCATCACATCGGCATCGCCCCACATGATCAGCCGGGCCGCGTCGCCGATGGCATGCGCGCCGGTCGAGCATGCAGTGACCACCGCATGGTTGGGGCCTTTGAGGCCGTGGCGGATGGAAACCTGGCCCGAGACCAGGTTGATGATCTGCCCGGGAATGAAGAAGGGGCTGATCCGGCGCGGGCCGCGCTCCTTGAGGATCATCGCGTTTTCGGCGATGCCGTCGATGCCGCCGATGCCGGAGCCGATCAGCACGCCGGTGGCGCACTGATCTTCATGTGTCTCGGGCTCCCAGCCAGAATCAGCCAGCGCCTCGTCGGCGGCCGCGATGCCGTAAAGGATGAAGTCGCCGATCTTGCGCAGTTCCTTCGGCTCGAGCACGGCCTCCGGATTGAAGGTACCGTTGGAGCCGTCGCCGCGCGGAATGACGTGGGCGATCTTGCAGGCAAGATCGTCCACCTCGAATTCGGTGACGCGCCGGCAGGCGCTACGGCCGGAGAGCAGTTCCCTCCAGCTATGCTCGACACCCATGCCAAACGGCGAAAGCAGGCCAAGGCCCGTGACGACGACACGCCTCATCGCAGGTCCTCCCCGGTGATGCCTGCGGAAAGCCTCAGGCCGAAGCCTTGTCGATATACTTCACGGCATCGCCGACGGTGAGGATGGTTTCGGCGGCGTCATCCGGAATCTCGACGCCGAATTCTTCTTCGAACGCCATGACGAGTTCGACCGTGTCGAGGCTGTCCGCGCCCAGGTCGTCGATGAAGCTCGCCTGTTCCGTCACCTTGTCGGCGTCGACGCCGAGATGCTCGATGACGATCTTCTTGACGCGCTCTGCGGTGTCACTCATTTGGGGCAATCCTCGTCTTAGGTTGTCTATCTTCGTTAGCGGGCGGAATGCCGCTAATCAAGCTGAAAGATGGTCATGCGGGAAACGCAACGCCACAGGACCGGTTTTTGCCCGAACCGCCGGGTTGCGGGCCGCATTACACGAAAAATGACGGGCGTCCAAGCCGAAATGGCTGTTTTCACAGGCGTCCGGCCGACCTCCTCTCAGATCATCGCCATGCCGCCATTCACGTGAATGGTCTGGCCGGTAACGTAAGCCGCCTCATTGGAGGCAAGGTAGGCGACCGCGGATGCGACCTCGATGCTGGTGCCCATGCGCCGGCTCGGGATCGCGGCCATGATCGCCTCTTTCTGCTTGTCGTTGAGCTTGTCGGTCATGGCCGATTCAATGAAGCCCGGGGCGACGCAATTGACGGTAATGTTACGGGTGGCGATCTCCTGCGCCAGCGACTTGGAAAAGCCGATCATGCCGGCCTTGGAGGCGCAGTAATTGGTCTGGCCTGGATTGCCGGTGACGCCGACCACCGAGGTGATGTTGATGATGCGGCCGTGGCGGCGGCGCATCATCGGATGGGTCAGTTCGCGGGTCAGCCGGAATACGGCGGTGAGGTTGACTTCGATCACGGAATCCCAGTCGGCGTCCGACATGCGCACGAACAGGCCGTCCTTGGTGATGCCGGCATTGTTGACTAGGATGTCGACGCCCTCGAGCTCGGCTTCCGCCTTCTGGCCAAGCGCCTTGACCGCGTCGCGGTTCGTCAGGTCCGCCGGAAAGAGCTTTACACGATCGCCGAGCTCACCTGCGAGCGCCTCGAGCTTCTCAACGCGGGTGCCGTGCAGGCCGACGATGGCGCCCTGGCTATGCAACACCCTGGCGATCGCTTCGCCGATGCCTCCCGATGCGCCGGTGACAAGCGCCTTGCGGCCGGTCAATTCGAACATTTTATTTCCTTTCAAATCGGACAGGTCAGGTGCCGGGCTATCTGTAGACGTCGCCTCGATGGCCAATCGTCACGACAAGAATGACCAGCCGCGTGTCTTGCGCATCGCAGATAATCCGGTAGTCCCCAACTCGGTACCTCCAGAATGTCGCCAACGGGCCCTTAAGTGGTTTGCCTAGCTCACGTGGATGGTCGAGTCCGGCAAGTCGGTTTTCGATGAAGTCACGGATGCGGTTGCGTGTGTGCGGATCTAGTTTTTCGACAAGCTTGCGAGCCGAGCGAGCATACTCAAGCGTCCAGGCCACGCCAGAAATCCTCGCTCTTTACGACATCCTCCTCACCTCGCCTGATCCGCTCAAGCACATCGGCAGCGAGATAATAGTCCTCCACGTCTTCGAGCCCACGTTCAATGAGTTCACGCAGATAATAGGCTTTACTGCGGCCGGTCTTGGCGGCGAGAAAGTCCAAGCGTTCTTCAATCTCAGGCGCCAGGCGGATGGATGTCGGCATGAGGACCTCCGGTGGATACATGTATTCATGTATCGCCTTGGAGCTGAAAGTTCAAGCTTTGAACGCCGCCAGCGCCGCCTCGACTTCCGCCGCCGTGCCGATGGCGCCGGTGGCGATGTCGCGGTTGATGCGGCGCGCCAGGCCCGACAGCACCTTGCCGGCGCCGACCTCGTAAAGCGTCGCGACACCATTGGCGCCGAACCATTCCACCGTCTCGCGCCAGCGCACGCGGGAAACCACCTGCTCGACCAGCCGGCGGGCGATCTCGTCCGGGTCGTTGGTCGGGGTCACCGTGACGTTGGAGACGATGGGGATCACGGGCGCGGATTTCGCGACGCCCGCCAGCGCCTCGCGCATGATGTCGGCGGCCGGCGCCATCAGCACCGAATGGAAAGGCGCCGACACCTGCAGCATCAGCGCCCGCTTGGCGCCCTTTTCGGTGCACAGCTTCGCCGCCATCTCGACCGCCGCCTTGGCGCCGGAAATCACCAGCTGGCCGCCGCCATTGTCGTTGGCGACCTGGCAGACGGATCCTTTGGCAGCCTCGGCGCAAGCGGCTTCGACATCGGCCTGCTCCAACCCGATGATCGCCGCCATGGCGCCCTCGCCGGCCGGCACCGCCGCCTGCATGGCGTTGCCGCGGGTTCGAAGCAGCTTCGCCGCGTCGCCGATAGAAACGAAGCCGGCCGCGGCAAGCGCCGAATATTCGCCCAGCGAATGACCGGCCACATAGGCCACCTTGTCCTTCAGCGAGAAACCGCGCGCTTCAAGCGCCCGCATCGCCGCCAGCGACACCGCCATCAGCGCCGGCTGCGCGTTGGCGGTCAGCGTCAGCGTCTCTTCCGGGCCTTCCCAGATCAGCTTCGACAGTTTTTCGCCGAGCGCGGCATCGACTTCCTCGAAGACGCGGCGCGCCTCGGGGAAGGCATCGGCCAGGTCCTTGCCCATGCCGACGGCCTGGCTGCCCTGTCCCGGAAAGGTGAATGCGACGGCCATTTTGGTCTCTCCAGAGGCTGGTTTTCCCTGCCTCTGGCGCAAGGCGGACGGCCAAGTCAAGCCCGCACGCGTCTGTTCGACCGGCGTTTCCGCCTGAAAGCTGCGCTGAACCCCTGTTCCAGAAGGCTTTTTGGCGATCACACCTGATGAAAACCGCTCACGTTTAGTTTGCTGGCTCTTCTTATTTCCGCCACAGGCGCTAGCTTTGCGTGACATTTCGATGACAAGAACGTGACACGCGTGGAAGGCGGGTTACGTGGCCGGGGGAAGCAGAGTGGCAAGGATCAGAAAAGGCGCGGCCAAGCCCGTGCCTCAATTTTTGGAAGACGATCCGTCCACCGGCTACCTGCCGGGACGAACCTGGCCGACTGTACGCTACGGCCTGACGACAGTTCTTGCCGCCGCCCTGCTTGTATTCGCGGTCGAATGGATCGTGCGCGGCGATTTCTTCGGCACGGTCGATTTCTTCCTGCAGCCCTTCAAGCCGGGCTGGACCACCATCATCGTCTTCGCTCTGGTCATGGTCGGACTCGACGCCGTGCTCGGCCGCAGCCACCAGAGCCTGATGATCGTGGCGCCGCTGACGCTGGCGCTGGCCTTTGTCGGTCATCAGAAATCGCATTATCTCGGCGACCCGCTCTATCCGACGGATTTCCTGTTTGCCCGCCAGATCATGGCTTTGATGCCGCTTCTGGTGCGCGAGCGCCCATGGACCGCCATCATGCTGGCTGCCGGCCTCGTCGGCGGCCTGGCACTGCTCGTCTATGGCTGGCGGACCTGGCGCCGGCGGGTGCCGATCCTCAGCCGCAAGGGCCGCCTGGCGCGGCTGGCGCTTGCCGTGCCGCTGCTCGCCTTCTTCGTCTCGATCATGGACTACGCCACCTTCTCGTGGACGCGCGACCGGCTGCAGATCATACCGATCATGTGGGACCAGAAGGAAAACTACGCCTCGAACGGTTTTGCGCTGGCCTTCGCGATGAACGTGCCGATGGCGCATGTCCCGGCGCCGCCCGGCTACTCGCAAAAGACGATAGATGCGATCCAGCGCCCCGACGTCGCCGCTTCGGTGCCGGGCGTGAAGCCGGACATCATCGTGGTGATGAGCGAATCCTTCTGGGATCCGACGAAGCTGCCCGGCGTCAGCATCAAGCCCGACCCGATCCCGACAGTGCGCGCCTTGCGCTCCGGCTCGATGTTCTCGCCCGAATTCGGCGGCATGACCGCCAATATCGAATTCGAGGCGCTGACCGGCTTCTCCAACGCCTTCCTGCCGGCCGGCTCGATCCCCTACCAGCAATATGTGCGCACCCCGACGCCGTCGCTGGCAACCTTCCTGAAGAGCGAGGGCTACCGGGCGCGCGCCATACATCCCGGCACCAACTGGTTCTGGAACCGCGGCGCCGTCTATGCCGATTTCGGCTTCAACGACTTCCGCTCGGAAGAGACGCTGCCGCCGATGGAAAAGCGCGGGCCCCTGGCGTCAGACGCGGCGATGACCGACGAGATCATCCGCGAGGCCGACGCCAGCGACGATCCGGTTTTCCTGTTCGCCGTCAGCCTGCAGAACCACGGCCCTTACGAGCCCTATCGCTACTACAACCCGACGCATTCGGTCGACGCGCCGATCAGTTCCTGGGCGCGGGAATCGCTGCTCTCCTATGCCGAAGGCTCGGCCGACGCCGACCACGGCCTGCAGCGGCTTATCGACTGGGCGAAGAAGCGTGAGCGCCCGACCATCATCGCCTTCTTCGGCGATCATCTGCCGCCACTGGGACCCGTCTATGTCGAGACCGGCTTCCTCAAGGACAATGTCGCGCCGCGCAAGGAGCCGGCGGACGCCGCGCTGGAACACCACGACACGCCTTTGGTCATCTGGTCGAACCGCTCCGGTCCGGTGGAAAATCTCGGCGCGGTGAGCCCGGCCTTCCTGCCCTACCATATCCTGACCACGGCCGGCATCACGCACCCCTATTACACCGGCTTCCTCGGCGCGCTGCGCGAACGCTACCGGGTGGTCGACCGCAACCTGCTTCTGTCGCCCGCGGGCGAAGCGACGCCGGACTGGGCGAGGCAGAAGCAGATCGACCCGAAGATCAACGATTTCCGCCTCATCCAGTACGACATGATGTTCGGCAAACGCCACGCGGCGCCCGACTTCTTCCCCGAGACGGTGGACAAGCTGGTCGCGCATACGAGTTGAGCCGGCGGCGATTTAGGCCGGTGGGTTAGTTGGGTTGATCAATCGACGAAGGCAACCGGTCCGCAAGCGCATTAAGCATTACTGCATCGATCTTCGCCATCAGCGATCATCGTCGAGGCAGTGATCGAACGGTGTTTGCAGGGCCGAAGCCGGAATGGCAGCTTGCGGGATAGACCGCCAATAGCACCACTTCGCAGGCTCGGGCATTATTTGCGGCCGCCGAAATGCGCCTACTCCGGCGAGCCCGCCAGACGCCAGCCATCAACAAATGGCTGCGCATCACTCGGGCTCTTGAAAGGTGAGTTCGCCAGCAAATCACCGACCCTCCAATTTGGATTGCCCGCAAGAAATAGGCGGGCTTCCTCTTGTGCCTCAGGAACGCGACCGGCAAGCGCAAGCGCGGGAACCAGGTGCTCCCTTGAACCCGTCCCGTACGTTTCTTCCCGGCTCAAGGACGCAACAGCTTCTTCGTAGTGACCGGAAGAAATCTGCGCCATTCCCATGATCCAGAAATACCAACCGGGTGGACGAGGATTTATACGGAGCGCCGCGCCACAATCTATCAGCGCCGCTTGCGGATCGCCTAAGTAGATTTGAAGCTCACCCATCCATACAACCGCATCTGCATTGTTTGGATTAAGCCGAACGGCAGCATCGAATTGGGATTTTGCTTCATCCCAATTGCGCTCATAAAGCTGAACGCAGCCCAGGATCCTGCGAGCGTGGGAATCGTCGGGATCGATTTCCACGGCCCGTTGCGCGTGTATCAGAGCCTTTGCGCGGCCGGGCTCCTGTGGCTCTCCCCAGACAATCCAGCCAAATAGCAGTGAGATGGCAAGATTGCTGTGTCCCTCGCAGTAGTTTGGATCGATCTGAACGGCACGTTCCAAGTCAGCACACGCCTCACTGTTGTCCGATCTGGAATTGTTGCACTTGCCTCGCGACCTGACACAAAGATCATAGGCTTCGAGATTTGACGGTCGGGAACGGGCAACAAGTTTCTTTTCACCAATCTTGCCAGAAATCGCTTCAACAACGCGTCGCGTGACCTCGTCCTGAACGTCGAAGATGTCGGCGATTTCGCGGTCGAAGCGCTCGGCCCACACGTGATTGCCGCCTTCTGCCGCATTGATAAGCTGCACATTGACGCGCAACCGCTTGTTGGATCGCCGGGCGCTGCCCTCGAGAACATATCTGACGCCCAGATCGCGAGCGATCTGACGGACGTCGGTCGGCTTGCCTTTATAGGCAAAGGTGGAGTTTCGGGCGATGACGAAGAAGCTGGACACATTCGACAGATCGGTGATGATGTCCTCCGTCAGCCCGTCGGTGAAAAATTCCTGTTCGGAATCGCCACTCATGTTGATGAAGGGCAGCACAGCAATCGAAGGCTTGTCGGGCGGTGCGAGCGGCTGCGAAAGCTTCTCTAGAATAAGGGGGGCAGTTGGTGCCGCGGGCTTTGCCTTGGATGGAACGCCGACCTGTAGCGAATAAACCCGGACTGGATCGGTGATGTTCTTGAGCTGAACCTCACCGCGATCGTTGATCGCGATATCGAGCCGTGACTTTACCTGCCAATAGGCTTGCTCGGAAAGACAGATATTGCCAGGTTCGCAGATGCCTTCTAGGCGCGCGGCGATATTGACGCCATCGCCCATCAAGTCGCCATCGCGTTCTTGCACGACGTCGCCCAAGTGAATGCCGATCCGGAACTCGATGCGGCGATCATCCGGCACCCCGGCATTGCGCTCAAGCATGGCGGTCTGCACTTCGATCGCGCATCGCACTGCTTCTACCACGCTGCTGAACTCGACGAGGCTCCCGTCGCCTGTGCGCTTGACGACGCGACCACGATGAACTGCGATGGTGGGATCGATGAGATCGCTGCGCAGCGCCCGCAGCCGCGCCAAGATGCGATCTTCATCTGCGCCGGCTAACCGGCTGTAGCCAACTACATCCGAGACCAGGATCGCTGCTATTTTGCGGGCCTCACTCATGTCGTGCTTCACGATGCAGCCTGACACCATTGCCGACCAGCATAGCGGCTAGCTTGCGATTCTCGCTCATCGCGCAACCTCCTTCGCGACTAGGATAGCAGGAAGACTAAGAGCACGAGGGAAACTTTTGCGGTGACGTCGGCGGTCCGACGATTTGTGTTCGGAGGTCGGGTCCCGCGAGAGTTAGCTGACCACCCATTTGCCCAGACTGCAGGCACTGCTATCCTCTGACGGGCTTTGCCAATAGCGTAGAACCTGGCAACCTGAGGACCAGTAGGCAGAAAGTGAATCAAGCATCTGCGCATCGCCGCCTTGCCGCGATTCTTGTTGCCGACGTCGTCGGCTACTCGCGCCTCATGGAGGCCAACGAAACAGGGACTCTTTCGGCGCTCAGAGAACGTAGGAAGGGAATCATCGAGCCCCTCGTCCGCGAGCATGACGGACGAATCGTGAAGTTCATCGGCGATGGTGTGCTTGTGGAGTTCGCTAGCGCGGTCAATGCCTTAAAGTGCGCTCTCGACGTTCAGAACCGGATGGCCGAGTCCAACGAAAATCTGGCTGATCGCAAACGGATCTTATTGCGCATCGGGCTAAATCTCGGAGACGTCGTTGGCGAGGGGTCAGACATTTTTGGCGATGGCGTGAACATCGCCGCTCGCCTTGAAGGTCTCTCGGAACCGGGTGGTATCTGCATTTCTGGCAAGATAAACGATGAAATTCGCGGCAAAGTCGACGTCTCGGCCATGGACTTGGGCGAGGTGACGCTCAAGAACATTACCCGGCCGGTAAGGGCTTTCCGCATCATGTCGGGTATCACCCCAACACCGCAGGGCGTGTCGCGGGAACCTGTCGATAGCAGACCGTCGATTGGCGTTCTGCCGTTCACTAACATGAGTGGCGATCAAGAGCAGGAGTACTTCGCCGACGGCATCACAGAGGACATCATCACCGAACTGGCGCGCAATCGCGGCCTGTTCGTGATCGCACGGAACTCATCCTTCACGTTCAAGGGAACCGCCGTCGACATCGCAGAAGCAGGGCGAAAGCTTGGCGTACGCTACTTGGTGGAGGGCAGCGTTCGCAGGGTCGGCAAGCGAGTGCGCATCACGGCCCAGTTGATCGAGGCAGCGACCGGTAGTCACGTCTGGGCCGAACGCTATGATCGTGAGCTGGAGGACATCTTCGCAGTTCAGGACGAGGTGACTCGAAGCATCGTCGCCGCCGTTCCAGGATATGTTGAATCCGACGTCGTGAAGGCATCGCGGCGTAAACCGACCGAGAGCTTGGGCGCCTACGACCACTACTTGCGCGGTATGGAGATCGTCAACCGCTGGCGCAACGACGATATCCCGCAAGCCATGGCGGAATTCGAAAGTGCGGTGACGCTTGATCCAAATTTTGCCCGTGCTCATGCGGCGGTAGGACATATGCACGTTCGCGTCTATTGGCAAACGCTTGCCCCACAGGCGTTGGAAAAAGCAGACACAGAAACCGAACTCGCCGTGCGGCTCGACGGCGAGGACAGCAGGTGCTTGGCTATTCGTGGGATGTGCCTTATGCTCGACAAGAACTTCGACGCGGCGGCGGAATCCTTCCAGCGTGCCCTCCAGTTGACACCTGACAACGCCGATCTCAATGACATGATGGCGTACTACCTCCTTTGCACAGGTCAGGCGAGCGAGGCTATCGAGAGATCACTCAAAACTATCCGCGCCAGCCCGCTGTTCCTTCCGGCCTCTCTCAGCGAGACCATGGGCATGGCGTTCATGATGACGCGACAGTACGAGGAGGCGATAAAGTCTTTTGCCGCTATAAGCAGCCCCTACTACTATATCCACGTTTATGCGGCTGGATGCCTGGCGAAGCTCGGGCGTCTTGAAGACGCGCGAAGGCAAGGCCGTTTGGCAAACAAAATCAAACCAGATTGGCCTAGCGTGGATTGGGGCTATCAGTACACAAAAGAAGAATATAGGGAGCACGAGCGCGAACTGGCCCTCTTGGCGGTCAGGGCACTAGAGGACGGTCGTTGATGACATTCTAGCGCAATGTCCCGACGGCGAGGCTAGGAAGCAGGCGTTAGTTTGACGATGGCGCCGAGTGCCCCCGGTCTTGATCTTCCGCTGTACTGTGCGCTCGATAACGTTCCACATGTTGGCGATATTTGGCACTTCGAGTTGGATGGGCAAACTCATCAGATCGTCCGTGGAAGACGCAGCCTATCTGGCCACTTGCGATGCTGGTTGACAGTGTCGGAACTGGCGCAAACGCGCGGCCTCGGGCGTCACTCGAATGACTGCTTTTGCGATGCGGGTAGAGTCTGCTCAAACGACCGACATTAAGGCGCAAAGCAGACATTTCTTATGCCCGCACTTATGCCCGCGAAACTTTGGCTGCAGATCAAATCGGACGTATAACCGACGGGCATATCCGCCACGGCCGCGCAGAAGCGGGCGAACGGTTGATGGCAGCGACCGTGGCGGCATCATTCCGCCGCGGCCGTTCTCATGCCGCAGCGCCAACCCTCGTCAGTTGGTGAGCTGCAGCCTGGAGAACTTGTTGGCGATCGACTGGAAGACGTTGGGCAGCTTGGCCGGGTCCTCGACGGCGTAGTAGTCGCTCGGGTCGGAGGCGCAGGCGCTGTAGAGCGCGCGGTTGGCCGGCGTATCGGCCTGCAGCACCATGGTGTAGATCTGGACGCCCTGGTTCTTCAGCTGGGTGCAGACATCCTTGGTCCAGCCGTCGACGTTGCGCGCCGCCGCCGCCTGATTACTCGAACCGAAGCGGCCGCTGGCGAGATAGCCATAGGATGTGTAGTCCGATTTCTGCGGCGTGTTGCTGGCGCCGTAGACGACGTTCTCGCCATCGGTCAACAGCATCACCACCTTGGTGACGCCCGGTGTCTTGTAAGGGGAAGCGTCGGTGTAGGGCGGCTGCGGCGACAACACCCGCTGGCCCCAGGTCGAGCCCCTCCGAGACATTGGTGCCGGAGCCGTTCCATTCGGTCATTTGAGCGGCAGCCTGGCGCAGCCTGTCGAAATCGTCGGTCAGCGGAATGATCGGCGTCGGACAGGCGCGGTTCGGGCCGATGGTGACCGGATTGCCGGCCTCGGTGATCATCTTGGTGGTCGAGGCGACATATTTTCCGATGATCTTCAGATCGGCGCTCAGCAGTGCGTTGAGCAGGCCGGTAACGAGGCCGCTGAGATCGATGCCCAGGACATTCTGGTTCAGCTTGCTGTTGTCGATTGTGTCGTCGAGATAGGAATTGTTGTAGCCGGTGGCCGAATTGCCGTAGGAGGACGATGGCTTCCTGGCGACATCGGGGTCATCCGGCGCGAAATAGGGCACGAACAGCGTATCGGGCTTCGACGGGTCCGGCGGCGTATCGGAGATGTTCAAGGTGCCCGGCCGTGCCTCGACGCAGCCTTTCCAGCCCGTATTGTTCCACCCGCCCTTCTGGCCGAGCTGCCTGAACAGCGCCATGTGGTTCGGCCGCTTGCCGTCGACGATCGGGAAGTTGACGCCGTTGGCGGAGGACTTGCCGTCCATGTCGATCCATGACGGATCGAAATCCGGGCCGTCGACATTGACGGCGGTGACGAAAGGCACCAGCGAGGCGCGCACGGGCCGGGTCGGCGACTTGACCGCTTCGAGATAGTCGAGCAGGGATTTGGACGCCTGCCTGAGCGCGGTGATGCGCGCGCCGGCCATCGAGCCGGTGTTGTCCAGCACCAGCACCACTTCGAGCTGGTTGTTGGATTCGACCGCCCCGGCATCGACGCTGATATGCTTGTCGTCGCCGAACATGAACGCGAAGTTCAAACTGACGTCGGCGCTGGCGACGGCCTTGGTCTTGACGTAGTTGACGCCCCTGTCGACGGTGAGCATGGCCCTTGCGTTGGACAGTTCGCCATGATTGGCGACATTGGCCTGGAAATAGCTGTTGAACGCATCGCTGCGCGTCACCTCGGCGTCGCCAAGATGCGAGGAGGCGAGGTTCGCGGCGTCCAGCGCGTTCTGCAAGTCGCTTTTCGCCCGCATCAGCGTCGAGACGTCGGTGGCAAACGCCACCGCGGTCAGGATCGCCGGCACGCCCAGCGCCAGCATCAACGCGAAATTGCCACTCCTTGAGCGCCAAAACTGCCTGAGAAGCATTTCCTACCCCCGGAAATTGCCCGATTTTCCGCCGCAATGCGGCCCGCGGGTTTCCATGCGCCCTTCATGATAAACAGGCAGTTACAACCAGATACAACCTTATGTGGTGGTTAAAGCGCGATTACCGGAAAATCGATAAGATCGACAGTTGGCCCGCGTTGGCGCATTTCCCGCGCTGTGACGCCATGGAGCCGTGCGGTCGGGCAAATCACTCCGCCTGTCCCCTTGCCTTCCGGCAGATTTGCTATATAGACGCGCACAATCTGCCGGTCCTTGCTGGGGGCTGAACGGAGGGCCGTGGTTTTTTCGGAAGCCGCGCATGAAGCCGCAAGCGCTTCGGTCTCCCGTGTCTCCGCTCTCGACCGTCTCGTGATTGCTCCTTTCTTCCCCGTTCCATCGGGTCAGACAAGTTGCAGAGGCTTAGCCGCGAGGGCCGGTAAGAGAAACGAAGAAAGGCACTTAAACATAATGGCTCTTTACGAACATGTGTTTCTTGCCCGGCAGGACCTGTCGCAGCAGCAGGTTGACGCGCTTGTCGAACAGTACAAGGGCGTCATCACCGCGAATGGCGGCTCGATCGGCCGGATCGAGAACTGGGGGCTGAAGTCCCTCACCTACCGGGTCAAGAAGAACCGGAAGGCTTACTACACGCTGATGGACATCACCTGCCCGCCGGCCGCGCTCAACGAAATGGAGCGCCAGATGGGTCTGTCCGAGGACGTGCTGCGCTTCCTGACCATCAAGGTCGAGGCGCATGAGGAAGGCGTTTCGGCGATGATGCAGAAGCGCGAAGAGCGCTCCGAGCGCGGCGGCTTCGGCGATCGCGACCGTGGCGATCGTGGCCCGCGCTCCTTCGGCGACCGCGACCGCGGCGATCGCCCGCCGCGGAGCTTCGGTGGCGACCGCGATGGCGGTGGCGATCGTGGCCCGCGCCGTCCGCGTGAAGGCTTTGAAGGGGGTGCAGAATAATGGTCGACATCAACCAGATCCCGACCCGGCGCCCGTTCCATCGCCGCCGCAAGACCTGCCCGTTCTCCGGCGCCAACGCTCCGAGGATCGACTACAAGGACGTGCGTCTCCTGCAGCGCTACATTTCCGAGCGCGGCAAGATCGTGCCCTCGCGCATCACCGCCGTCAGCCAGAAGAAGCAGCGCGAGCTCGCCAAGGCGATCAAGCGCGCCCGCTTCCTCGGCCTGCTGCCCTACGTGGTCCGCTAGGCCTTTCAAATTGACCATGATCTTGTCCGAAAGCCGGTATCCAGTTTTCGGGATCATGGTCTAGCAAGCGGGCGGTTCGCCGCCCGCTCTTTTCACCGGCGCGACGGGCGCGTCGGGTTGAGCATCAAATCCCGAGTTGGGGCCAATTGCCTCTAACTGCCCAGACAGGCAGGACAGCGACAAGAGCGGCGACGCCGCACCAAGCTTCCTGACCTGTTCCGATTCATTCAGCGCCGATCCAACGGTCGGCTCACAGACGAAGGAACGAAGCCATGGAAGTCATTCTCCTCGAGCGCATTTCCCGCCTCGGCCAGATGGGCGAAACCGTCAAGGTCAAGGACGGGTTCGCCCGCAATTTCCTTTTGCCGCAGGGCAAGGCGCTGCGCGCCAACGAAGCCAACAAGAAGAAGTTCGAGGGCCAGCGTTCCCAGCTCGAAGCCCGCAACCTCGAGCGCAAGTCGGAAGCCACGCAGATCGCCGAGAAGCTCGACGGCAAGAGCTTCATCGTGGTGCGCTCGGCCGGCGAAACCGGCCAGCTCTACGGCTCGGTGTCGACCCGCGACATCGCCGACCTGCTCATCGCCGAAGGCTTCACCGTCAACCGCAACCAGATCGAGCTCAACCAGCCGATCAAGACCATCGGTCTTTCCAACGTGGCGATCGCGCTGCATCCGGAAGTCGAGGTCACCGTGACGCTCAACGTCGCCCGTTCGGCCGACGAAGCCGAGCGCCAGTCCAAGGGCGAGATGCTGACCACCGCCGAAGCCATCTATGGCGACGACATCAACGACAACGCCCGGCCGGAGAATTTCTTCGATCCGAATACCGAGTTCGAAGGCGGCGAAGAAAACGCCTGATCGACAGCGCGACCGAAGCATCGCTTCGGTTTACAGGCTTCCAGAATTTCTGGACCAACGCCCGGGTCTCCGACCCGGGCTTTTTTGTGCCAAATGGAACTTTTCGAGTCCCCATATCTTGTGCAGATTACAGCGTGGCGCGTCGATTGGACGCGGGCGATGCGCTGTGGCACTTTTGATTTGGCATACCGATCCGGCTGCCGGGTGGTCCGTCTGAGGGGACATTTGGTCATGAATATCTTGTTGAAACACGTTCTCGAGCGCCTGGTGCGGGTCGGCAGCCTCAAGGTGACCGGCCCCAAGGGCACGACGCACAAGTTCGGCGACGGCAGCGGCGAGCCGGTGCATATCCACATCAAGACCATGCATGCCGAGCGCGCCATCAGCTTCGATCCGATGCTGGCGGTGCCTGAGGCTTATATGGACGGCGAGTTGGACGTCATCGAGGGCGGCGTTCTCGGGCTGATGCGCATCGCCTTCCAGAACATGGGCTCGAGCGGCATCGACGTGACCTGGTCGAAGGCGATCGAGGGCCTGCGTCACGCCTTCCGCCGGCTGCAGCAGGTCAACACCGCCGCGCGCTCGCGCCGCAACGTGCAGCGCCATTACGACCTGTCCGGCGAGCTCTACAAGCTCTTCCTCGACGAGGACATGCAGTATTCCTGCGCCTATTTCGAACAGCCCGACATGACGCTTGATGAAGCGCAGCTCGCCAAGAAGCGCCACATCGCCGCCAAGCTCCGGCTCAAGGCAGGCCAGACGGTGCTCGACATCGGCTCCGGCTGGGGTGGACTTGGCCTCTATCTCGCCAAGGCCTTCGACGTCGACGTGCAGGGCGTGACGCTGTCGACCGAGCAGCACGGCGTCTCAACCGATCGGGCGCATGCCATGGGCCTGCAGGATCGCGTGCATTTCGACATCAAGGACTACCGCGCCCTCAATGAGCGCTTCGACCGCATCGTCTCCGTCGGCATGTTCGAGCATGTCGGCGTCAACCACTACCGCACCTTCTTCGACAAGGCGGCGACGCTGCTCAAGCCGGACGGCGTGATGCTGCTCCACACCATCGGCCGCTCCGGCGTGCCGTGGGCGACCAGCGCCTTCATCCGCAAATACATCTTCCCCGGCGGCTACGTTCCGGCTCTTTCCGAAGTGATGCCGGCGATAGAGAAGTCGGGTCTCGTCGTCACCGACATCGAAATTCTGCGGCTGCATTACGCCGACACGCTCAAGCATTGGGGCGAGCGCTTCGCCGCCAACCGCGACAAGGCCAAGGCGATCTATGACGAGCGCTTCTGCAGGATGTGGGAATTCTATCTCGCCGCCTCGGAGGCCGCCTTCCGCTGGCAGGACCTGGTGATCTTCCAGTTCCAGATCGCCAAGAAGAACGACACACTGCCGACGACGCGGGACTATATTGCCAAATGCGAGAAGGCGCTGGAGCTGCGCGATATAGGCCACCGGGAGCCGGCGGCGCCGGCCCGCGCCAAGCCGACCCGCCGCAAGAAGGTGGAATAGAATCGGCGTCGATTGCCGCTTGCCATTACGGCCCGGCGCCACGAAAAAGGTCTCGTTCGCGAGACCTTTTCATGACCTACCTCATCTATATCGCAGCCGCCCTTGCCGAGATCGCCGGCTGTTTCTCGTTCTGGGCATGGTGGCGGCTGGAGAAGTCGCCGCTCTGGCTTGTGCCCGGTCTCGCCTCGCTGGCGCTGTTTGCCTTCCTGCTGTCGCTGGTCGACACGAATGCGGCGGGCCGCGCCTACGCCGCTTACGGCGGCATCTACATCGCCGCCTCGCTCGGCTGGCTGTGGCTGGTTGAAGGCGTGCGGCCCGACCGCTGGGATCTGGCAGGGGCTGCGCTCTGCATCATCGGTGCCTCCGTCATCCTGCTTGCGCCCAGAGGATGATGCCGAAAAGTGTGAAGCGGCTTTCGGACGACATCATGCTCTACCTCTTTGATTCTAAGGGAACCTGACCGATGGAACTCCCCGCACAATTGCGGCGCGGCGTCGAAAGCCTGCTGGAAAAGGTGCCGCTACCGGCCCTGAAACAGGCCGCGAAGACGCTTTCCGAACGCTACCGCGCCGAGCTGCGCGACGGCCGGCTGCATATGGGCGAGGAGATGGCGGTCAAGGCCTATCTGGCGACGAGGCTGCCCGCCACCTATGCCGCCGTGCGCGCCAGCCTCGAGGCGTTGACCGAGGCCCGCTCCGATTTCCGGCCGGCGAGCCTGCTCGATATCGGCGCCGGACCCGGCACCATGCTTTGGGCCGCGACTGACGCCTGGCCCGAGCTCGAGCGCGCGGTTCTGGTCGAGGCAAGCGCTGCCGTGCGCAAGGCCGGGCAGTCGCTGGCGGAAGGCGCCACCGCGGCGCGCACCGACTGGGTGGCCGGCGACGCGACCATCGATCTTGGCGGCATCGAGCCCGCAGACCTGGTCAGCGCCGCCTATGTGCTGGACGAGATCGTGCCGGCATCGCTGCCGAAACTCATCGACCGCCTCTGGCGGCTTACGGCCGACACGCTCATCATCGTCGAGCCCGGCAAGCCCGCCGGCTGGCAGCGCATCCTTGCCGCGCGGCGGCAACTGATCGGGGCCGGCGCGCATGTTCTGGCGCCCTGCCCGCACGCGGCGCCCTGCCCGCTCACGCCGCCCGACTGGTGCCATTTCGCGCGCCGCGTCGCCCGTTCGCGCCTGCATCGTCTGGTCAAGGAGGCAGAGGTGCCATGGGAGGACGAGAAGTTCATCTACCTCGCCGCTTCCCGGCAGCCGGCGCCGGCGCGCCCGGCACGGGTGATCGCGCCGCCGAAGGGCGGTTCCGGCAAGGTGGTGCTGAAACTCTGCCGGCCGGACGGCAGCGCCGGCGAGGAACTGTTCAGCAAGCGCGACGGCGATGTCTTCAAGGCAGCCCGGCGGGCGGACTGGGGCGATGCGCTGGGATAGGCCGCCGCATGTCACGACGACGTCAGCGTCGAGAAAGGTCGCGGCGTCGGCAGCTCGCTTGCCTTGGAGATTAGCCGAAGCGCCCGAAACTTCGTCATACACGGGCGGAGCGGGAGCGAAGCGGAGGCGCAGACCCGAGGATCCATTCCGTGACGTTGAGCGAGGGGTAAGGCGGTGCAGAACGGAGCTCGTTCTGAACCGCTGCAACGCTCATAGGTAACGGCATGGATTCTATGGTCTGCGCTCGTCGCTTCGCTCCTTGCTCCGCCATAGAATGACGACATGACGAGCGTTTTCGGCCAATCGCAAAGGTCAGCGACGGCTAACGCGAAACGAATTACTGGCCGCCCGGTAGGAGCGCCTCCCATACCATCTTGCCGCCAAAATTGTTCTTGCTTTGTTCCAGGCTTGCGCATAAGAATCGCCCCTTGCTGAGTCAACCGGAATCGGGCCACCGGAATACTGTCCTGTGGACGGTTTGCCGTTCCTGTGAACAACCTGAATCACAGGTCGGTTGGCCGCACAGTGATGCAGAAAGGTCAGCACCCGATCCGTCTCGTTCTGATATCGAGGAAGGCGGGATCGAAATCGGGGACATCATGGCAGAGGCGGCACGAAAATTCGGCGCGGCGGAAACGCCGCTTTATCGCGAGGCACCGAACAACATCGAGGCCGAGCAGGCGTTGCTCGGCGCCATCCTCGTCAACAATGACGCCTTCTACCGTGTCTCGGACTTTTTGAAGCCGGCGCATTTCCACGAGCCGCTGCATCGCCGCATCTTCGAGGTCGCGGCAGAGCTCATCCGCATGGGCAAGATCGCGACGCCGATCACGCTGAAGACCTTCCTGCCGGCCGACGAGAAGGTCGGCGAGATGACGGTGGCGCAATATGTCGTGCGGCTGGCGGTCGAGGCTGTCACCGTCGTCAACGCCACCGACTATGGGCGAGCGATCTACGACCTCGCCACGCGCCGCGCGCTGATCACCGTCGGCGAGGACATGGTCAACATCGCCTATGACGCGCCGGTCGACATGTCGCCTTCCGACCAGATCGAGGACGCCGAGCGGCGGCTGTTCGAGCTGGCCGAAACCGGCCGCTATGATGGCGGTTTCGAAAGCTTCAACGATGCGGTGAAGACCGCCGTCGACATGGCCAATGCCGCCTATATGCGCGACGGCCATCTGTCCGGCATCGCCACCGGCCTGCGCGACCTCGACCGCCGCATGGGCGGCCTGCAGCCATCCGACCTGATCGTGCTTGCCGGGCGCCCGGGCATGGGCAAGACTTCCCTGGCCACCAACATCGCGTTCAACATCGCCGAAGCCTATCGACCGGCGCAGCAGGCCGATGGTTCGTTCAAGGCCGCCAATGGCGGTGTCGTCGGTTTCTTCTCGCTCGAAATGTCGTCGGAGCAGCTCGCCACCCGCATCATTTCCGAGCAGACCGAAATTTCATCCTCGAAGATCCGCCGCGGCGAGATCACCGAGATGGATTTCGAAAAACTCGTCGCCTGCTCTCAGACGATGCAGAAGATCCCGCTATTCATCGACCAGACCGGCGGCATCTCGATTGCCCAGCTCTCGGCCCGAGCGAGGCGGCTGAAGCGGCAGCGCGGCCTCGATCTCATCGTCATCGACTATATCCAGCTGATGCAGGGCTCGAGCGCGCGCGCCTCGCAGAACCGCGTGCAGGAAATCACCGAGATCACCACGGGCTTGAAAGCTTTAGCCAAGGAGCTCGCGGTGCCGATCATCGCGCTGTCGCAGCTGTCGCGCCAGGTCGAAAGCCGGGACGACAAGCGCCCGCAGCTTTCCGACCTGCGCGAATCCGGCTCCATCGAGCAGGACGCCGACGTGGTGCTGTTCGTCTATCGCGAGGAATACTACCTCAAGAACCGCGAGCCGAAGCTCGGCACCGACGAATACATCAAATGGGAAAACGAGATGAACGAGGCGCGCGGCAAGGCCGAGTGCATCGTGGCCAAGCAGCGCCACGGACCGACCGGCTCGGTCAGCCTCGCCTTCCACGGCGAGTTCACGCGCTTCTCGGATCTGGCGGAAGAGCATCATTTGCCGGAGAGGTTTGAGTAGCTTTTTGGCCGACCTTAGCGCTCCGTCACACCCCCCTCTGGCCTGCCGGCCATCTCCCCCGCAAGGGGGGAGATCAGCAATTTCACCGACGGCGCTCTTCCTGCAGCGTTGGCGATTGGCGAAGGCCGCGATGACAGCCAATCTCACCCCTTGCGGGGGAGATGTCCGGCAGGACAGAGGGGGGTGGGCGGGAACGCAGGCCTTCGAAAATTCGCGATTGGCGCAACGCTAATGGCCAAATCGCGCGTTCAGTTCATCTGCCAGAATTGCGGGTCGGTGCATCAGCGCTGGGCCGGCAAATGCGACGCCTGCGGCGAGTGGAATACGCTGGTCGAGGAAGGCACGTCCGGCGGCATCGGCTCGGGGCCGGCCAACACGCGAAACGCCCGCAAGGGCCGCGCCGTGGTGCTCACCAGCCTGTCGGGCGACATCGAGGATGCGCCGCGCATCGTGTCGGGCATCGGCGAGCTCGACCGCGCCACCGGCGGCGGCTTCGTGCGCGGCTCCGCACTTCTGGTCGGCGGCGATCCCGGCATCGGCAAGTCGACGCTGCTGACACAGGCGGCGGCGGCACTTGCCTCGAAAGGCCATCGCATCGTCTATGTCTCGGGTGAGGAAGCGGTGGCGCAGATCAGGCTGAGGGCGCAGCGCCTCGGCGTCGCCGGGACGCCGGTGGAGCTCGCCGCCGAGACCAATGTCGAGGACATCCTCGCAACCATCGCCGACGGCAAGCGGCCGGACCTCGTCATCCTCGATTCCATCCAGACGCTGTGGACCGACCTTGCCGATTCGGCGCCAGGCACCGTCACCCAGGTGCGCGCCGCCGCCCAGGCGATGATCCGCTACGCGAAATCCACAGGTGCCGCGATCGTGCTTGTCGGTCATGTCACCAAGGAGGGCCAGATCGCTGGACCGCGCGTGGTCGAGCACATGGTCGACGGCGTGCTCTACTTCGAAGGCGAAGGCAATCATCACTTCCGCATCCTGCGCACGGTGAAGAACCGTTTCGGGCCGACCGATGAGATCGGCGTCTTCGAAATGTCGGACAAGGGCCTGCGGGAGGTCTCCAATCCGTCCGAGCTGTTCCTCGGCGAACGCCACGCGAAATCGCCGGGCGCCGCGGTTTTTGCCGGCATGGAAGGCACCAGGCCGGTGCTGGTCGAGATCCAGGCGCTGGTCGCGCCTTCCTCGCTCGGCACGCCGCGCCGCGCCGTGGTCGGCTGGGACGGCGCGCGGCTGTCGATGGTGCTCGCCGTGCTGGAAGCACATTGCGGCGTGCGCTTCGGCCAGCACGACGTCTATCTCAATGTCGCCGGCGGCTACCGGATCTCTGAACCGGCGGCCGATCTCGCGGTCGCCGCCGCGCTGGTTTCCTCGCTCACCGGTCTTGCCCTTCCCGCCGATTGCGTCTATTTCGGCGAAATCAGCCTATCGGGCGCGGTGAGGCCGGTTGCGCATGCGCAGCAGCGCCTCAAAGAAGCCGAAAAGCTGGGTTTTGGAAGCGCGGTGCTGCCGCTCGGCAGCGAGGAAGTTGCCGGGGGGATCGGGGCCGGCGCGTTCCAGCCCACCGAGCTTGCCGACCTTGTGGCGCGCATAGCCGGCTCACGGCGCGGGCGCGCCGACGACGGGGAGTGACGCGGCTCGTCGGGCCGTAAGACAGGAAGTGGGGCGAGAACCATGCCGATTACGCTGCTTGACGGAATCCTCGTCGGCTTCACCCTGGTCTCAGCAATGCTCGCCATGGTGCGCGGCTTCTCCCGCGAAGTGCTGTCGGTGGTTTCCTGGGCAGCGGCGGCGGCAGCGGCGTTCTTCTTCTACAAACCGGTCCTGCCTTACGTTCAGCCCTATGTCGACAACGACAAGATCGCGATGGCGGCTTCCGCGGGCGTCGTCTTCCTCATCGCGCTGATCGTGGTCTCCGTCATCACCATGAAGCTCGCCGACTGGATCATCGATTCGCGCATCGGCGCGCTCGACCGCACGCTCGGCTTCCTCTACGGCGCGGCGCGCGGCATTCTGGTGGTCGCGGTGGCACTTATGTTCTTCAACTGGCTGGCCGGCGCCAAGGCGCCTGCCTGGATCGCCAACGCCAAGTCGCGGCCGCTGCTCGAGACGATCGGCGCCAAGCTCGAAAGCGTGCTGCCGGAAAACACCGAGGAACTGGTCAACAAATATACGCACAAGGGCACACCGCAGGCCGGCGCGCCGGCCACGACCGACCAGCCCGCGGCCGAGCCGCCGGCAGGCGACGACAATGCGCCGGCGCCCGACGACAGCGAGGGCGGTGCCCCGGCCGACAACGAGCCGGCTCCAGCGACTCCTGCGCCCGCTCCTGCTCCAGCGCCGGCAAACTGATTGCGGGCAGGCCTGGTGCCGGTTGTGAATGCAAGAAAGCGCGCGTTGCGTTCGGCGAGCGATCGCCTTATATGGCAACTTTAGCGGAGCTTGAGCACCAGATGGCAGACTCAACGGCAGACGCAGGCGAAGTCCTTTCCGCCGAGGCCGACGATCACTTCCACGACGAATGCGGCGTGTTCGGCATCTTCGGCCGGCAGGACGCCGCGGCCATCGTCACACTCGGCCTGCACGCACTTCAGCATCGCGGCCAGGAAGCGGCCGGCATCGTCTCCTATGACGGCACCCAGTTCCATGTCGAGCGCCATGTCGGCCTGATCGGCGACACCTTCACCAAGCAGCGCGTCATCGACAGCCTGCAGGGCAATCGCGCCATCGGCCACACGCGCTACGCCACCACAGGCGGCGCCGGCATTCGCAACATCCAGCCTTTCTTCGCCGAACTCGCCGATGGCGGCTTTGCCGTCGCCCACAACGGCAACCTGACCAACGCCATGACAGTGCAGCGGGCGCTGCAGAAGCAGGGCGCGATCTTCTCCTCGACCTCCGACACCGAAACGCTGCTGCACCTGGTCGCGACCAGCAAGGAGCGCGATCTGAATTCGCGCTTCATCGACGCGGTGCGCCAGGTCGAGGGTGCCTTCTCGCTGGTGGCGATGACGGCAAAGAAGATGATCGGCTGCCGCGACCCGCTCGGCATCCGTCCGCTGGTGCTCGGCGACCTCGACGGCGCCTGGATCCTCGCTTCCGAAACCTGTGCGCTCGACATCATCGGCGCCCGCTTCGTGCGCGACCTGAAACCCGGCGAAATGGTCGTGGTCACGGCCAAGGGCATCGAGAGCCTGTTCCCGTTCGAACCGCAGAAGACCCGCTTCTGCATCTTCGAATATGTGTACTTCGCGCGGCCGGATTCCTCGGTCGAAGGCCGCAACGTCTACGAAGTGCGCAAGCGTATCGGCGCGGAGCTCGCGCAGGAAAGCCCGGTCGAGGCCGACATCGTGGTGCCGGTTCCGGATTCCGGCACGCCGGCCGCGATCGGCTTTTCCCAGGCCGCCGGCATTCCCTTCGAGCTCGGCATCATCCGCAACCATTATGTCGGGCGCACCTTCATCCAGCCGGGCGATTCCATCCGCCACATGGGCGTCAAGCTCAAGCACAATGCCAACCGCCGCATGATCGAGGGCAAGCGCGTGGTGCTGGTCGACGATTCGATCGTGCGCGGCACCACCAGCCAGAAGATCGTGCAGATGGTGCGCGACGCCGGCGCCAGGGAAGTGCATATGCGCATCGCCTCGCCGCCGACCAGCGCGTCGTGCTTCTACGGCGTCGACACGCCTGAGAAGTCGAAGCTTCTGGCATCGCGCATGTCGGTCGAGGAAATGGCCGAATTCATCCGCGTCGATTCGCTCGGCTTCCTGTCGATCGACGGGCTCTACCGCGCCGTCGGCGAAGCGGGCCGCGACAACGACCAGCCGCAATTCTGCGATGCCTGCTTCACCGGCCAATACCCCACCCGCCTGCTCGACTTCGAAGGCCACGACAATGTGCGCACACTGTCGCTGCTGGCGAGCGGCGGGGCATAAGGCGCACTTCACGGAAATCCAGCATGACCCTCGACCTTTCCGGCCGCGTGGCGGTCGTTACCGGCGCCTCGCGCGGCATCGGCTATTTCATCGCCAGGGAGCTGGCGGCGGCCGGCGCGCATGTGGTGGCGGTGGCGCGCACCGTCGGCGGACTTGAAGAACTGGACGACCAGATCAAGGCCGATGGCCGTGGACAAGCGACGCTGGTGCCGCTCGATCTTGCCGACATGGCCGGCATCGACCGGCTGGGCGGCGCCATCCACGAGCGCTGGGGCAAGCTCGATATCCTGGTTGCCAATGCCGGCGTGCTCGGCGTGATCTCGCCGATCGGCCATGTCGAGGCCAAGACCTTCGAGAAGGTGATGACCATCAACGTCACCTCGACCTGGCGCCTGATACGTTCGGTCGACCCGCTGCTCAGGCTCTCCGACGCCGGCCGCGCCATCATCCTGTCGTCCAACGCGGCGCACTCGGCGCGCGCCTTCTGGGCGCCCTATGCCGCTTCGAAGGCCGCTGTCGAGACGATGATGCGCTCCTGGGCGCATGAGACCGAGACCCTGGCGCTGAGGGTCAATGCCGCCGATCCCGGTGCCACCCGCACGGCGATGCGCGCGCAGGCCATGCCCGGCGAGGATCCGGAGACGCTGCCGCACCCGTCCGAGATCGCCAGGCGCATCGTGCCCCTGGCAAGCCCGGAATTGAAGGAGACGGGCCTGATCTTCCAGGCCAAGCACAACCGCTTCGTCGCCTACCGGCAGCCCGAATAATCGTTCACGGGTCTGTGAACGGCGCCGCGGAAGCGTGTCCCATTGCCCTGCTTTCGCCGGCTGACGGGAGTTGCTAGGATCGATCCGACTCCGACATTTGAGCAAAGCGAGGAACTCCCATGGCTGCTACTCCCAGCGTAGCGTTGGTCTGGTATCTGGTGATTGCCGGCCCGCAGGGCGGCATGGTGGTGCTGCCCAGTACCTTCGACACCCGCGAACAGTGCACCAACGCCGTCACCGAATATCAAAAGCAGCCGACCCCACAGGGCTGGGCCGTGCAATGCGTGCCGAGCGCCTCGCCCTTTACCGACGAAGGGGACGCCGAGACGCCCTCGGCGCAGTAGGTAACACTCCCCCTCACCCAGCCTCCGCTTCGCTCGGCTGACCTCTCCCCAGCTGGGGAGAGGATGCTGTCAGCGCCGACGCCAACCTCTTCTCCCCACCGGGGAGGTGGCCGCGTAGCGGCCGGATGAGGGGGCGTCGCGCTTCAGCGCTGCGCGCTCACCGACAGCGCCGGCTTGTTGCTGATCGTCTGGAACACAACGCAGTAGCGCTCGGTGAGCTTGATGAGCGAATCGATGCGCTCCTGCGGCTCGTCGGTGTCGAGGCCGAATTTCAGCCTTATTTCGCGGAAACCGACCGGCGCATCCCGGGCGACGCCGAGCGTGCCGCGAAAATCGAGGTCGCCCTCGGCCTCGACCGTGGCGTTGCCCAGCTTGAACTCCAGCGCCGTCGCCACCGCTTTCAGCGTGACGCCGGCGCAAGCGACCAGCGCCTCCAGCAGCATATCGCCGGAGCACAGCTCGAGGCCCGAGCCGCCCGTGGCCGGATGAAGGCCGGCGACCGCAAGCGCCCTGCCGGTTTCCACCTTGCAGGCGATGGACTGGTCGTCGAGCGTTCCGCAGGCTCTCAGCGTGATCAGCGCCCGCGCGGCATCGTCGCGATAAGCGTCCTTCAGCGGTGCCTGCATCGCCTTCAGTGCGGTCGCGTCCATGGTCTTGATCCTTTCGATCGGTCTCTGGTGGTTGATAGCATATTATTCCAGCTCGGGTTCCTCGCCCCGCGACAGTGGGAGAGGTCACTTCGCGGCCACCTCTCCCCCGCCTTTGGCGGGGGCGAGGAAACCTAAGTCCAGAAGTCCTTTGACTTCGGCCGCTCCGGCCATACCTTTGCGGAGGTCGTTCCAGCGGAGGCATCATGCGGTCCAAGTTGAAGCTAGTCCCTCTCCTCCTCCTGGCGCTCGCCGCCTTCACGCAGCCGGCCTTCGCCGAAACACCGGAACGGCCGCCGCCGGCCGGCGGCGTGCTGTCGCTGTTGCCGCCGCCGCAGGTGACCGAGCATTCCATCACGCTTGGCGGGCGCAAGCTGGATTACCAGGCCAAGGCCGGCACGCTGTCGCTTCTGTCCGGCAAGGGCGAGGTAACGGCCGAGATTTTTTATGTCGCCTACACGCAGCAGTCGCCCGCCCCGGCGAAGGAGCGTCCGATCACCTTCGTCTTCAACGGCGGGCCAGGGGCGGCGTCGGCTTACCTGCATCTCGGCGCGATCGGGCCGCGCATCGTCGAGACCGCCGCCGACGGCGAGTTCCTGCGGCCGCCGCAAAAGCTCATCGACAATCCCGACAGCTGGCTCGACATGAGCGATCTCGTCTTCGTCGATCCGGTCGGCACCGGCTACAGCCGCGAAGCGCCGGGGCATGAACCCAAGGAATTCTGGAGCGTGGACGCGGACGCCAGTTCGGTCGGCGCCTTCATCCGGCTCTATCTGGCGCAGAACGGCCGCACCGGATCGCCGCTGTTCCTCGCCGGCGAGAGCTATGGCGGGTTTCGCGCGGCGCTGCTTGCCCGAACGCTGCAGGAGGATGTCGGCCTGAGCCCCAGCGGCATCGTGCTGATCTCGCCGGCGCTGGAGTTCATGCTGGTGCGGCCCGACCAGTTCGACCAGCTGCACTGGGCGCTCGAGCTGCCTTCCCTGGCGGCGACGAGGCTGAAGGGCGACGGCGTGACCGGTGACGCGCTGCGCGACAGGCTGGCCGAGGTCGAGCATTACGCGCTCGGCGACTACCTGACGGCGTTGAACACCGGGCTCGATCAAGGCGGCAAGCTGGCCAGCGGGCGCGTTTCGGAGATCACCGGCCTGCCGCTCGAGCTCGTTCAACGCAATTTCGCCCGCATCCCCATCGGGCTTTTCGCCAAGGAATTCCAGCGCGCCAAGGGCAAGGTGCTCAGCCCTTATGACGCCATGATCGGCACCGCCGACATCGCGCCGCAAAGCGCGCATGACGCCGGTCCCGATCCGGTGCTCGACCGCAGCGTTCCGGTTCTCACCTCCGCCTTCGTCGCCTATGCCCGTGACGAATTGAACTACCGCACCGATGTCAGCTACCGGCTGCTCAATGGCGAGATCAGCCGCAACTGGGATTACGGCACCTCGGGCCAGGGCTATGCCGGCGTGATGAACGACCTGCAGCGGGCGCGCTCGCTCAACCCTGCCCTCGGCGTCGTCATCGTCAACGGCTACACCGACCTCGTCACGCCCTATCTGGCCTCGCGCTATCTGGTGAACCAGGTTCCCGCGCTATCCGACGCCAAGCCGATCCGGCTCGACGTCGTCGACGGAGGCCATATGATGTATCTGCGGCCGGACGGACGGCGCGCGCTGAAGGACGCGGCATCGGAGCTCTACCAGGCGACGCAATAGGCCCGATGATCTGCATTGCGCAGCTACGTTAGATATCAAACTTGCCAAAATGCAGGCTTGCAACTTTCGGCACCTTGACACCCTCTTGCTCTAATACCTTTAGAATAACCCTGCCGCATAGCGTTACAGCATCTACAGCCAATTTACTGATCCTATGATCGTCTATTGCGAGCGTACCATGAAACAGTCCACTACGAATACCGTATAGATAGTCCCATTCTTTCTTCAATTCATCTAATTTTGTTCGTGTTAAAACGCGCACGACCCCTTGTCGTAGCCCGATCCGATGAAGACTTCGGCGCAACGCATCAGCCACCTCCAAGCTCTCTAAATCATTTTCACTTGCGTCTTTTTCTGTTTGTTCAGCAAGCTTCTCGATCAAAGCTGTCTGCGCCTTTGTCCAAGTCTCATCTTGGCCAAGTGCTTCAACTGCAGAAAAGGCTAGAACGATCTGAGCGAGAGGTTGAGAGCTCATTAGTGCGAGATTTAGCACTCGCACTCCTTGAGTGACTGCCGTGATGGTCGTCGGGAGTGTTTCTGCAAGCTCCCTCAGTGCGCCAAGCAAATGGGCCGGATCGGCCGTGACCTGGGCCTTCATTTCCATGGTTGGGATACGGGTCTTATCATCGTCGGGTATGATCAAAAGACCATGAATGTCTGGTGCGAGTCGTTCATCCGGCTGAAGTAAGCCTATCGACCGGGCAAACTCCTCATTTACCCAAGAAGTAGGGAAGTCCGCTCCTACATCTGTCCCCAAGCGAGAACTGAGGGCCGCTATCTCCACGAGCAATCTTAGCCGAGCGCCAAAATTTTTGGCCTCCTCTTCTGTTGCGAATCCGCTGGCGGACAAAACAATCCACGTCGCTTGTGACAACGGCTGATCTTTTTGTTGAGATCTAATCGTTACTTCTTGCCCTGAGAGCGCAACTGATCGACTGAGCTCATCAGTTGTGAGAGGCTTTCCGATCCGCACACGAAGTCGAACACGAAATCCGATAGGTTTGTTCATAATCGTAATTCTTACTGCAGCGTGCGTTCCCTGCAATGAGTGTTTGTTCTTGCTGAGCTGCCCCAACGCAAGCGTTCGGCTGGAGTAGCACCAAGCAGGCATTCGCCCGTATAGCTGAAGAGCGTATCCGATTGGGCCCGGATCGCCTTTCACACAAGCCGAGCTGATACCATGGCCGATGTCGTCGTCCTTGAAAGCCGCGAAAGGGTGCTGGCCGGCATCCTGTTCACGGCCGCCGCCTATTTCCTGTTTTCAGCGCAGGATGCCTCGATCAAACTTTTGGTCGCCGGCATGACCGTCTGGCAGATTATGTTCGTCCGCTCGATCACCGTGCTCGCCGCCTGCGGCGCGATCGGCGGTCAAAGGCTTTTTGCCGATACGATTGACTCGCCGATCGTGCGGCCGATGCTGGCGCGCAGCGCCTTCACGCTCGCCGCTTGGCTTTGCTACTACAACGCCGCCCGCTCGCTGCAGCTGGCCGAACTCACCACCATCTATTACGCCGCGCCGATCATCGTCACCGTGCTTTCGGTGCTGATGCTGGGCGAGAAAGTGCCGCTCTTACGCTGGATTGCCGTGTTCATCGGCTTCGTCGGCGTCTTCATCGCCTGCGATCCGGCGCGCCTCGGCCTCTCGCTGCCGGTGCTGCTGGTGCTGGCCGCCGCGGTGCTCTGGGGCATTGCCGTGGTGCTGCTGCGCAAGACCGCCATGCAGGAGCGCACGATGATCCAGCTGGTGCTCAACAATTTCTATTTCCTGCTTTTCTCGGCAGTGCCGGCGGTGATCTGGTGGCATATGCCCGACGGGTTGCAGCTGCTGCTGCTCATCAGCGTCGGCGCGCTCGGCGGCGTGGCGCAATACATGCTGTTCGAAGGCATGAAGCGCGCACCGGTGTCGATCGTGGCGCCGTTCGAATACACCTCGCTGATCTGGGCCTTCGCGCTGGGCTTCGCCATCTGGGGCGACGTGCCGCGCAGCGAGGTGTTCGTGGGCGCGGCGCTGATCATCGGCGCCGGCCTGCTCATTGTCGGGAACGAGCATTTCCGCGCGCGGGACCAGGCCTCATGACAGAAGGCTGTCAGGAGCAACCCAATAGGCTGGCGCCATGACGAATACGCTCGACATGCCCGAAAAGCTTGCGCCTGCCGCCGCCGCGGACGTGGCTGCCGAGCGCACGCTCGGCATTATCCTCGTGTCGGCATCGGCAATCGCCTTCGCGCTGACCGGCGTGCTGACCAAGTCGATCCACGCCGATCCGCTGACCATCACCTGCTGGCGAGGCTTCTTCGGGTCGATCCTGATTACCTTCTACGTGCTGTGGCGTCGGCGCCGTTCGGGCAGGAGCGAGAGCCTCAGGCTCGGCTGGCGCGGCTGGCTGCTTGCGGTCGAGGGCGCGGCCGCCAGCATCGCCTTCATCTCGGCCTTCAAATTCACCTATGTCGCCAATGTCGCGGTCATCTACGCGACGTCGCCCTTCATCGCGGCGCTGCTCGCCTTCCTTTTGGTGCGGGAAAAATTCCGGCTGCAGACGATGGTTGCGGCCGCCGTTTCGCTTTGCGGCGTCGCCATCTTGGTGAGCGCCGGCCTCGGCAACGGCCATCTGTTCGGCGACGGGCTGGCGCTGCTGATGACCACCGGCAGCGCGCTCTACATGATCATGGTTCGTGCTTTCCGCGATTCGCCTGTCGTCTGGGCCGGCGCGGTCTCGGCCTTCCTGCTCTTCGTGCTCGGCTGGTTCGTCACTGATCCGCTGGCCGTCTCGGCCCGCGACGTGGCGCTGCTTGCCGCATTCGGCTGCTCCTTCGCCATGGCCTCGATCCTGTGGACGGAGGGCTCGAGGCTCATTCCTTCAGCCGAGGCCGGCCTGCTCGGTTCAGCCGAAGTGCCCTTCGCCATCCTGTTTGCCCTGCTGTTCCTCGGCGAAGTCCCGCCAATGGCCAGCGTTCTCGGCGGCGCCATCGTGCTTTGTGCGGTGTTTGCCCATGCCGGGCGCGACTGGCTGAAGGCCAAATCGGCGCGTTCGTAAAATTATTTTTGCTGAGTCACGGAACCATCGTTCGCGTGATACATTATTGGATCGACGGGTCACCCCCCAAGTCCCCCCAAACCCCTCGACCCGTCCGACTAGAAGCCGACCCGCAAAAGGTCGGCTTTTTCTTTGGGATTCCATGTTCGGGGAATTCTTGAGGGCGCCGCGGTTTCCGTTCAGGACGGCAATGCCAGGCCAGCGCCGAGCAATTCCGCCAGATCCCGCGCCGGGCGGGCGGCCTCCCGGCTGATCCGAATGGCGAAATCGGCCACCGGCAGTGACGGCAGGTCGAAATCGGGAGACGCTTCCACGATGCCGGAATGGGCGAAACGCCGGGTGCGCGGCGTCAGTGCGATGCCGGCATTGACCGCGGTGCGCAGGCCGGCAAGGCTGGCGCTGCCGGCGGCGATGCGATAGCGGCGGCCGGCGGCGTCGAGCACATCGAGCGCGGCCTCCCTGAAACCGCAATAGGGGTCGAGCAGCGCCAGCGGCACCGCTTCCTGCCGCGTCGCCAACCCTTTTTCCGAGCAGAGCCACAGCATCGGCTCGCTGATCAGGGCCGCTTCATCCGGCGATGCGGCATGACGCATGGTGATCGCGAGGTCGAGTTGGCCTGCCTGCAACGCCGACCCGAGTTCCAGCGAGCGGCCGACGCGCAGTTCGATCCTGACACGCGGATGACTGATGGCGAAGGCGCGCAACAGGTCGGGCAGGCCGCGATCGGCAAAGTCCTGCGTCGTGCCGATGGCGACGCGCCCGCCGGCGCGCGCGCCTTTCAGCGCCAGCCAGGCCTCGGTGTGGACGGCAAGGATGCGCCGCGCATGGCCGACAAGGTCCTCGCCGGCCGGCGTCAGCCCGCGGCCCCTGCCCTGCGGCGTGAGCAAGGGCTCGCCAACGATCTCCTCCAGCCGCTGCATCTGCGCGGTCACCGCCGACGGCGTGCGGCCAACGGTGGATGCAGCCTTGGCGAGCGAGCCACCGTCGACGAAGGCGAGGAAAGTCTTCAGGAGATCAGGATCTAGCGTTTCCATACTTCGATAGTATTGAAGTAATTATCAAAAACAATTCGATTTTTTTGATATTATGACGGTGGCACGGTCCTCGCATCGAAGGCGCAAGACGCCAAACCGAAGGAGAGAAAAATGCCGATCATCACTATCAGTGTCACCGGCAAGCCCGATGCCAAGCTGGCCGCCGCGATCGCCAAGGACATCACCGAGATCACCGCCGCGCAGTTACGCAAGGATCCGACCATCACCGCGGTCGTGGTCAACTACATCGATCCGCAGCACTGGTTCGCCGGCGGCAAGTCGCTTGCCGAGCACGGGGCCAACACGTTCTGGCTGGACATCAAGGTCGTCGACGGCACCAACACCAAGCTCGAGCTGGAGGCCTATCTCAAGGCTATCTTCGAGGCATTCGGCCGGCTGCTCAACGGCGTGCATGAGGAGAGTTATGCCTTGGTGCATGAAGTGCCGGCCGCGGCCTATGGCTATGGCGGCAAGTCGCAGGAGTTCCGGTTCATCAGCGGCAGGCTGAAGGCGGCGTAGGGCATCTTACTCCTTCGCCCGCTACGACCCGACGGCCATCACGCTGGAGGATGAAGCCTTGTATCGAGCGCGAAATCCTCCTGGAGGTGCAGCCTGCAAAGGCTGCTCGCTCGGCCAGGATCGAACACGAGGTTCCAGCTATGCTGGGATACCGCGCTGGGAATTAGAAAGAACGGATGCTTGGCAAGTACACTGTCGCCAAATTGCTGTTGTCCCGCACCGGGAATGCCCGGACGCAGCCAGTTGGCGTTCGGAACATCACCAACTCCTACCACATGAAGCTTTGACGGATCGGTGATTTCGAATGCCGTCAGCACGTGAGGAACAGTATCAAGCGTGCGAAATCCCTTGTGGACCGCCACCTCGAGAATGGCGGTCGATGGGTCAATGGACGCGTACACGGCCCTGAAACCTTTGCTGTTCCACCTTCCCCCGAGTTTGAAGGCTCCCTCACCGCTGTCCCACGTTGCCTGGAAACGTTTGTGGTCAAGTCTCCAGCCGACGACGTCTCCCGTTCCAAGAGAACCAGGCAGGGGCGTCACGCGTAGACACCATAGTCGAGCCGCTCAAGAAACTCTTGGACAAGTATTGTACCCGCCGCCGTGGCCAGCAGATCGATCGGCCGCCGGTTGTCCAAGCCCATCGCGGGCTCAATCATCCATTTCTCAGCCTCCTCCTGGGTTCCAAGAACCGACGTGGCCTTCGTGAGAATCCTGGCGAAATTCCAGGTTCTGGAGCCTTGCTCCCTATTGAGGGTCCGGGAGTGATCCGATTTATGCCGCTGGAATGTCCGCTCGCTCATTCCGAGGGCCGTCTCGAACGCATCGGCAGGATCAATGATGGTCAGGTGCCTGACAAGGCTTTCCAAGGCCTGGCCTGGAATTCCATGCAGAATCATTTCATGGGCCTCGAGCGGACTGGACACGGAAAATCCAAGAACTTTCGGCCCGCCGAACAGGTCGACCAGTCGTTCGAACTCCGGCTCCATGCGTGGTGCTTCAGCAAACCCTGTTGGGAAATTAGCCATGCCCATTTCTCCGTCATGTGTCACTTTATTTACGACACGTGTCGCAATCTTTCAAGTCATGGCACCGATCTTTTGGGCTCATCGCTGCGCTAGCGTAAAATCGAAGCGCCAATCGGTCGTGCACCCCCGCATTGACCTTCCCCCGACTTCCGCTACCCTCTGCCACCGAAGCGGCCGCTCTAGAGCCGCGCTGGAGGAGACTGGGAGAGAGCGGCATGATCCTGACCCTGGCGCTGCTGGCGGGCCTTGTCTTTGCCTGGCTTCTGATCGCAACGATCGAACGATTCCGGCTCGACCTGCGTTTCACCCAGGCACTGCTCTACGTGCCGTTCAAGCTCGCCTACCGCATCGCCGACAACCGCATCCGCATTGCCCGAAGCGCCAAGACGCCGGTCATCTATGTGGTCTCGCACCAGTCGCGCATCGAGCCGGCGCTGATGCTGTCGCTGCTTCCCGACGATACCCTGCACATTCTGGACGACGCTTCGGCGCGCTCGCCCTGGCTGGAGCCGTGGCGCGAACTCGCCCGCACCATCGCCTTCAATGCCGAGCACGTCTTCGTCAGCCGCCGGCTGGTGCGCGTGCTGAAGGGCAAGGGACGGCTCGCCGTCTATCTGCCCGACAATGTCGAGCCGGATGTCAAATCGTTCCGGCTGTTTCGCGCCATCACCCGCATCGCCATGCAGGCCGACGCGCGCATTGTGCCGATCTTCGTTGCAGGCTCGCGCGACCTGCCGGTGTCGCTGACGCCGGCCGACAAGGCGCCGCGCCACTGGTTCCCACGCCTGTCGGTGAGCGTCCTGGAGCCGATGACCATTGCCGAGCTGGTTGCGCGCAACCCCGACATGGCCTCCAACACCAACGCGCTGTTCGACCGTTTCGCCGAGGCGCGGCTCTACGGCACCAATCTCGACCGCGGCCTGTTCCTCGCCATGCGCGATGCGGCTGATCGTGTCGGCCCCTCGCATCCGATCATCGAGGATGTGATTTCGGGTTCGCTCTCCTACCGCAAGCTGTTCATCGGCGCGCGCGTGCTCGGCCGCCATTTCGAGACAGTGACGGCGCCGGGCGAAGCGGTCGGCGTGCTTTTGCCCAACGCCAATGGCGTGGTGCTGTCCTTCGTCGGCCTGATCTCCGCGGGGCGCGTGGCAGCGATGGTCAACTACACCGCCGGCCCGGCCAGCGTGACCGCGGCGATCCGCACCGCCGTCATCAGGACGGTTGTTTCATCCCGCGCCTTCATCGAAAAGGCGGGCATCGACGACATTGTCGCCGCGGTCGAGGCTGGTGGCGGCAAGATGCTGTGGCTGGAGGACGTGCGCGCCAGCGTGACGACCCTGGACAAGGTCGCCGCCGCGCTCTTGTGGCGCTTTCCGCTGCAGCGGCAGCAGGCGGGCAAACCGGCGGTGATCCTGTTCACCTCCGGCTCGGAAGGCACGCCGAAGGCGGTTGTCCTGTCGAACCGCAACCTGCTTGCCAATGTCATGCAGGCCGAGGCGCGCGTCTCGGTCTCGCCGGCCGACATCCTGCTCAACGTGCTGCCGGTGTTCCATTCCTTCGGCCTGACCGGCGGCACCATCCTGCCGCTGGTACTAGGTATAAAGTTGTTCCTCTACCCCTCGCCGCTGCACTACAAGATCATCCCGGAGATCGCCCGCAAGGTGAAGCCGACCGTGATGTTCGGCACCGACACGTTCCTTGCCAACTACGCCCGCACCGCCAAGGACGGCGACTTCTCCAGCCTGCGCTTCGTCGTGGCCGGCGCCGAAGCTGTGAAGCCTGAGACGCGGCGCACCTATCGCGACCGCTTCCAGGCCTCGATCGTCGAGGGCTTCGGCCTGACAGAGGCGGCACCCGTGGTGGCGGTGAACACCGCCATCCACAACCGCGACGGCACCGTCGGCCGGCCGCTGCCGGCGATCCGCATGAAGCTGGAACCGGTCGAAGGAATCGCCGAGGGCGGCCGGCTGTGGCTCGACGGGCCGAACATGATGATGGGCTACATAACCGCCGACCGCCCGGGCGAATTGCAGTCGCTGGAAGGCTGGCACGATACCGGCGACATCGTCTCGATCGATCGCGAGGGCTTCATCACCATCCGCGGCCGGGCAAAACGCTTCGCCAAGATCGCCGGCGAGATGGTGTCGCTGGGCGCCGTCGAGATGCTGGTGCAGTCGCTGTGGCCGGAAGAGCGCCACGCGGCGGTGGCGGTGCCGGACAAGAGGCGCGGCGAGCGCATCGTGCTGGTCACCACCGCCGGCGACGCCAATCCGGAGGAGCTGCGCCAGTTCGGCAAGAAGGCCGGCGCGGCCGAATTGATGGTGCCCAACGACATCGTCAAGGTCGACGAGATCCCGGTGCTGGGCTCCGGCAAGACGGATTATATCTCGGCGCGCAAGCTGGCGATCGACAAGTTGGGGCTGAGCGTGGCGGCATAATCCGCCGCTTGCTGATCTTCGATCCGCCTTAACCGGCACGGCCCTTGCCGTGCGCTCATGCCGCATGCCGGCGCGATAGACAATCGTGGGTGAGTGATTATTTACTCACCCACGCGAACGGAACGTGAGGAAGAGGCTGTGGCAAAAATCCTCGTCACCGGTGGCACAGGACACCTCGGGCGCGATCTCGTGCCGGCCCTGACGGTTTCAGGCTACGATGTCAGGCTGCTGGCGAGGAAGGGCCAAGCAGACAGGTCCGTTGAGTGGGTGATTGGAGATCTGGTAAGCGGGGTCGGTCTGGAGAACGCACTCCGTGGCGTCGACACGGTCATCCACGCAGCGACGCTGTCACCGATCGCCAGGCGTGGCATGAGGATCGTCGATTTCTTTTCCAGCCCATCCGCTGTCGATGTCGAAGGCACGAAGCATCTTCTCGCCGCATCGCAGCGCGCCGGCATCTCGCACTTTATTTTCGTGTCGATCGTCGGCCTCGCCCATAGCACCCTGCCCTACAGCCGCGTGAAACTGGCCGGTGAACGGCTGGTGCAGGAGTCGCCGCTTTCATGGTCGGTCATTCGCGCGACGCCTTTCTATTATCTCCTGGGCCAGATGCTGGCCGGCTTAAGATGGCTGCCGGTTTGGCCGCTGCCGACCTCGCCCTCAAATCCTGTCGATACGCGCGATGTCGCAAGCTACCTGGCCGAGGCGGTCAGCGACGGGGAACGCGGCATGCGCCCGGAGATCGGTGGGCCCGAGGTGCTGCCCTTCCCGACCCTGGCGCGGCAATATCGCGATGCGCTCGGCCTCAAGCGTCTCATCCTGCCGCTGCCCGTCAGCCGCAAGATGAGCTTGGCCCTCGGTCTGGTCGAAACCGGCGAGCGGCTTGGCGAAAGGACCTGGAGGGCGTGGCTATCTGAGCAAGGTGAGCCTTTCGCGAGGGTTCTGTCCTGATCGTGTTCGCCACCTCGTCGCTGGGAACGATCTTCGATTTGGCGCGGGAATGTTATTGTCGGTCGCGAATCCGGGCCGGCCAAGATCACATGATACAGGAACTGCATGAAACCGCCATCAACCGGACGTGAGCGCATTCTGCGCGAGGCGATCCGCCTGTTCGCCGAGCGCGGCTACGACCGCACGAGCGTTCCCGACATTCAGGAAGCCGCCGGGCTGTCGCGCGGTTCAGGTGCGCTCTATAAGCATTTCCCCTCGAAGGAAGCGCTGCTTGCCGCGGCGATCGACCAGTTCGTCGGCACGGCACGGGAAGGGCGGGCCGAGCTTGGCGAGACGACGCTTCCAATCGACCAGGAGACGCGGCGGCTGGTGGAGAGCATGCTGGAAAAGCTCGGCATCAACCGCGACGTGCTCAGGATCTTGTGGCGCGACCTTGAGCACTTCCCGGAACTGAAGGCTTCGGCGCGCAGCGAGGTCATGCAACGCACCTATCTCGCCGTCGCCGAATGGCTGCGGGATCACCAGCGGCGCGGCGAACTGCGCGCGCACGACAGCGAGGCTGTCGCAGCTGTCATCGTTGGCAGCGTCGCGATGTTTCGAGTCTTCGAAGCTATCTGGGGTGAGCGCGCGATCGACATCAGCGACGAACGGTTCGAGTCGGCCTGGAGCGATTTGCTGCTGCGCGGACTTCGACCTTAGCCGATATCCGAAGGCGGCACCTTCTCCCCTTCCAGCCGGGCGCGCTTGGAATAGGCGCGCACGCTGAACGGCAGGAAGAGCAGATAGCCGGCGACCGAGGCGGTCAGCGTGTACCAGGGGTAGGTCATCAACAAGAGGATGTAGAGCACCACGCCGAGGATGACCGGTAGCACCCTGTCGCCCGGCACCTTGACGCTTTTGCCCGAATAGACCGGCAGACGGCTGACCAGAAGGAAAGCGATGAGCACGGTGAAGCCGGTGGCGACGAAGGCGGCCGGCCTGGTGGGCTCCAGCCCGAGCCGCAGGAAATAGAGATAGAGCGGCAGCATGACCAGCACCGCGCCGGCCGGGGCCGGCACGCCGACGAAATATTCGGTCTGCCATGCGGGCTGGTCGGTGTCGTCGGCCAGCACGTTGAAGCGGGCAAGCCGCATGCCGCAGGCGATGGTGAACAGAAGTGCCGCGATCCAGCCGGGCGAGCCGGCGCGGTCGAGCAGGAAGGCGTAGAGCACCAGGGCCGGCGCCACGCCGAAATTGACGATGTCGGCCAGAGAATCCATCTGCGCGCCGAATTTCGAGGTGGCCTTCAGCATGCGCGCCAGCCGCCCGTCGATGCCGTCGAGGAAGGCGGCAAGCAGCACCATGACCACCGCGATCTCGAAGCGGCTCTCGAAGGCGAAGCGGATGCCCGAAAGGCCGGCGCAGATGGCAAGCACGGTGACCAGATTGGGCAGCACCATGCGCATCGGGATCTCGCGGATGCGCGGACCGCCGCTGGCATGGGCCTCGAATTTTTTGAACGGCGCGCCCAACGCTCAGGAAATCCTGACCAATGGCGTGACCGCCGTGCCGCCGAATTCGGCAAGCACGGTCTCGCCGCCGACCGCCGTCTGGCCGACCGCGACGCGCGGCACGGCGTTCGACGGCAGGAAGACGTCGACGCGCGAGCCGAAGCGGATCAGGCCGAAGCGTTCGCCGATGGCGATCGAACCGCCGGCCTCGGCCCAGCAGACGATGCGCCGCGCCACCAGCCCGGCGATCTGCACGGCGGCAATCGTGCCGTTGGGGCTGTCGATGACGAGGCCGTTGCGCTCGTTCTCGGCGCTTGCCTTGTCGAGCTCTGCATTGAGGAATTTTCCTGGCTTATGCTCGATGCGCGTGATCCGGCCGCGCACCGGGGCGCGGTTGATGTGGCAGGAAAACACGTTCATGAACACCGAAATGCGGGTCATCTCGTCCGAGCCGAGACCAAGCTCGCTCGGCGGCACGGCAGGGCCGACCGCCGAAATCACGCCATCGGCCGGGCTCACCACCAGCCGGTCGTCGACCGGAGTGACACGCTCGGGATCGCGGTAGAAATAGATGCACCATGCGGTGAGGATCAGGCCGATCCAGAACAGGATCGATGAGAAATAGCCGAGAAACAGCGTTGCCGCGGCGAAGGCGGCGATGAAGGGATAGCCTTCGCGATGGATCGGAACGAACGTATTCTTGACCGAGTCGAGAAGCGTCATAGGGCTCAAGGGCTGTTTCACGTTGCGCCTCAATAGCGGAAAGCCCCCCTCGCCGCAACGCAACAATAGGGAGAGGCTTAACCCGCCGCAGCGTAGCGATAAAAATACTCGGCGGGTTCAGGCATCATGGCTTCAGCGAGCCCTTCATCGTCTTTGCCACGCAATGGCACACTGCCGCTCGACGGGGAAAAGTAGCGCGGCACAATCGAGACGACCAGCCCAGATTAGTTGGCACCATCGGCTTCGGCGCGTGTAAAATGTTCTTCGATCTCAAGCCTATGGGCGTCCGCCAGCGGATCTTCGGCCGAACTTAAGAGCATGCTTCCGTTGGGGGCGGATACCAAAAACAGTAGTCTACCGCCAGCAGCAACTGTCCAACTGACGACCGATCCTCCCTCTCTCGGAATCAGCATCGATGGCGCGGCAACTGCTCCTGCCGTATCTATTTCGGCCCTACGCAAAAGGAGGTCCAGGGCTGCCGGTGCCTGATAGACTTCAGCCAATTTGATGACGGTCGCTATTGAATCAGCGCCGACATGAGACAGCTTCAGGCCGACACGAGGAGCACCTTCGCCAAGTAACTCATCGATACTGTCGATCGGTCCAAGGTCGAGTTGCGGCTCCGTGCCATCAGCAGCAAGATACTGGGTACGCAGCCGCATGCGTTGGCGTGACTACGCACAAGAGCACGCTGCCGGCATTGGTTACCACAGGGAATGCCATCTGCTTCTCGCCGTCTATGTCCAACATCCTTCCTTCGCCGACCCCGAGTTTCACCTCGGGCTGCCGCAAGCCTGCACAGGCAAGACCGATACCCACTTGAAGTCGACTCGTCATCACTGCCTTCAGATGGAACACCGATCGGTGACGCAACAGAGGCTCTCGTCTAGGGTTAGCCATTACAACGTCGAGAATGGCCTCTTGGCATTCGCCATCGTCGACAATCTCCAGTTCAGGCCACGAGGCGATCCAACCCACAGCGCGCGCAAGCAGCGGGACGCTGTCTTCCTCCTCGTGAAAAAGATCGTCAAGTCTATCAAGGAAACTAGCACGGCCACCGTCAAATCCAGTTTGTTCCTCCGCTTCTTTGGGATGTTCGCTGACCCAAGCAACCATTTGCTCTAAAACAGCCAAATGATTTGTTGCTCGCATTCCAGCAAGAGCCAAACGTGCATCAGAGGTAATTTTGTCGAACCCACCACGGTAGTTGCGGATAAACTGGCTATGGCCGCCATTAGTTACTTCCAAGCCGTATAGGTATGTGTGAAAAAATTGCCTCGCCGATGCCGGTATTTCGTGATCTTCGTAGAGGCCCTGATCAAGCATCGTGTTTACGAAATCCATGACCGCGGTCACGAGACCAGCAACGTAGTTCTCCTTAGCAGCGCGTTCGACTGCCGAAAACGGGACAATAACTGAAGACACGTACGGGCGGGTCGTAGGCTGTTCGGAGCGGTCCGCCGAAACCGCTGTCGACTGCTGTAGCCTATTCCTCCGCGTAAAAATTCCGAACATTCCAGAGGCTTTCTTGTCAACATCAAAGCAATACCGAATGACCAGATTATATCGGGCAGAATATCATGTACAAGAGCGAATAAGAGGCACCGTGAAACCTATTTCACCATGTCTGACTTATGGATAATTTGGTGACCATTCCAAAAAAAGCCAATCGAGGCTTCTTGAGGAATTCAGCGTAGCGACGCAAAGCTGAAATTGCCATGCGGAGCCTGTCGGCGCGCTGAGCGAAAGATGCTGTTCATCATCGCAACGGAGTGGCGCGGTTTCGAGCATATGATGCATGAGGTCCGCAGCGGCCAGGTGCTCGGCATCGAGGCGCGTCGGCACCTGGCGTCGGTTTCCCTTACAGTTCGGCCAAACGCTGGTAGTTGGCGATATCGGCCTTGACGCCGAGGCGCGCTATCGTTTCCTGCGCGCTGAAGGCGATGCGCTCATGCGCAGCTTTGACGATCGGCACCACCTTGTCGACGGCGGCCTGGCTTTCCCACTCGACCATGGTCACGATGTTGAACTCGCCCGGGCCGGAGACCTGCTCGAGCAGGAAATCCTGCGCGAAGCCTTCCTGCTGGCGCAACAGTTCATGCGTCATCCTGGCCTTGCCTAGGATTTCGTCGCGCGCTGCCGCGGGCACCACGAATTTGTCGACCCGGAACACGCTGCCGTTGCGCTGATTTTTGGTGCTCATTTCCGTCTCCATTTTTTTGTTTGGCAGGAGGCTCAGAGACGGTTTGCAAGCTCAACATAGGTTGAGGTCAAGAGGGATTTTCACCCTCTCCTTCTCCCCTTGTGGGAGAAGGTGGACACGGCGCGCAGCGCCGAGACGGATGAGGGGTGCGTGACGGAGCGGGGCGCCGGAAATCTGCCGCAGGCGCCAAGCTGGAACACCCCTCATCCGGCCGAGCTTCGCTCGGCCACCTTCTCCCACAAGGGGCTAGCGTGCGCACACATTTGCTTCGTGTTTGATGTCAAGGGGATGTCGCGTTGGCTGTGTTGGGGGTTGAAGGGCTGGAATCGTATGTGATTCTGTAGTTGCCATTGTTGATTCGGGAGGTTTC
>NZ_JAVIJF010000014.1:0-200711 GCF_033977145.1 Mesorhizobium montanum | reverse complement strand
CAAGGGAATCGCAAAACCGAATTGCAGGAAAACAGTGTCCAAATACCGCTAATCCTGCAATTCCAAACCTGCCGTCCGCCTTAATCAACATGCCAGATCAATGACTTGCGAATAGTTCACGGCCGACGGGAGAAGGTGGATCGGCGCGCAGCGCCGAGACGGATGAGGGGTGTTCCAGCTTGGCGCCAACTACCCCTCACCCGGATTGCCATCCGATTTGTGAACGACAAATCGGGGCAATCCGACCTCGCCCACAAGGGGAGAGGTAAAAATCTCACCGCCCCTCGCGATACCACATCGAGCCGATGGCGAGCAGCAGCAGGCCGAGGCCGAGGAAGCCGCCGAATAGCGGCACGCGCGACACGGCCTTGAGCGCGCTGTCGTCGGTGGTGCGCAGGCCGATCCAGTCGTCGCCCGAAGCGGCGGCCGAGGAGCGGACCGGCACGATCGACGGCAAGGTAACGCCGCCGGCGAGATTGCCGAGCGTGGATGACGGGGCCAGCCGCCGCACGCTGCCGCCGGTCGCCTCGGCCGGCGCCTTCAGCCTGCCCTCGGTGGAGATTACGTCCGAGAATTCCGGCGCATTGATCGGGCCGACATGGGCAAGCGCGGTAAGGTTGCCATTGCCGATCTGGTAAAGGCCGATCTCGCTGGTCTGCAGGCTGCCCGCGAAGATGCCGGGCTCGGATTTTTCAAGCTTCACCGTCACCGCCTTGCCGGAAGGGGTGATCACCTGGGCGGGGCCCGGATCGTCGCTCATCGTCTGGCGGCGGATTTCAAGCATCATGCCGCGACCGTCGGCGGTCAGCCTTTCCTCCTCCAGTTCCGGCTCCTTCATCAGCCAATGGGCGATGCGGCGATAGAGCTGGACATGCGGCCCGCCGCCTTCGAAGCCGCGCGCCCACAGCCAGCCCTGGTCGGACAAGAGCATGCCGACACGACCCTCGCCCTTGCGGTCGAGCAGAAGCAGCGGCCGGTCGTCGGCGCCCTTCATCACCACTTCGCCTTCCGGATTCTTGACACCGATGGTGCGGAACCAGCGGCTCCAATGCGGCGGCTCGCTCGCCGAGCCGTCGAGCCCGCGCGTCACCGGATGACGCTGGCCGAGATCCGTGAGGCGCGGATAAAAGGCCTTGTCCACCACCTCGCCGGTCGGCATTGCCGGCAGCGCGGCGTTGAGCGGCGTTCGGGCAATGGAGTTCTCGCCGGCATATTCGGGGCCGGCGGCGATCAGCAGCGCGCCGCCCTTTTCGACATATTCGGAGATGTAGTCGTAATAGAGGATCGGCAGCACGTCGCGGTGCTGGTAGCGGTCGAAGATGATCAGATCGAAATCCTTGATCTTCTCGACGAACAGCTCTCGTGTCGGGAAAGCGATCAGCGACAGCTCGTTGATCGGCGTGCCGTCCTGCTTTTCCGGCGGGCGCAGAATGGTGAAGTGGACGAGATCGACCGAGGCGTCCGACTTCAAAAGGTTGCGCCAGGTGCGCTCGCCGGCATGCGGCTCACCGGAGACCAGCAGCACGCGCAGGTTCTCGCGGATGCCGTCGACCAGCGCAATCGCCCGGTTGTTGGCGTCGGTCAGTTCGCCTGGCTCACGGTCGATGCCGAGCTGGACGATGTTGCGGCCGGCATTGGGTATGGTGACCTGCAGCTTCATCGGCTGGCCGATGGTCGCGTGCTCGACCGAGACCTGCTCGCCATTGACCGAGACCCGCACGTCCACCGGAGCGCCATCGCCTTCCGTCGAGATGACGCGGTAGCTCATGTCGAGCGGTTTGCCGACGAGCCCGAAGCGCGGCGCGTTCTCGAAACGGATGCGGCGGTCCTTCTCATGTTCGTTGCCGGTGATCAGCGCGTGCAGCGGCGCGTTGAACTCCGGCGCGCCAGCAGGCGCATCATGCACCTCGCCGTCGGTGATCATGATCGCGCCGCCAATGCGCGATGGCGGCACGTCGCGGAAGGCGCCTTCCAGCGCGCTGAACAGCCTGGTTTCGGTGCGCTCGTCGGCGGCTTCCGACTTGCCGGCCTCGACGACACGGACATCGAACTGCCTGAAGCGGGCAAGACGTTGCTCGAGGCCGGCCAGCGCCTCGTCGGTCTGCTTGGTGCGATCGCCGATGTCCTGGCTCTGGCTGCGGTCGACGACAAGGGCGACGACGCTCTTCAGCGCCTCGCGCTCCTCGGCGAGGAACACCGGGTTGAGCAATGCCGCGGCAAGCGCAAGCAGCGCGATGAAGCGCAGCGCCGAGCCGCGCTGGCGAAACCACAGGCCGACCAGCGCCAGCAGCAGCAACGGCACGAAGAGCAGGCCAAAGAGCGGCCAGGAGACGAGCGGTTCGAAGGAGATCGACCAGTTCATGACCTACTGCCCCAGCCGTTCGAGCAGCACGGGCACATGCACTTGGTCGGATTTGTAGTTGCCGGTCAGCATGTACATCATGATGTTGACGCCGGCGCGCAGCGCATAGACGCGCTGCATCGGGTCCGGTGGCACGGTCGGCAGCATCGGATCGCCGTTCTCGTCGACGGCCCAGGCGCCGGCGAAATCATTGGCGGTGATCATGATCGGCGAGACGCCATCGCCGGTGCGCACGGGGCGGTTCTCGGTGTTGCTGGCCTCCAGCGAGGTCTCGACCCAGAGCGGGCTGCCGTTGAAGCGGCCGGGGAACTCCGGAAGGATGAAGAAGGATTTGGTCAGCACGTGGTCCGACGGCACCGGCTCCAGCGGCGGCACGTTGAGATTGGCGAGGATGTCGCGCAGCCGCTCGGTCGCCGGGCTTGCCGAGCCGGCGCCGATGCCGTTTGAAAACTGGTCGCGCGTGTCGAACAGAACCGTGCCGCCCTGCTGCATATAGGCATCGATGCGGGCGATCGCCGCCTGGCTGGGCATAGGCGCCGTTGCATCGATCGGCCAATAGATCAGCGGGAAGAAGGACAGTTCGTCCTTGGCGATGTCGACGCCGGCCGGCGGTCCGGGTTCAAGCGCGGTCTTCTCGATCAGGAAGCGCGTCAGCCCTTCGAGGCCGGCGCGGCTGATCGAATCGACGCCGGGCTCGCCGGTGATCACATAGGCCATGCGGGTTTTCGAAATGTCCTCGATCGCCTGGGCGTCGCCGGGTTTCGAATCGTCGGCGCGCGCAAGATCGGCGTGGCCGACGAGGCCGCCCAGCACGACCAGAGCGGCGACTGCGGCCGCCACGGCCGAGCGACGCGGCCGGCGCGTCAGCAGGCCGCCCATCCAGAACACGGCCAAGGTGTCGAGCACCATCAACAGGAGAGCGACGGAGACCAGTGGTCCCTTGAGGTTCTCCGATTCGTCGAAGGCGTAGGGGACGGCTGTCACCGGCAGCGAAACCTGCGGGCGAGCAAGCGGCGCGAATGCGCTCGAAGCGTTGAGAAGATTATGCGCGAACACACCGGTCTCCGAGCCGTAAAGGCCGGGTGGGTTTTCCAGCGTCACCGGCAGCGGGCCGGCGCCAGGCACCAGCGGCCGCGCATCGGGCGAGGGCGGCGTCAGCATGCCGTCGGCGCTAATCATGCGATAGGGCGCGAGCGACGCGGCGCTGGCTTCGGCGTTGGCGATCGCGGCGCCCTGGTTGCGCGACAGCTGCACGACGCGCCTCAGCATCTCGACGAAGCTGCCCGAGATCGGCAGGTTCGACCAGGTCGCCTCCGGCGTGACATGGAAGAGCACCAGCGTACCCTTGTCCTTCTTCATGCCCGTCACCAGCGGCGTGCCGTCGGCAAGCGTGGCCCAGGTGCGCTCGACGATGTCGGGCGTCGGTTCGGCCAGAACCTGGCGGCTCACCGTCACCTCGGAGGGCGGGGAAAGATCGGCGAAGGGACCGTTCTTGGGGAATTCGGTGACCGCCTGCGGCGTCGTCCACGACAGCGCGCCGCCCAGCGCGCGCTCGCCGCTGCGCAGCCGGACCGGCAGCAGGTCATCGTCATTGCCGGCGGCGGCCAGGCGCGGGCCGGCAAAGCGGACCAGCGTGCCGCCCTTGTCGACCCAGTCGACCAGCCGCTGCTTGACCTGCGCGGGGATGGTGCCGACATCGGCCATGATGATCATCGCCGGCTTCTGGTCGAGAAGCTGCGGAATGGCGTCGGCGAGGTCGGCGCTCGACGGTTCGACCAGGTCGGCAAAGGGCTGCAAGGCGCGGCGGATGTAGTAGAGCGGCGACAAAAGCGGCTGCGCCTGATCGGCCTCGTTCTGCGACAGCAGGCCGACGCGCCGCCGTTTCGAACTCTCGTCAAGCACGCGCACGGCGCCGGCCTGGTGTTCGCCGTCGAGCGCGATCGAGGCGAAGTCGTTGCGCAGCTCGAACGGGACCGCCATCGTGGCCGTCGCGGTGGCTTCGCCCGGCGCGAAGGTCAGCGTAGCATCGGCGATGCGGCGGCCCTTGTCGTCGAAGGCGCCCGCGGTGACCTGCGCCGGCGCCGGATCGCCCGGCGCGCGAATAGCTGTCAGCGCGAAGCCGTCGACCTGGTTGTCGGCGCCAATCAGGCCGGTCAGCGAAGGCCGGTCGGACGCGGCCCAGACCAGCTGCGTCGCGTTCTTTTCGAGCAGCGTCTTGAAAGCGGCGTCGTCGCCTTTGGCGGCAAGCCCATCGGCGAGCACCGCAACGCTGGCGCCAGGCAGGCGCTCCAACGCGGCGGCGACGCGGGCGTAGACGGCGGGACGGTCGGGCGGGACCGGCCGCGGCTTGGCGGCGCGCAGATGGTCGAGCGCGGCCGAGGCATCGAAAGGACCGATCTCGGCGTTGGGCTTCTCGGCGGTGAAGGCAATGACGACCGGCACGCCGTTCGAGCCGGCATCGCCGATCAGCCGCTCGGCGGTGGCGACGCGCTTGCCCCAGTCGGCAGCACTTGCCCAGCCATTGTCGATGACAAGCGCCAGGGCGGCACCTTGCGCCGGCAGTTTTTCGCGCGGATTGAAGACCGGCTCGGCCAGCGCCATGACGACAAGCGCCGCCATCAGCAGGCGCAAGAGCGTCAGCCACCAGGGGCTTTGCTGCGGGGTCTCTTCGCGCCTCAGGACCCGGGCGAGGATTTTCAGCGGCGGAAAAACCTCCGCCTGCGGCCTGGGCGGGGTGAGCCGCAGCAGCCACCAGATCACCGGCAGCGCCAGGAGGCCCCACAGCACCATGGGTGCCCCGAAGGAAAGCGGCAGCCAACTCATGCGACCGCCCTTCCGGGATTAGTGCCGTCGGCGGTCATCGCCATATGGACGCGGACCAGCGCCTCGGAGGCGAGGCGGTCGGTGTGGTTGACGGTATAGCTCCAGCCGAGACGCTTGCACCAGGCAGCCAGTTCCTCGCGGCGAGCCTTGTAGAGCAGGCGATATTCCTCGGCCAGCATCTCGGCCCGGCCGGCGGTCAGCTTGTCGCCGGTCTCGGGATCGGTGAATTCGGTGCGGCCGGCATAAGGGAAGGTTTCCTCGGCCGGGTCGGCGACCTCGATCAGATGCGCGCGCACGCCGTGGCGGGCGAGCACGTCGAGCCAGGCCTTGGTTTCCTCGACCGGGTCGAGGAAGTCGCCGACCAGGACGACGTCGCAGAAGCGGCGAATGGCCGACAGGTCGGGCTTGGCGGGCAGCGCGCCGGCATGGCCGAGCTGGGCGGCGATGCGCTCGGCGCCGTTGCGGGCGGTGAACGGGTCGGTCAGGCCCGGCCAGGCGATGCGCTCGCCGCTGCGCGACAGGAGCTCGGCCATGGCCAGCGTCAGCACCAGCGCGCGCGATTCCTTGGAAACGCCGGCGCCGGCGGATTTGTAGAGCATGGAAGGCGAGGGGTCGGCCCAGAGCCAGACGGTATGCGCCGCTTCCCATTCGCGGTCGCGCACATAGGTGTGGTCGTCGCGGGCCGAACGGCGCCAGTCGATGCGCGAGGAATCGCCTTCGACATAGGGCCGGAACTGCCAGAAATTCTCACCGATGCCGCGCTTGCGGCGGCCGTGCCAGCCCGCGATCACCGTGTTGACGATGCGGCGAGCCTCGACCAGCAGGTCCGGCACCAGTGAGGCCCGCAACCGGCCACGGGCGAGCGCGTCGCGCGTCGCAACCGATGCCTGGACCTCGCCTATTCGACCCATCAGATGCCTTTTGCCAGCTTCGCCACCACGTCGCGCACCGAGGTGCCTTCGGCGCGGGCGGCGAAAGTCAGCGCCATGCGATGCTGCAGCACCGGTTCGGCCAAGGCGCGAACGTCGTCGACCGAGGGCGCCAACCTGCCATCATATAGGGCGCGCGCACGGGCGCACAGGGTCAGCGCCTGGCTGGCGCGCGGGCCCGGGCCCCAGGCGACGTGCTTGTCGGTCTCGGCATTGCCCTGGCCGGGCCTGGCCGAACGCACCAGCTTGAGGATCGCCTCGACGACACTTTCCGGCACCGGCATGCGGCGGATCAGCGTCTGGACTTCCCTCAATCTGACCGGCTGCAGCATGTTATCGGCCTTGGCCTCGTCGACGCCGGTCGTTTCGAGCAGGATGCGCCGCTCCGCCTCGATTTCCGGGTAGAGGATGTCGACCTGCATCAGGAAGCGGTCGAGCTGGGCTTCCGGCAGGGGATATGTGCCTTCCTGTTCGAGCGGGTTCTGCGTCGCCAGCACATGGAAGGGTGAAGGCAGGTCGTGGCGGGCGCCGGCGATGGTCACGTGATATTCCTGCATCGCCTGCAGCAGCGCCGATTGCGTGCGCGGCGAGGCGCGGTTGATCTCGTCCGCCATCAGCAATTGCGTGAAGATCGGCCCGGAAATGAAGCGGAATGAGCGCTTGCCGAACTCGTCCTGCTCCATCACCTCGGAGCCGAGGATGTCGGAGGGCATCAAGTCGGGGGTGAACTGGACGCGGCGCGAATCGAGGCCGAGGACGATGCCCAACGTCTCGACCAGCTTGGTCTTGGCGAGGCCCGGCACGCCGACCAGCAGCGCATGGCCGCCGGCCAGCAGCGCCACCAGCGTGCGCTCGACGACGGCTTCCTGGCCGAAGATCACCCGGCCGACCGCGTCGCGGACCCTGGAGATATCGGCCAGCGCCTTTTCGGCTTCCTCGATCATCGCTTTTTCGCTGATCGGGTTTTCCTTGATCATCACGCTCATGCCGTTCGATCCTTGTGGTTGGAAATACCGGCCTGCATCCTCAATGCCGCAGGATGCCGCGATTCGGCTTCGCCTGGCGCCTGCATTCGAACTTAAATCACAGACTTGAGCCGACAAGGCTGACAATCGGGACAACAGTGACTATTTCGTGACCATGGCCGAACCCAGCGAACATCGTGAACCAAGCCTGAGCGAACAGAGCCTGACTGGCGCCACCGAGGCGCGCGGCCTGGAGGCGCTGATCTCGCGGGCGGCACGGGCCGGAAAGGGGCCGGCGCCGGTCGAGCGCTGGAATCCGGATTTCTGCGGCGACCTCGATATGGAGATCAAGGCCGACGGCACCTGGTTCTATCTCGGCACGCCGATCGGGCGCATGCCGCTGGTGCAGCTTTTTTCCAGCGTGCTGCGCAAGGATGCCGACGGAAAGACCTATCTGGTGACGCCGGTCGAGCGCGTCGGGATCCGCGTCGTCGACGCTCCCTTTGTCGCTGTCGAAATGAACGTGTCCGGGAGCGGCGACGACCAGGTCATCACTTTCCGCACCAATGTCGGCGACGTCGTCGCCGCCGGACCCGGCCATCCGCTGCGCTTCGTCGACGAGGACGAAACCGGCGGGCTGAAACCCTATGTTCTGGTGCGCGGGCGGCTGGAAGCGCTGGTGGCGCGGCCGGTGATGTATGAGCTGGTCGAGCATGGCGAGGAGATCGACATCGGCCGCAAGGCGATGTTCGCCGTCCGCTCGGGCGGCGAGATCTACCCGATCATGCCGGCGGAGAAACTGAAACGGCTGAGCGCGTGATGGACCAGGTGACGCCGGCGCCATTTTCGATCGCTGATTTTCGGGCGCGCGTCGCTGCGCAGGCGACGATCATCCCCGGCGACGATTTCGGCGACCATCGCTTCAATCCCGGCCACTCGAGGCTCAAACACGTCAAGCCGCTGCGCGACGCGGCGGTGTTGATCCCGGTGGTCGACCGCGCCGAGGGCGCGATGGTGTTGCTCACCAAGCGTGCCGAGAAATTGCGCAGCCATTCCGGCCAGGTGGCTTTTCCAGGCGGCACCATCGATGCGACCGATCCAAGCGCAGAGGCCACGGCGCTGCGCGAGACTTTCGAGGAGATCAGCCTCGATCGGGGCCATATCGAGATCATCGGCCGCATGCCGGATTATGTGTCGGGCAGCGGTTACCGCATCGTGCCGGTGCTTGCCGTGGTGCGTCCAGGCTTCTCATTGGCGCTCAATGCCGACGAGGTCGATGCCGCTTTCGAGGTGCCATTAAGCTTCCTGATGGACCCGGCCAATCACGCGCGCGACAGCCGTTTCTGGAACGACCTCGAATGGTTCTTCTACGATATGCCCTATGGCGGCCAGCGCATCTGGGGCGTTACCGCCGGCATCATCCGCACCCTTTACGAAAGACTCTACGCTTGAGCGCCGACATCACTCTTTCGGGTAAGGCCGATTGGCTGGACGACGAGCCGCTGCAGCGGCTTCTTGCGGCCTTGAAGGACGGCGGCGAGGAAGCGCGCGTCGCCGGCGGCGCGATACGCAACACACTGCTTGGCCAAGCGGTGGCCGATATCGACATCGCCGCGACGACCTTGCCTGAAGAGACTATCCGCCGCGCCGAGGCGGCCGGGTTCAAAACGGTGCCGACAGGCATCGAGCATGGTACCATCACCGCGGTCGCGGGCGGCAAGCCCTATGAGGTGACGACGCTGCGCGCCGATATCGAGACCGACGGCCGGCGGGCAAAAGTGATTTTTGGCCGCGACTGGAAAGCCGACGCGGAACGGCGCGACTTCACCATCAACGCGCTCTATGCGGAAGCCGACGGCACCATTGTCGACCTCGTCGGCGGCATTGCCGATATCGAGGCGCGCCGGCTGCGTTTCATCGGTGACGCGGAAGCGCGTATCCGCGAGGATTATCTGCGCATCCTGCGCTTTTTCCGCTTCTTTGCCTGGTATGGCGACGGACGGCCGGATGCGGAAGGGCTGAAGGCCTGCGCCAGGCTGAAGGAAGGACTTGCCCAGCTTTCGGCCGAACGCGTCTGGTCCGAACTGAAGAAGCTGATGTCGGCTCCAGATCCCTCGCGCGCCCTGCTCTGGATGCGCCAGGCCGGCGTGCTGTCCGCAGCACTTCCGGAAAGCGAAAAATGGGGAATCGATGCCATCCACGGCCTTGTCAGGACCGAAAACGATCTCGACTGGACCGCTGATCCGCTGCTCAGGGTGGAAGCTGTTATCCCACCCGATGCCGAACGCGTGAAGACGCTTGCCGAACGGCTTAGGCTTTCGACGGGCGAGGGCGAGCGGCTCAAGCATTGGGCGCTGACGTCGTTGCCCGAACCCAGGACGACCGAGACCGAATTGGCAAAGAAGCTCTATTTCGGCGATCGCGCCGGATTTCTGGATCGGCTGCGGCTGGCTCTCGCCGCCGCGCGGACGCGTGCCGTCGAGGACGATCAGGCGATGATCGAAGCCGGCGGCTTCTCGCGCCTGCTTAATTTTACGCTGAAATGGGAAAAGCCGGTCTTTCCGATCAAAGGCGCCGACCTGACCGGACTTGGCGCGTCGCCTGGGCCGAAGCTCGGCGCCACGCTGAAGAACCTCGAGAAGGAATGGGTCGGGTCGGGCTTCACCCTGGAACGCGGCGCACTCATGGAACGCGCCGCGCAAGCCCTCGAGGTTTAGACGGGTCGGCGCGCTCGGCGTGTCAATGTATCGCCACAGGGGCGAGGGCGCGCGAGAGACTTGCCTCGCCCTTGCCGTAGACGGACGGGTCGTAATTGGCCAGCGTGTCGGTGCGGGCCGTGTTGAGCAGGTCATTGGTGATCTGCACCGGCGTCGCCTTCGTGAACTTGCTGCCGATGATCGCGGCGTAGCCGGAGATGATCGGCGCGGCGAACGACGTTCCGTACAGGCCGGTCTTGTCGCCTTCGACGCCGACCACCAAGAAGTGGCTCTGCACGAGCGGGTTGGAGCCGGCGTAGTCGGAATACCAGGCAAGCTGAGCCTTGTTGGCTGAAGTGCCGTTCGTCGACAGCGCGCCGACGAAGATTGCCGTCGATTTGCCGATCAAGGCGAGGTCGAGATAGTCCTGCTGGCCGCCGATGGCGCCACCGACGGCGACGGCGTCGTTGCCGGCCGCCTTCGAGACGACAGCCGATCCCCTGGTTGCGTAAGAGATGATCGACGCTTCCTCCGGTGCCCAGCCGATCTGGTTCACGCTGTAGCCCGCGGTGGTGTACATGCCATAGCTGAGGTTGAGCACGTTGCGGCCGCTCGCCAGAGAGACGAATGAGCCGGTCGAGAAATCCTTGGAGCGGATGGTCGCCGCGGGAGCGATCATGCCTGCCTCCTCTCGCGTCCACTCACCGTGCCGCTGCGTCTGTACGCCGATGCCGAAATTGCCGGGGAAGCGCGATGTGCTGCTGAAGTCGTCGACCATGGTGATGGTGACGCCCTTGCCCTTGTAGCCGGCTGACCAGGCGGCGCCGACATCGGGGCTCATCCAGCTCTGTACGGCCAGCGCCGTCCGTGCGACCGGGATCGTCGCGCTCACGCATATGGACCCGCCGCCATGGCAGAGCGCGGCCATCTCGTCCGGGCTGAGAGCCTCCTGCGCCGACGCAATCGGTGCTGAGAGGATGGCCAGGGCAGCAGCGAGGCCGAACTTCAAGTGATTAACCGACATGTTCATACTCCAGTCAGACAAGAACCAGGACGGACGATCGCGAATTTCGGGACGAGATGAATTCATTCGAAGCCCCTGCGATCAGAAAGTGAGACGGTAGTTCAGCCAGAGATGCATGTTCTCCGGTCTGGCGTTAACCAGATACTTCAACGTTTCCTCAGGCGCGGTCTCGCCTGCCGCGAGCCGGCAATTGACGCTGTAGGTTCCGAGGTCGCCATAGTCGGCCATGCAGGGCTTTTCACTGAGATTGCCGCCGATGATCGAGGTGACCGACAGGGACAGGGTGCTGTTCGGATTCGGATGGGTCTGAGTGAGAAAACCAAGCTTGAGGCTGGGCTCAATGCGGTATTTCTCGGCTTGTTCCCCGGTTCCAAATCCCCAGAGAATGCCCGTATCGGGCGTGATCTGGGTGAGAAGGTCGACATGCATATCGACCCAGTTCGCATGATACCAACGGCTGAACGAGACCCAGCTTCCGCCCTGCAACTCATAGCCGCCGTTGCCGAGGTCCCTGGCCTGGTCGCTGAGCGGAGAGCCCTGATGAATATCGACGAACGAGGTGGTCCATTCCTGGGCGGTTGCCGCGGACGCGCAGAGGAACGTGCACAGCTGGAGTGCCGCCGCGCAGAGACCGCCTCGAATGTTGGACCGCTCGCGCATGCGCGAAGCACCTCGCCCCACCATTCCGGACAGCGCCTTGATGGCGAAGGGCTCCTCGGGCAGCCGCCTCTGGCCGGATCATGGACCGGAAGGTCGCACGCGCACCGTTACCGCGAGGTTATCCAAGATGCTACGAATATAAGAATTTGCTTGAATTATGCAGAAATATGCTTTGCCGGCGATCGGGGATCGCCAACGGAGAGAGCGGGATGCGCTGGAAGCAACATCCCGCCTCTTGCCTGTCGGCTTGTGATGTTTCGAAGTCTGCGATTTGGTCCGTTCAGGCGGCGTCGCGAGCCTTCTGGATGCGCGAGCGGATCGCCTCGATCATCGTCTCGCGAATGATGGTCTCGCCGTGCGTCTCGCGCATATGCTCGACGGCGCGGCGCATGACCTCCGCTTCCTCATCGGCGCGCGTGTGCCAGTCACAGCCGGGAACCAGCGATCCGCATTGAAATTCCTTCATGGGGTTTTCCTTTCCTCGCTCTGGAGCCGCTCAGCCTGGCCGCTCCAGCCATTGTTTTTATGCAATCCCGCCGGAAGCCGCTGCGCGTTTTCGCAGGATTGCTCGGATGGACAACAATAACACATGCCGCCCTTTTCGGTTGCATGAAGATTACCAAGGGCGGTTGGCAAATGCATGAAACCGAAAGGCGGAGCACTGGTGCTCCGCCTTTCGTGCCGCCTGAGCCTGCTCTGCCGGGATAGTCGTTACTTCATGATCTTGACGGCCTCGGCAATCTTGTTCTTGCCGCTCATGTCCCAGGACACGCGGACCTTTTCGCCGGCCTGAACGCCGGGATCCTTGAAGGCCTTGGACAGGGTGAAAGTCGACCCGTCGTCCAGAACAAGGCTCATGGCCGTTCCGTCAAAGCTCTTCACGGTGCCGGTGGTGTGCTTGATCGCCGCGAACGCGGCGCCACCAGAGGCGAGAAAGGCGGCGGCTGCTGCCGTCACGATAAGCTTGCGCATGGCATGCTCTCCTGGAAATGCGGGCGCCCGTTTGGCAAAGGCGCCCTTCTTGATCGGGGCCGTCAAGTCGCGTCGAGTCACGGCTCGCAGCGATGACGAACCGTCGGCGCTTCCCGACCCGACGACCTTAAATAGCTCAATTTTTTCAAAAGGATATTAGACGAAAAAGAAATCCAACCCGCCACATTGCGCGCCAAGATTCGGCGAATGGGACATCAATGCGGCTCTTTTTTTGCTCACCGGATTTTTACGGCCATTTTACCTCGGGCGGCAGGCTGGAGAGGATCGAGGCGACATTGCCGCCTGTCTTCAGGCCGAAGATGGTGCCGCGATCGTGAAGCAAATTGAATTCGACGTAACGGCCGCGCCGGATGAGCTGCTCGTCGCGCTCGCCATCGGTCCAGTTCCGGTTGAAGTTGCCCCGCACCAGATGGGCATAGACGACGAGGAAAGAGCGCCCGACATCCTGGACGAAATTGAGATCGGCATTCCAGCCGCCGTTGTCCTCGTCCGAATGCAGCCAGTCGAAGAAGATGCCGCCGATGCCGCGCGCCTCATCGCGGTGCGGCAGGAAGAAATATTCGTCGCACCAGGCTTTGAATTTCGCATAGTCGGCGACCGCGGCGTTCTTCTCGCAGGCGAACTGCATGGCGCGATGAAAGGCAATCGTGTCGGGGTCGTCCTGGGTGCGGCGACGGTCGAGCACCGGCGTCAGATCGGCGCCGCCGCCGAACCACCGGCTCGTGGTGACCACCATGCGCGTGTTCATGTGCACAGCCGGCACATTGGGATTCCAGGGGTGGGCGATCAGCGAGATGCCGCTCGCCCAGAAGCGCGGGTCCTCCTCGGCACCGGGAATCTGTTTCCTGAACTCGGGCGAGAATTCGCCATAGACCGTCGAGGTGTGCACGCCGATCTTCTCGAAGACGCGGCCGCGCATCATCGACATTGTGCCGCCGCCACCACGGCCTTCGTCGCGCTCCCAGGGGGTCTTTTCGAAATGGCCGGGCGACCATGACGCTTGCGGTCCGGTGAGGTCCTGCTCGATCTGCTCGAAGGTGGCGCAGATGCGTTCGCGCAAAGCTTCGAACCAGAGGCGGGCCTTCATCTTCTTCTGCTCGATATCGGCCGGCAGCCCCACGGGAAGGTCAGGTCTTTCCAATTCAGTCTCCGGCTACAGGCGCACTTGCACGACAAATGACTCGTTTTTTCTGCGCGCGATCCCTAATCTCTTGATGGCAAGGGTCAAGTCTCATCTGACCAAGGTGCAAGGAGTTCCTTCGTGCGCACCCCGGCAAGACCGCCGCTGGATGGCTTGAAGAAGAGGCTGGAGCGCTCGCGAGCCGAGCGCGCAAACCAGTCGCGCGACGGATTCCTGCGCGAGACCTTCGTGCTGCCGCGCCCGGACGCCCGCCTCAAGGCCAAGGAATGGTTCGAGCGCTTCCCGAAGCAGGCCTACTGGACCGAGATCGAAAGCTGGTTCGAACGTCCGGGCGATGTGATCGAGTTCACCATGCGCCGGCTGCCGGCGGCCGATTGACGAAACTGTCAGGGCACCAGTAGCCGTCTGGCCCCGGTACCCTCCCTGGCTAGCCGATCCTCCTTGTTCCTCAGCGGACATTTGTCGATCGACATGCAGCCGCAGCCGATGCAGTCGGTCAGGCCATCGCGCAATTTCTTCAGCTGGGCGATCTTGTGATCGAGCTCGTCGCGCCAGGCCGTTGAAAGCAGGTGCCAGTCCTCGCGCGTCGGCGTGCGCCCTTCCGGCAGGGATTGGAGCGCCTGGGCGATCCCGGCGAGCGAGATGCCGACCTCCTGGGCGACGCGGATGATCGCCACACGCCGCAGCACGTCACGGCTGTAGCGGCGCTGGTTACCCGAAGTGCGGTGGCTGCGGATCAGGCCGCGCGCTTCGTAGAAATGCAGCGCCGATACCGCCACGCCACTGCGTATCGCCACCTGGCCGACCGTCAATTCCCGCACCGTAGACATTCTCAAATTCCCGCTTGACCTCAAGTTAAGTTGAGCTTGTAGCCAAGAAACATCGATAGGGCAATTGCAGGAGAAGGCGATGTGCGCCTGGGTAAGAATGACCGCCGAAGCGGAAGCCGTCGGCGACGGCGACGGAACCAGGAAGATATTATCCCAACTGGCGGAGCGCTTCGCCCGCGACCATGGCGACAGACAGCGCGACATTGATGCTGCGCGCGCCCGGCCGCATCGGGATGGTCAGTCGCGCGTCCACAGCCTGGTGGACCTGATCCGTCACGCCGGCGGATTCGCGGCCGAACAAGAGGATGTCGCCGGCGGCGAAAGCGAAATCCGTATAGGCGCTGGTGGCCTTGGTGGTGAGCAGCACCAGGCGACGCGCGTTGGCCCTTCGCCAATGCTCGAAGGCGTGCCAGTCGGCGTGGCGGGAGAGCGCCGCCATTTCGAGATAATCCATGCCGGCCCGTTTCAGCGCCCGGTCGGAGAGCGGAAAGCCGGCCGGCTCGACGATGTCGACGGCAAGGTCGAGGCAGGCGGCAAAGCGCAGGATTGTCCCGGTGTTGCCGGCGATATCCGGCTGGTAGAGGGCGATGCGGAGACGATCGTTCATTTCCGCGTCCTGCTAATAAGTGGCAGATCGGCCACAGGCATCTCCAGCTTTCGGCGATTTCTGGACTGGCGGGTGGCCATTTTCTGCGAAGTCGAGTATATCCCACCCATCGTCAACCCGAACCGAAGGAGGGGGACCTCATGATGACCATGCACTTCCAGCTCCTCTCCGGGGCTCACGTATGCCCGCCGGCGGTTTCGGTACGACGATTCTTCTGACACTTTAAGTCCTCATCGCACCGATTCCCGCCGAACCCAGTTTTCGGCCTTCGAAGGAATCTTGCGATGTTTTTCAAACTGCCAAAGGGGCGCCGCGCCCCAGCTGAACGTGTCGAGACCGACGCTTGCCGTCTGGTCCCGACCGATTCGATCCGTGCCTCCGGCCGAATGCCGGCGGTCGAGGCCGCATCACCCTTTTTAACGCATTTGCACATGGAGGACGGACCGATGTTCGATCCCTACAGGATACCGGGGTCAAGAAGCCTGCACGAGCGCAAGGCGGCGACCTGGGCGCTGCTGATCGGCGAGACTTATTCGTCGGCGGTACACGCCGAGGAACGCCGCAGGCCGCATCGCGGCATGCTGCCGGACGTCGATTTCTCGCGCGCGGTGCCCGACCACAGCCGGCCCACGCTGGTGCGCCGGATCATTCGCTTGATCCGGCCGGGCGACAAGACGCGGGCAGGCTCCGGCTTTTCGTCGGGAAGTTCGGGGCCGTCAGGATCGTCGAACGAGCCTGTCGGCGAAAAGCGCACGAAACCCTATATTGCGCGAAGCAGGGCCGGCGATGCGGATGATTCCGTATCACCGGCCCGCAATGCCGCGCGGCCAAAAAGCCTTGCCCATAAATCCCGCGCCGCGTGAGCGCATAGACAGTCGAGTGCCTGGAATGTTCCGCTGGTTTGAAAACAAGCTCGATCCGTTCCCGGCCGCGGAACCGGTCGAGCCGCCCAAGACGCTGGTCGCCTTCTGCGTGCATTACACGCGCGGCGCGTGGCCTTACATCCTAATGGACGCAGTCCTGGTGGCGGCGATCGCCATCGCCGAAGTGTGGATGTTCGGTTTCATGGGCCGCATCGTCGACTGGCTGTCGGCGCAGAACCGTGAAACTTTCCTGCAGACCGAGAGCTGGAAGCTCGCCGGCATGGCTTTCGTCGTGCTGTTCGCGCTGCCCGGCACCGTGTGGCTGCATTCGCTGCTCAACCAGCAGACGCTGATGGGCAACTATCCCATGCGCATCCGCTGGCAGGTGCATCGCTATCTCTTGAAACAGTCGATGGCGTTCTACCAGGACGAGTTCGCCGGCCGCATCGCCACCAAGCTGATGCAGACCGCACTCGCCGTGCGCGACTGCGTCATCAAGGTGATAGACGTCCTCAACTACGTGATCGTCTACTTCCTTGGCATGCTGTTCATCGTCGGCTCGGCAGACTTGCGGCTGGCGGCGCCGCTCGGTGTGTGGCTGCTCGGCTATATCGCGCTGCTGCGTTATTTCATTCCTCGATTGGGCAGGGTCGGTGAGCAACAGGCCAATGCGCGCTCGACCATGACCGGTCGTGTCGTCGACAGCTACGCCAACATCCAGACGGTGAAGCTGTTCAGCCACGCGCGCCGCGAGGCGGCCTTCGCCAGGGAAGGCATGGCGGGATTTCTGGAAACGGTCTACCGCTCGATGCGGCTGGTGACGGTGCTCTACGGCCTGCTCTACATCCTGAACGCACTGCTGTTGTTCTCGGTCACCGCGCTGTCGCTGTGGCTGTGGCTCAGCAATGCGGTGACGATCGGCGCAGTCGCCGTGGTCATCGGCCTGGTGCTCCGCATGTGGGGCATGTCGCAGTGGATCATGTGGGAGATGTCGGGCCTGTTCGAGAACATCGGCACGGTGCAGGACGGCATCGCCTCGATCTCGCTGCCGCGCCTGGTCGAGGACCGGCCGGATGCCAAGGACATTGTCATCACCCGTGGCGAGATCCTTTTCGAGGACATCGGCTTCCACTACGGCAGGCAGAAGGGCGTTATCGAGAACCTGTCGCTTGCCGTGAAGCCTGGCGAGAAGGTCGGCATTGTCGGTCGCTCCGGCGCCGGCAAGTCGACGCTGGTCAACCTCTTGCTGCGCTTCTACGACCTCGAGACCGGCAGGATCCTGATCGACGGCCAGGAGATCGCCGCAGTGGCGCAGGATTCGCTGCGCGCGCAGATCGGCATGGTGACACAGGACACCTCGCTGCTGCACCGGTCCGTGCGCGAAAACATCCTCTACGGCCGACCCGACGCGACCGACGAGATGCTGGTCGAGGCGGCCAAGCGGGCCGAGGCGCTGGACTTCATCGCCGAGCTTACCGATTCCGAAGGCCGCAAGAATTTCGATGCCTATGTCGGCGACCGCGGCGTCAAATTGTCCGGCGGCCAGCGGCAGCGTATCGCCATTGCCCGCGTCATGTTGAAGGACGCGCCGATCCTGATCCTCGACGAGGCCACCTCGGCGCTCGATTCGGAAGCCGAGGCGGCGATCCAGGAGAACCTCTACAAGCTGATGCAGGGCAAGACCGTCATCGCGATCGCCCACCGCCTGTCGACCATCGCGGCTATGGACCGGCTCGTCGTCTTGGACAAGGGCCGCATCATCGAGGAGGGCTCGCATGAGGAGCTCGTCGCCGGAGGTGGGCTCTATGCCCAGCTCTGGCAGCGCCAATCGGGCGGCTTCCTGCTCGATGACGTGCCGGCCGAGTCCGATACCAGGGCGCCCGAATCCGAAATGGCAGCGGAGTAACGCGATCGCGATTGGCACCAAGGTTACGACGATTGCGGGGAATCGATCCCGGGCGTAACCACGGCATGGTCAGAGGCGGGCCAGCTACCAGACCGGCTGCGGGCGGGTTTCCGGCGTCTACGAGAGAAAAATGTTCGACCGCATCTTCACCTGGTTCGAAAGCCGTTATTCCCCGGTGGCGCTGGCCGACGACCGGCAGCCGCCAATGGGGCTATGGCGGTTTTACTGGTATTTCATAAGCCAGTTTCGCGCCGCCTACCGGTTGCGCATGATTATCGTTGCCGTCGCCGCCGTCGTGGACGCGATGCTGCCGATTTTCGTCGGGCTGATCGTGGGCGCGCTCACCGACGCAAAGCCAGGCGATTTCTTCGCGGCGCATGGGCCGCTGCTCGCCTTGATGGCGTTCGTCGTGCTGTTGCGTCCGCTGTCGATGGTTGTCGATGCGCTCATCCGCAACCACGCGATTGCCCCAAATCTTATCGACCTCATCCGCTGGCAGAGCCACTGGCATGTCGTGCGCCAGGACTGGTCGTTCTTCCAGAACGATTTCGCCGGCCGCATCGGAACCAAGGTCATGCAAAGCGGCGATTCGGTGGAAATGAGTGTCAACCTCACCGTCGATGCCGTCTGGTATGCGCTGGTCTTCGTCGCCGTGGCCATCGTCGTGCTGGCGCGGCTGGACCCGCTGCTGCTGGCCGTCGTCGCGGCGTGGCTGGTGTTCTATTGTCTGATCTTCTGGTTTGCGATGCCCAGGATTACGCGGCGCTCGTCGGCACTGTCGGAGCGGTGGTCGCAGGTGAGCGGCCGTATGGTCGACAGCTACACCAACATTTTGACGCTCAAGACATTCTCGACCGGCGAGCACGAAGACAAATATGTCTCGCAGGCGGTGATCGACCACGCCGACACATTCTACCAATTGATGCGCGTTTTCACGTTGATGTGGTCCGCCTTGTTCGTGCTCAATGCCGTGCTGCTTATCGCCATAAGCTGGCTGGCGCTCGCCGGCTGGAACGCCGGCGCCATGACCACAGCGGCCGTGGCGACGGCGATACCGTTCGCGCTGCAGATCGCCAACATCTCCGGCAGGATCCTCGATGTCGGCGCCAACGTCTTCCGGCAGATCGGCGTCGCCAGCAATTCGATGACCACGATCGCGCGTCCCATCGCCATGCAGGACGATCCAGCAGCGCCCGCCCTTGTCGTCAGCGCCGGCGGCATCGAGTTCGATCGGGTGAACTTCAACTATTGGCGCAAGGACGGCAAAGGCGGCGTCATCGACGATCTGTCGCTGAAAATCGCGCCAGGTGAGCGGGTTGGCCTGATCGGGCGCTCGGGAGCCGGCAAGTCGACGCTGGTCAATCTCGTGCTGCGGCTATTCGACGTCCAGGACGGCAAGGTGCTGATCGACGGACAGGACATCCGCAGCGTCTCGCAGGAGAGCGTTCGCGCGGCGATCGGCTTCGTCAACCAGGACACGTCGCTCTTGCATCGATCCGTTCGCGAGAACCTCAAATATGGACGCCAGTCCGCCAGCGACGAAGCGATGTTCAGCGCCGCCAAAGCCGCGCAGATCGACGACGTGATCGCGGGGCTGACCGATCCGCATGGGCAGAGCGGCTATGAGGCGCTTGTCGGCGAGCGCGGCGTGAAGCTGTCCGGCGGCCAGCGGCAACGCATCGCCATTGCCCGCGTTATGCTGAAGGACGCGCCGATCCTCATTCTCGACGAGGCGACGTCCGCGCTCGATTCGGAGGTCGAGGCGGCGATCCAGGAGAACCTCTACAAGCTCATGCAAGGCAAGACCGTCATCGCCATTGCCCATCGGCTGTCGACCATTGCGGCGATGGACAGGCTGGTGGTGATGGACAGGGGGCGCATCGTCGAGGACGGCTCGCACGAAGCGTTGATCGCCAAGGGCGGGCTCTATGCCCAGCTCTGGCGGCGTCAGTCGGGCGGGTTCCTGGTCGAGGAAAAGCAGGCCGCCGGGGATCTGTCGACAAAAGGTGAAGCCGCGGAATGATGCAAGCCGTCTATCGCTGGTTCGAGCGTTGGGTCTACCCGTTCCGCGAGCCGGCGAATCTGCGGCCGCCCGCCAGCGTCGGCGGCTTCCTCTGGCATTATGTCGGGCAGGCCAAGCTCGCCTTCTTCGCCATGCTCGTCATCGGCGGCATCGCGCCGCTGGTCGAGGCCGGCCTCTTCTATTTCGTCGGAAGGTTGGTCGATATCCTCGACCAGTTGCCCGGCGAACGCAACTGGCACGCGCTGTGGGCGGCGGCAGGCCCCGAGCTCGTGTTCATGGGCGCGGTTGTGCTCATCATCCGCACAGCCGTCGTCGGCCTTTCGGCGCTGGTCGATGAACAGACGATCACGCCAGGCTTCTACAATCTGGTGCGCTGGCAGGCGCACCGGCATGTCTCGCGCCAATCCTACGCCTTCTTCCAGAACGATTTCGCCGGCCGCATCGCCACCAAGGTCTGGCAGGCGGGGCAGGCGACGGGCGACCTGATGGAGAGCTTCATCGAAGTGGTCTGGTTCATGATCGTCTATACGGTCACGACGCTGGCGCTGGTCGCCGGGCTGGATTTGCGGCTGGCGGTCATGGTGGTGGTCTGGATCGCCGCCTTCGGCTGGTTGGCGAAACTCTATCTGCCGGCGATCCGCAAGCATGCCGAGGCGACCGCCGAGGCCGGCTCGATGATCACCGGCCGCATCGTCGATTCCTACTCCAACGTGCAGACGCTGAAGCTGTTCGCGGCCGATGGCGACGACCGCTATATCCGCAACGGTTTCGATATCTATCTCGACGCGCTGCGGCCGTTTACCCGCCGGCTGACCGGCGTGCGCATGGCGCTCACCATGCTTTCCGGCATCATGATCACGGCGATCGCCGCCTTCGCCATCTATCTCTGGGTCGAAGGCTCGATCACCGTCGGCGCCGTCGCCTTCACGCTGTCGCTGGTGCTGAGGCTCAACATGCTGCTTGGCCGGCTAATGATGCAGCTCAACAGCATCCTGAGGAACCTCGGCGTGTTGGAGAATTCCAAGGCGCTGATCACGCAACCGCTGGGCCTGATAGACCCGCCAGACGCCAGGAAACTGATCGTCGCCGGCGGCCGGATCGACGTCAGGAACGTCACCTTCCATTACGGCAAAGGGGCAGGGGTTCTCGACGGCATCGATCTCGTCGTGCGCCCGGGGGAGAAGGTCGGTCTGGTCGGCCCGTCCGGCGCCGGCAAGACGACCTTGGCCAATCTGATCCTGCGCCTTTATGACCTGGAAGGCGGCCAGATCCTGATCGATGGCCAGGATATCGCCGAGGTGACGCAGAACTCGCTGCGCGGCAATATCGGCGTGGTCAGCCAGGATACGGCGCTGTTCCATCGCTCGTTGCGCGACAACATCAAGCTCGGCATGCCGAATGCCACCGATGCGCAAGTGATCGCAGCGGCCAGGAAAGCCGAGGCGCATGGCTTCATCCTGGGACTGCGCGACAACCGCGGGCGCGCCGGCTACGAGGCCTATGTCGGCGAGCGCGGCGTGAAACTCTCCGGCGGCCAGCGGCAGCGTGTCGCCATCGCGCGGTTGTTCCTCAAGGATGCGCCGATTCTCATCCTCGACGAGGCGACCTCGGCGCTCGATTCGGACATCGAGGCGGCGATCCAGGAAAACCTGACCAGGCTGATGGAGCAAAAAACCGTGATCGCCATCGCGCACAGGCTGTCGACCATCGCGGCGCTCGACCGGCTGGTGGTGCTCGACGGCGGCCGCATCGTCGAGCAAGGCACGCATGACGAGTTGGTGGCGCTCGACGGGCTCTATGCGCGGCTCTGGAAACGGCAGTCCGGCGGCTTCCTTTTCAACGAGGAAAGCGCGCTGGAAGAGACGCGGCCGGCGGAGTAGAACGGCATCATGTCGGTACCCATGCCCACGAATTTCGGACGGTCAGGCGCGCAGGAAAGCGCGCTCGACCTGCTCGGCCACGAAATCCTCGCCGAAAAAGCCGCGGCGCTCGGCCGCGCAGGCCAGCGCGTGGAGGAAACCCTTGCCAAATTGCGCGAGGGCGGCGAGGGCGAGCACCGCAACCGGCTGCTCAAGGAAGCGGCTGCGTCCGTCCACGCCTACTTCATCCAGCGCGAGCTTTGCGGTCTGCGCAAGCACGATGCGGTGATCCGCGAGTACGATATCCCGAGGGCGGTTCTGATCAGGCTGGGCGCCAGCTAGCCTTTCGCCGGTATCCAGGGATTGAAAAGTTTCACGCCGGTGCCTTCAAAATCCTTGGTGTTGCGGGTGACGACCGTCATGTCGTTGACCAGCGCGGTGGCGGCGATATAGGCGTCGCGGTCGGGCTTGGGATCGGGGATGTGGAGCGGCGCGCAACGCAGCACGACAGCGAGATCGACGGGCAATACGCGCCCCGCGATCTCGGCGACCAATCCGTCCACCCAAGCGCGCAGTATCGCCCCTTTCTTGCTGTCCTTTCGCTCCGCTCTCAGGGCGCCGGTCTGGGCTTCAAGAATACTGACGGCCGAAACATGAAACTCGCCGGGATTGCGGCTCTCTGCCCAGGCCCGAACGTTCGGGTCGCATCGGTCTCTGCGCCTGAGTTCAGAGATGACATTGGTATCGAGCAGATACATCAGTCGAACTCGGTCGGGCGCAGGGACAAGCTCTTGAGTTCCGGTATGTCGAAATCAAAATCCGCTTCCGGCCGGTCATCGGCCAGAACGTCCGCGAGGCTTCGATGTTTCTCCGGCCTGCCCGGGGCCTTCAGTTTCTCATAGTCCTCAATCGACATCAGCACATGGGATGGCTCGCCACGGTCGGTGATGATGACCGGCCCGCTCCTGGCGGCCCGCTTGGCACGGGCCGTGTCCTGGTTGAATTCTCGACTCGATAGGATGGTAGTCGTCTTCGTCGAGATGGTCATTCCGGCACCTCCTTCGAGAAGATGTAGACATATTGCTACATTCGCTCAAGCCCGTCAAATTTCCTGCCGTGCAGGACACCCGCGACAATCTGCCCTTGTGGCCTCACCCCGCTGGACAAAAACGGGCTTCACGCATAAACCGAAAATCCAAATGCCGGAGGAATTCGCTAGCCTGTTCGCCATGCGCTGTCGGGCAGGTGCGATTGAGCGGGGACAAGGCTCGGCCTCCGGTAAGGAAGAGGCGAAAGGATCAGGCACCCGTGAGCGCAACCGACATCCACGATCCCAACCGTCGCGATTTTCTCTATGTAGCCACCGGCATGGCCGCCGTTGTCGGCGCGGGAGCCCTCGCGTGGCCGTTCATCGACCAGATGCGCCCTGACGCCTCGACGCTGGCGCTGGCCTCGGTCGAGGTCGATGTCGCTTCGCTGCAGCCTGGCAGCTCGCTGATCGTCAAGTGGCGCGGCAAGCCGGTTGTGGTGCGCAACCGCACCGAAAAGGAAATGAAGGACGGCGAAGCCGTCAACCTTTCCGATCTCAAGGATCCGATCGCGCGCAACGCCAACCTGCCGTCCGATGCGCCGGCGACCGACGCCAACCGCACCACGCCCGGCAAGGAAGCCTGGATGGTGATGGTCCAGGTTTGCACCCATCTCGGCTGCATCCCGCTCGGCCAGGAAGGCGACTTCGGCGGCTGGTTCTGCCCGTGTCATGGTTCGCAATACGACACCGCCGGCCGCATCCGCAAAGGCCCGGCACCGGAGAACATGGCGATCCCGGTATTCAAGTTCATTTCCGATACCAAACTCCTTATCGGTTGAGGCAGGGGATATTTCGATGAGCGAGGGACACTCGACCTATACGCCCAAGACCGGTATCGAGCGCTGGTTCGACGCCCGCATGCCGCTGCCGCGGATGATCTATGACAGCTTCGTCGCCTATCCGGTGCCGCGCAACCTCAACTACATGTGGACGTTCGGCGGCATCCTGGCGATCATGCTGGTCGCGCAGATCCTGACCGGCATCGTGCTGGCGATGCACTATGCGGCCGACACGACACTCGCCTTCGATTCGGTCGAGAAGATCATGCGCGACGTGAATTCGGGATGGCTCTTGCGCTATCTCCATTCCAACGGCGCTTCGTTCTTCTTCGTCGCCGTCTACATCCACATCTTCCGCGGCCTGTTCTACGGCTCTTACAAGGCGCCGCGTGAGTTGCTGTGGATCCTCGGCTGCATCATCTATCTGCTGATGATGGCGACCGGCTTCATGGGCTATGTGCTGCCCTGGGGGCAGATGAGCTTCTGGGGCGCCACCGTCATCACCGGCTTCTTCAGCGCCATCCCGCTGGTCGGCAACTGGATCCAGCAGCTGCTGCTCGGCGGCTTCGCCGTCGACGATCCGACGCTGAACCGCTTCTTCGCGCTGCATTACCTTTTGCCGTTCATGATCGCCGGCGTCGTCGTGCTGCATATCTGGGCGCTGCATGTCGTCGGCCAGTCGAACCCGACCGGCATCGAGGTCAAGTCGAAGACCGACACCGTCGCCTTCACGCCCTACGCGACCATCAAAGACGCGTTCGGCATGATCGTGTTCCTGTTCATCTTCGCCTATTTCGTCTTCTACCTGCCGAACTATCTCGGCCACCCGGACAACTACACCGTCGCCAACCCGCTGAAGACGCCGGCCCATATCGTTCCGGAATGGTACTTCCTGCCGTTCTACGCGATCCTGCGCGCCATCACCTTCAACGTCGGGCCGATCAACTCCAAGCTCGGCGGCGTGCTGTGCATGTTCGGCGCCATCGCCATGCTGTTCTTGGTGCCCTGGCTCGATACCTCCAAGGTGCGCTCGGCGGTCTACAGGCCATGGTACAAGCTGTTCTTCTGGCTGTTCGTGGCCGACGCCATCCTGCTGGGCTGGCTGGGCTCGCAGCCGGCGGAAGGCGGCGGTCTGTTGGGCCTCCTTACAGGTGAGGTCGTGGGCAACTACGTTGGCTACGCTCAAGCTGCGACGCTGTTCTACTTCGCCTTCTTCTTGGTCATCATGCCGGTGCTCGGCCTGATCGAGACGCCGCGCAGGCTGCCGAACTCCATCACCGAAGCGGTGCTGGAAAAGAACAAGGGCGGCAGCGGACATCCGGCAGGCGCCACGGCCGCGCCGCAGACCAAGGGCTGAGCGGTAGAGAATCTAAGGGGATTTGGCATGAAGAAGATTCTCACCTCGCTGGCCCTGATCGGCCTCGTGGCCGCCGGCACCGGGGCTGCCGGCACTCAGGCGATTGCAGCCGAAGAAGCGCACAATGCCGCCGCGCCGACGCATTTCCCGATCGACGAGCCAAAGGAAATGAGCTGGAGCTTCTCCGGGCCGTTCGGCACCTATGACAAGGGCCAGCTGCAGCGCGGCCTGAAGGTCTACAAGGAAGTCTGCTCTGCGTGCCATTCGATGAACCTGGTGGCGTTCCGCACCTTGTCGGACCTTGGCTATTCCGACGCCCAGATCAAGTCGCTGGCGGCGACCTACACGATCCATGACGGCCCCAACGATGCCGGCGACATGTTCGACCGTCCTGGCAAGCCGTCCGACCATTTCCCGGCGCCGTTCGCCAATGAGGAAGCCGCCGCTGCCTCGAATGGCGGCGCAGCGCCGCCCGACATGTCGCTGCTGGCCAAGGCGCGCGGCGTCGAGCGCGGCTTTCCGCAGTTCGTCTTCGATATCTTCACCCAGTATGACGCCGGCGGCCCCGACTACATCCATTCGCTGCTGACGGGCTATGACCAGACCCCGCCGGCCGGCATGGTCATCCCGGAAGGCACGCACTACAATCCGTACTTCATGTCCAGCGTGTCGCTGAAGATGCCCAAGCCGCTCTCCGACGGCCAGGTGACCTATGACGACGGCGCGCCGCAGACCGTCGACCAGTATGCCCGCGACGTGGCGGCCTTCCTGGCATGGGCGGCCGAGCCGCATATGGAGGCGCGCAAGCATACCGGCTTCAACGTGCTGGCGTTCCTGCTGATATTCGGCGCCTTGGTTTACATGACCAAGCGCAAGGTGTGGGCCGACGTGGCGCACTGAGGCGTCTGGCTTCCAGAAAAGTGCAGGGGCGCCGAAAGGCGCCCTTTTCTTTTCGGCCGCTTGCCGGCAAAACTGTGCGGCAACGGATCAACCGCCCATGAAATCCTCCCTCGAAGACACGCTGCTTGCGGCCATCCGCACCATTCCGGATTACCCCCGGCCCGGTATCCTGTTTCGCGACATCACCACGCTGCTTGGCGATGCGCGCGCCTTCCGCCGTGCCATCGACGAGCTGGTCCATCCCTATGCCGGGCTGAAGATCGACAAAATCGCCGGCATCGAGGCGCGCGGCTTCATTCTCGGCGGCGCCGTGGCGCACCAGCTTTCGGCCGGCTTCGTGCCGATCCGCAAGAAGGGCAAACTACCTTATGAAACGGTGCGGGTAGCCTACAGCCTCGAATACGGTCTGGACGAGATGGAGATGCACAAGGACGGCGTCGCGCTGGGCGAAAAGGTGATCGTGGTCGACGACCTGATCGCCACCGGCGGAACGGCCGAAGCGGCGGTGAAACTGCTCAGGCAGATCGGCGCCGACATCGTCGCCGCCTGCTTCGTCATCGACCTGCCGGATCTCGGCGGCCGCAAGAAGCTCGAAGCGCTCGGCGTGCCTGTGCGGACGCTGATCGGGTACGAGGGGCATTAGTGAGTAGTGAGTAGTGAGTAGTGAGTAGTGAGTAGTGAGTAGTGAGTAGTGAGTAGTGAGTAGTGAGTAGTGAGTAGTGAGTAGTGAAGATAGGCATTCGATGACGAGCGTCGAATTTATCTACGCCAAACTACTCACTACTCACTATTCAATATTTACCATTCACTACTCCACCTTCACCAGCACGGCGCTGTCGAACTCGATGACCTTGTCTCTGGTCGAATCAAAACCTTCCGAGCGCAACGTGAGCAGGTTCCATCCCGGACGCCCGGCAAGCGGGCGGTGGGCGAGCGCGGTGCGGGTGAAGGTCACCGTCTCGCCGGCGTAGACCGGCTTCAGCCATTTGAGGTTGCGGAAGCCGGGCGAGGGGCCGAATTCGGGCTGCGGGCCGGGGCCGGTCCAGCGAACGCCCTCGGTCTCCATGCGCTTTTCGAGGTTGTATTTCATCCAGGTGGCGGCGGTGTGCCAGCCCGAGGCGCAGAGCCCGCCCAGCACGCTCTTCTTCGCCGCCTCTTCATCGACATGGAAGACCTGCGGATCGTATTTGCGGGCGAAGGCCTTGATCTCGTCTGCTTCGAACTTGTGCGAGCCGAGCGTGACGGTTTCGCCGATCAGAAAATATTCGTCGAGTGTCATGATTGGCCCTGTGCGGCATCACGCGCGAGGAACATACCGGTATTCTCCAGCTCGAAGACGCTCTCGCCGCGCTGGTTGACGAGCTCGCTGCGCATGGTGATCAAGCCGAGCTGGGGCCGCGATTTGGACTGGCGCTTGGACAGGACCGTGACCGTGCCGCGCAGGGTATCTCCGGCCAGCACCGGCTTCTTCCATTTCACATGCTCGATGCCGGGCGAGCCTTGCGAGGTCGAGTCGAGCAGGAAGGCATCGCACAGCATGCGCATGAACATCGCGCAGGTGTGCCAGCCCGAAGCCGAAAGCCCGCCGAGGATGCTTGCCTTGCCGGCTTCCTCGTCGAGATGCATCGGCTGCGGGTCGAACTCGCCGGCGAATTCGATGATTTCGGCCGCGCTTACGTCCTTGCTACCGAGGTCGAGCGAGGCGCCCTCGACGAAATCCTCAAAAGCCCAAGTCTTTCCGGTCATGTCGGCAATCCGGTTGACGTATGTGTGATCCCTCAGGTCGGGCACCCCGGATGCCGGCCAACGGCGATTTGGTCAAGCCCTTTCTGGTAAGCCAGCCGTTTCCCAGCTTTGGCAGGATTGCCAACGGCACCTGGTTTTTGTCTTCATGCAATTCCGGACGGAAAACCGCTGCGCACTTTTCCTGGAATTGCTAGAGCCAGCCGCGGCGGCGGAAATACCAGAAGGGCAGGATCGCCGAGACCACCATCAGGCCGATGGCGAAGGGATAGCCGAACTCCCATTTGAGCTCGGGGATGATGTCGAAATTCATGCCGTAGATCGAGGCGACCAGCGTCGGCGGCAGGAAGATGACGGCGGCGACCGAGAAGATCTTGATGATGGCGTTCTGCTCGATCGAGATCATGCCGAGCGTGGCATCGAGCAGGAAGGAGATCTTCTGCGACAGGAAGGTGGCGTGGTCCGCGAGCGAGAGCACATCGCGCGACAGCGTCTTGATGCGGGCGCGCACATCCTTGCTCATCTTGGTCTGGGCCGCGACATGGGCGAGAAAGCCGGCCAGGCGCTGCAACGAGATCAGGCTGTCGCGGACCGAGGAAGCGATGTCCTCCTTGCGGCCGATGGCTTTCAACAGCTCCTGGAAATCGCGGTTGCGCTTCGAGGCTTTGGTCGAACGCGCCTCGAAGATGTCGCGCGAGATCACTTCCACGTCGCGGCCGGCGCGCTCGAGAATGTCGGCCAGGCGATCGACGACCGCTTCGAGAAGACCGATCAGGATGGTGTCGCTGCTGGTGCAGCCGGTCGCCACCTTTTCGGCGCGCAGCGGGAAAGTCTTGAAGGCCTTTGGTTCGTGATAGCGGATGGTGATCAGCCGGCTGCCGGCAAGCACGAAGGTCACCGGCGCCATCAAGGGATCGTCGGCCTCGGTCTGCGCGGGCAGAACGGCGGTCATGAAGTAGCCGCCGTCCTCGATATAGAGGCGGCTCGATATCTCGATCTCCTCCATCTCCTCGCGGGTCGGAATGGCAATGCCCAGCCAGCTCTCGATGCGCGCCTCTTCCTCCTTGGTCGGGTTGAAAAGGTCGGCCCATACCACCCTATCACCGTCCGCCGCGAGATCCTCGGTGAGGCGCAGCCGATCATTGTCCACGACGAAGGCCTTGATCATCGCCGGGTCTCCCTGGAGATCAGGTGTTGAACTTGAACAGCATGATGTCGCCGTCCTGGACGACATATTCCTTGCCTTCGTCGCGCGCCTTGCCGGCTTCCTTGGCCGCCACTTCGCCGCCCAGCGTGACGAAATCGTTATAGGCGATGGTCTGGGCGCGGATGAAGCCGCGCTCGAAGTCGGTGTGGATGACGCCGGCCGCCTGCGGCGCCTTATCGCCCTTGTGCACGGTCCAGGCGCGCGTCTCCTTCGGTCCGACGGTGAAATAGGTGATGAGATGCAACAGTTCGTAGCCGGCGCGGATCACCTTGTTGAGGCCCGGCTCGTCGAGACCGAGGGTCGCGAGGAACTCCATCTCCTCCTCGTCGGACAACTGGGCGACTTCCGCCTCGATCGCGGCCGAGATCACCACGGTGCTGGCGCCCTGCGCGGCAGCCATCTTCTCCACCGCCCTGGTGTGCTCGTTGCCAGTCGCGGCATCGGCCTCGGCGACGTTGCAGACATAGAGAACGGGATGCGAAGTGAGCAGGTTCAGTCCCTGCAGGATGCGCAGGTCCTCGGGCGCGATGCCGTTGAGCAGCACGCGTGTCGGCTTGCCGGCCTGCAGCAGCTCGAGTGCCGCCTCCATCATCGGCAGGACGGCCATCGCTTCCTTGTCCTTGACGGCGGCGCGCTTGCGGAACTGAGCGATCCGGCGCTCGAGGCTTTCGAGGTCGGCGAGCATCAGCTCGGTCTCGACGGTCTCGGCGTCGGCGACGGGATCGATGCGGCCTTCGACATGGGTGATGTCGTCATCCTCGAAGCAGCGCAGCACATGCACGATGGCGTCCACCTCGCGGATGTTGGCGAGGAACTGGTTGCCGAGCCCTTCGCCCTTGGAGGCGCCGCGCACCAGGCCGGCAATGTCGACGAAGGAGATGCGGGTCGGGATGATCTCCTTCGACTTGCCGATCGCCGCGATCTTCTGCAAACGCTGATCCGGCACCGCCACTTCGCCGGTGTTCGGCTCGATGGTGCAGAAAGGATAGTTGGCGGCCTGCGCGGCGGCCGTCCTGGTCAATGCGTTGAACAGCGTCGACTTGCCGACGTTGGGCAAGCCAACGATGCCACATTTGAAACCCATGTCTTTACGGTCCTATCGGGAATTCGATTTTGGTGAGGCTATGGGCGAAAGGGCGCACGATCGTCAAGTCCTCGACTCGGATCCTGTCAAAGCTCAGTCCTTGCCGCCGAACAACTTCTTCAGCATAGCGGCCATCGGGCCGCTTTCAGGAGCTTTAACCGCCGGCTGCTGAGGGCGCGCCTGGCGGACGTGGCTTTGCTGCTTGGGCGCCTTTGGGGGCGGGCGGTCGTCATCGCCGGTCGGCACGAGCTTGTCGCGCAAGGTCAGCGTGACGCGGTTCATGAACGAGCTGTCGTCGCCCTTTGCCAACAAACCGGCGCCGTCGGCGATGGCATCGAGCAGGACATCGAGCCATTCGCGATCGGCCTTGGCGAAATCGCCAAGCACGTGGCCGTGCACCATTTCCTTCACACCGGGATGGCCGACACCGATGCGCACCCGGCGATAGGCGTTGCCGACATGCTGGTCGAGCGAGCGGATGCCGTTATGGCCGCCGGAGCCGCCGCCCACCTTGACCCTGAGCTTGCCGGCGGCAAGGTCGATCTCGTCATAGAAAACGGTGAGCGCTGAAGGTTCGAGCTTGTAGAAGCGCAACGCTTCGCCGACCGATTGTCCGGACAGGTTCATGAAGGTCTGCGGCTTGATCAGCAGGGTCTTCTCGCCGCCAAGCGTGCCTTCCGAAATCAGGCCCTGGAATTTTCTCGACCAGGGCGAAAAGGAATGGCGGCGGGCAATCGCGTCCGCCGCCATGAAGCCGACATTGTGCCGGTTGTTTTCGTATTTCGCGCCCGGATTGCCGAGGCCTGCAAAGACAAGCATCGCCGCCTCCGGACTTAGAGCATGATGCCGAAAAGTGTGAGGCGGTTTTCGGACGACATCATGCTCTATTTCTTTGATTTAGAGCCGGATGAATTCATCCGGCTCGGAGAAATTACTTCTCTTCGGCCGCCGGGGCAGCCGCTTCGGTCTCAGCCTCTTCGGCGGTCGCTTCCGTCTCCGGCTTCATTGCCGACGAGCCGGCAACGGTCGCGATGGTGAAGTCGCGATCGGAGATGACCGGCTTGACGCCGGCCGGCAGCTTGACCGCCGAGATGTGGATCGAATCGCCGATGTCGGCGCCGGTGAGATCGACGGTGATGAATTCCGGGATCGCATTGGCCGGGCAGTGGAACTCGACTTCGTGGCGAACGATGTTGAGCACGCCGCCGCGCTTGATGCCGGGCGACTTGTCCTCATTGATGAAGTGGACAGGCACGTCGACATTGACCTGGGTGTCCTTGCCGATGCGCAGGAAGTCGACATGGACAGGAAAATCCTTGACCGGGTCGAGCTGGAAATCCTTCGGCAGGACCTGGATCTTCTTGCCGTCGACATCGATCGTGGCGATCGTGGTCAGGAACCCGCCGCCATGGATCTTGTAGAAGAGGTCCTTGTAGTTGAGCGCAATCGCCAGGGGAGGCTGCTTGTCGCCGTAAATAACTGCAGGCACTTTACCGTTGCGACGAACTGCACGGGCGGACCCCTTACCGACCTGTTCGCGCGCTTCGGCTTTAAGCTCATAAGCATCGTGGCTCATGGCATTTCCTTTCGCGTGTTATGGAGCGCTTGCGGCAAGCAGAAGCCAGCCGTAAACGTCGAAAGCCGTCGCGGCCTTGCACGATCTGTCCGATGCGTTTGGCGATCCAAATGCGTCTGGGGATCTAGCAGGCCTGGCCGGCCTTCCTCCGCGTTGCCTCCAAGGGTGTCTACGCGGGTGGCGGCTCTATAGCGGAAGGCGGGCGAGGGCGCAAGCGGTTGAGCTTGAAGGCTTGCAGGGTGGGTTTGCAGTGCCGAAAGCATAAGCCGAAAATCCCGTTTGTGACGAATGTAGGATCGGGCAGATTTCAGTCGTCCTGCGGCATGTAACCAAACCCATGGGGACCCGACATGAAACTTCTGTTCAGCCGCAATCCCAACCCTCGCCTCGCGGTCGCCACGGCGCGGTATCTCAAAGCGGAGGTCGCGTTCGAGTTCGCATCGCCCATGGCGCCAGGGCAGGCCGAGCGCTATCGCGCTTTAAACCCCAATCTGACCTTGCCGATCCTGGTCGGCCCGGGATGGAGCCTGTGGGAGACCGACGCCATCGCCTGCCGGCTGTCGCGCGAGACACATTCGGATTTCTGGCGCACCGGTGACGAGGAGCCGGACATGATCCGCTGGATAAGCTGGGGCAAGGAACGGTTCGTCTTCGCTTGCGACATGGTGCATTTCGAGCGCGGGACCAAGCAGCGCTATGGGATCGGTCCGATCGATCAGGCGCTGGTCGATGAGGGGCTGAGGCAGTTCCATGGAGCCGCGGCGGTCCTCGAGGCCGAGCTTTCCAAACGGGAGTGGCTGGTCGGCAACTCCATCTCCTATGCCGACTTTCGCATGGCGACGTTCCTGCCCTTCAACGACGTCGCCGGATTGCCGCTCGACGACTACCCATCGATCCGACGCTGGCATGGCCGGCTCGAGGCGATCGACGCCTGGCGCGACCCGTTCGAGGGGCTGGAAGCGCCGCAACTGCCGCCTGTCAGGATCGAGGCGTGACCCGCATCCGCTGAACCAACCAACGGCGTCGTGGCGCAAACTCAATCTCACCATCCCTTCGCTTTTGAAGTCCAAGGGCACGTTCCGCTCCGGTTCTCGGAACGCGCCTTGTCTGGCCGCTTGGCGCCTGACTCCAACTCGGCCTGATCTCGAAAACCTTAGGCGGCGTCGACCACCTAGCTGCCGTTCAGCGCATCGCGCAATTTTTGGATTTGCCGGTTCAGGGCATCGAGTTCAGCCAGCTTCATGCCTGAGCGCTCGACCAGGGTCTCGTTCAGGCAATTGCATTGGACGAGCAGAGTTCGTCCGGCGGAGGTCAGATCGACCTGCACCTGACGCTCGTCAGTCTGGCTGCGCTGGCGGGTGACAAGGCCGGCCTGTTCCATTCGCTTCACCAGCGGCGTGATGGTGCTCGATTCCAGGGCGAGCCGGTGCGCGATGCTGCCCACCGACATGCCGTCCGCCTCTCCCAGCGCATTGAGCACGAGATATTGCGGATAGGTGATCTCCATCTCGTCCAGCATTGGCTTGTAGGTGCGGTTGATCGCCATACTGGTGGCATAGAGCGTGAAGCAGAGCTGATTGTCCAACGGGAGAGGCACGGCGCATTCCTTTTGCCGACTGAGCATTTATTGTCTACCACGAAAAATGATATCGCGATACATGTTTTGGTGGACAGAGGTCCAAAGCTCCGTTAGGAACATAGTTATCGCGATATTGTTTATCGTGGTATCAACAGAAGGAGATTGAGATGACCTCGCAGACCAAGTCAGGCTCGGGCAGCGGCACGATCACCACCAAGGATGGCACCCAGATCTTCTACAAGGACTGGGGCACCGGCCAGCCGATCGTCTTCCACCATGGCTGGCCGCTGAGCAGCGACGACTGGGATGCACAGATGCTGTTCTTCCTGGCACAAGGTTACCGCGTCATCGCCCATGATCGCCGCGGTCATGGCCGTTCCAGCCAGACCGACACCGGCAATGAGATGGACACCTACGCGGCCGATGTCGCGGCGCTCGCCGCGCATCTCGACCTCAAGGACGCCATCCATGTCGGTCATTCGACCGGCGGCGGCGAAGTGGCGCGCTATGTCGCGCAATATGGCGGCGAAGGCCGCGTCGCCAAGGCGGTGCTGATCGGGGCGGTGCCGCCGATCATGCTCAAGACCGATGCCAATCCCGGCGGCCTGCCGATAGAAGTGTTCGACGGCTTTCGCGCGGCGCTGGCGGCCAACCGGACCCAGTTCTTCCGCGATGTTCCGGCTGGTCCGTTCTACGGCTTCAATCGTCCAGGCGCCCAGGTTTCCGAAGGCGTCATCGACAATTGGTGGCGCCAGGGCATGATGGGCGGCGCCAAGGCGCATTACGACTGCATCAAGGCCTTCTCGGAAACCGACTTCACCGAAGACCTGAAGAAGATCGACGTGCCGGTGCTGGTGATGCATGGCGACGACGACCAGATCGTGCCGATCGCGGATTCCGCGCTGCTTTCGATCAAGCTGCTCAAGAAGGGCGAGCTCAAGGTCTACAAGGGCTTCCCGCACGGCATGGCAACGACCCATGCGGATGTCATCAACGCCGACCTGCTGGCCTTCTTCAAGGCCTGAAGCTGGTCGCCAAAACAAGACGAAGCACCCGCCTGGAAGGCGGGTGCCTGCTCCATGTTCGGTGAGAGGCGGCCTTCAGCGTGTCGCACCCGCTCAGGCCTTCCGCGCTTCCTTCATGTTCGGCAGGAACACCGTCAACAGGCCAAGGAAGGGCAGGTAGGAGCAGATCTGGTAGACAAAGTCGATGCCCTTGATGTCGGCGACGACGCCGAGCACGGCTGCGGCGATGCCGCCCATGCCGAAGGCGAAGCCGAAGAAAATGCCGGCGATCATGCCGACGCGGCCCGGAACGAGCTCCTGCGCGAAGACGACGATGTTGGAGAAGGCCGACGACAGGATCAGGCCGATCAGCACGGTGAGCACCATCGTCCATTCCAGATTGGCGTAGGGCAGCGCCAGCGTGAACGGCAGCACGCCGACGATCGAGAACCAGATCATCGCCTTTTGGCCATAGCGGTCGCCGAACGGCCCGCCGAGCAGGATGCCCAGCGCCGAAGCGCCGAGGAACAGGAACAGCATCACTTGGCTCATCTGCACCGAAACGCCGAACTTATGCATGGCGTAGAAGGTGAAGTAGCTGGAGAGCGAGGCGATATAGGCATTCTTGGTCAGCACCAGCAACGTCAACACGGCCAATGCCCACATGACCTTCTTGCGCGGGAAGGGCGACACGTGGGCAGCCTGCTTGCGCGTGGCCATCGAGGCGCGCAGCCGGCTGTACCAGCCGCCGACCTGCCAAAGAACGACAATGCCGATCAGCGAGCCGGCGGTGAACCACGAGATGCTGGTCTGGCCGAACGGCACGACGATGAAGGCGGCGAGCAGCGGCCCCATGGCCTGGCCAAAATTGCCGCCGACCTGGAACAGCGACTGCGCGAGGCCGAAGCGGCCGCCCGAGGCAATGCGGGCGATGCGCGAGGATTCCGGATGGAAAATCGCCGAGCCGATGCCGATCAGCGAGGCGCCGATCAGAAGCAGCCAGTAATGGCCTGCATGCGCGAGCACCACCAGGCCGACCAGCGACGAGGCCATCCCCCAGGGCAAGGAATAGGGCATCGGTCGCTTGTCGGTCACCATGCCGATCACCGGCTGCAGCAGCGAGGCCGTCACCTGGAAGGTGAAGGTCAGAAGGCCAATCTGCCAGAAATCGAGACCGTAATTCTCCTTGAGCAGCGGATAGATCGCCGAAAGCAGCGACTGCATGATGTCGTTGACACAGTGGCAGAAGCTCACCGCAAGAATGACGGTGAAGGCCGTCGCTTGCGCCGAGATGTTGCTAGCCGGCGCCGGTGGGGCGACGGAGATGGCGGTCGTATCAGTCAAGGCAAATGCTCCGTAGTCTCTTGGCGGCGAACCGCAGGCCGCCTTATAGGCCTGTTGCCAAGCGACTTCTTTCGTGGTTTGGTCCAATAGTTTCGCAAGTGGGCCACATCAGTGCCGAATAACCGGGAAATGTTCAGGGGCGACGCCGCCGAGCTCAGCCGGCTGCATGAAAGCCGCTGGCAGTGGCTGGAACAGGCCGTCGGGCCGGCGGTCGCGCTGCCGACGGAATATCCGGACGGCTATCACGTGCCGCGGCACCGCCACAGCCGCAGCCAGCTGCTGCACGCGCTGGTCGGCGTGGTGCTGGTGACGACGAAGCACGGGCGCTGGATGGTGCCGCCCGACCATGCGATGTGGATACCGGCCGGCACCGAGCACTCGGTCGAGATGCTGGGCGACGTCTCGATGCGCTCGGTCTATGTCATGCTGGACGCCATTGCCGGGCTGCCGGAAGGTTTGCGCGTCGTCGGCATCACCGAGCTGATGCACAGCCTGATCGTCGAATCGGAGAAGCTGCCGCAGGGCGGCGAGCTCGAAGGGCGCGCAGCACTTGTCATGGGGCTTTTGCTGCACGAGATCCCGAACCTGCCGGAACGGCCGCTCGGCCTGCCTTTCCCGTCCGATCCGAAGCTCGCGGCGCTCTGCCGGCGCTTCGTGGCGGCGCCTTCGCCACATGCCACGATCGACGAATGGGCGGATGCCGCGGGCATGAGCCGGCGCTCCTTCACCCGCGCCTTCCATCGCCAGACGGGGCTGTCGCTGTCGACCTGGCGTCAGCAGGCGTGCCTGTTCGCGGCACTGCCCAGGCTCGCCGACGGCGAGGCGATCACCAGGGTGGCGCTGGATCTCGGCTATGACAGCGTGCCGGCCTTCATCACCATGTTCAAGCGCATGCTCGGCACCTCGCCGCGCGGCTATATGCGCGGCGCGCGCGATGCCGGTGAGAACCCGCGGCGCACAGGCGGTCCGATCGCCGCGTGAAACCGCGCCATCGGCATTGAGCCGAAGCGTCGGCTCTCAGTCGAGGTTCTTTGCCGAACGGTGATTGCAACTTGCAATCAGTTGTGCTCTTTTTTCGGAAAGGCAAATTCGAAGGAACCCGTATGGCGACGATCGTTTATGCCATGCTGACATCGCTGGATGGCTACATTGCCGGGCCGGGCGGAGACATCGACCTGCCGATTCCGGAAGAAGAATTGCATCAGCATTTCAACGACGAGATGCGGCGGACATCGATCGCGCTCTGCGGGCGCAGGATGTATGAAACCATGCGCTTCTGGGACAGCCCGGAACGGGAGATTGCCGCTGAAGAGGTCGAGCGGGATTTTGCCCGCGCCTGGCGCGAAACGCCGAAGATCGTGGTTTCGACCACGCTTCGAGAGGTCGGGCCGAATGCCCGTTTGGTGAAGGGCGATGTCGAGGCGATGGCAAGGTCGCTCAAGGCGGAAACGGATGGCGAGATTTCCGTCTCCGGCGCAGAGCTTGCCGGTCATCTCGCGCGCGCAGGGCTGATCGATGAGTACCGGCTCTATATGCATCCGGTCGTGTTGGGCGGCGGTAAGCCGTATTTCCAGTCCGGCTTGTCGCTGGCGTTGACACCGCTCGGCACGGAGCGCCTTACGCAAGGTGTGACGCTGCTGCGCTATGCGCCTGCCGGTAATTAGTCGAACAGGCTCGACACTGATTCTTCCGTTGCCGTGCGCGAAATCGCTTCGCCCAACAGGTCGGCGATCGAAATGACGCGGATGTTCGGCGCGTCGAGCACGGCCTGGCTCGGCTGGATGGAATCGGTGATCACCAGCTCCTGCAGCTTCGAGCCGGCGATGCGGGCAACGGCGCCGCCGGAGAGCACGCCATGGGTTATGTAGGCGGTGACGGAGGTCGCGCCATTGGCGAGCAGCGCGTCGGCCGCATTGCAAAGCGTGCCGCCGGAATCGACGATGTCGTCGATCAACAGGCAGTCCTTGCCGGCGACGGCGCCGATGATGTTCATGACTTCCGATTCGCCGGGGCGCTCGCGGCGCTTGTCGACGATAGCCAGTTGCGCGTCGAAGCGCTTGGCCAGCGCGCGCGCCCGCACCACGCCGCCGATGTCGGGCGACACGACGACGACGTTGCCGAGCTGCTTGTATTTCGCCTTCACGTCGCGGGCCATCACCGGCACCGAGAACAGGTTGTCGGTCGGGATGTCGAAGAAGCCCTGGATCTGGCCGGCATGCAGGTCCAGCGTCAGCACGCGGTCGGCACCGGCGCGGGTGATCATGTTGGCGACGAGCTTGGCCGAGATCGGCGTGCGCCCCGATGCGCGGCGGTCCTGCCTGGCATAGCCGAAATAGGGGATGACCGCCGTAATGCGCCGCGCCGACGAGCGCATGAAGGCGTCCATCATGATCAGCAGTTCCATCAGGTGGTCGTTGGTCGGATAAGAGGTCGACTGGAGGATGAAGACGTCCTCGCCGCGCACGTTTTCCTGGATCTCGACGAAGATTTCCTGATCGGCGAAGCGCCTGACGCTGGCTTTTCCCAGCGGGATGTTGAGATAGCGAGCGACCGCTTCGGCCAGCACCCGGTTGGAATTGCCCGCGAAAAGCTTCATGCACCGTTCCTGGTGAAGGATGGAGAGACCGAAGAGACTCTCATGAGCCTTTTATGCGGGGCTTTTAGCGGTCCGCGCCGGTATTGCAAGCCTCGTTGTGGGGAAACCGTCCGGCGACCGCAACAAACGTTGAAAACATCGCAAGCCGGCAACAGTTCGGCCGGGACCGGTTCGGTCAGCCGGCGCCGCCGCTACCGAGCCATGCGGCGAACTGGTCGATCGTCTGGTCGGCAATGGCCTGCATGGTCGCGGGCGCCACCGTGGGCCAGCCCTCACCGCTGCCGACGGAGGGCGCCTTCTGCTGGCCATTGATGCGGTGCAGGCGATTTCCGGAGGGGTCGTAAATGTCCCAGACATAGATGACGGTCGTGTCCTTGCCCTCTGACATCGTCGAAAAATAGCCTTTCAGCACATGCGTCGCCGTCTGGTCCGTGCTGCCGACGAGCGTCACGCCGCGCTGCCTGGCGCGTGCCTGCAGTTCCGCCGTCAAGGGTGCGGCGACCTCCACGGAGGCGCCGACGATCGGCGCCACCTGCAGCCGCGTCCTGGCGAGGACGGCGGTCTGGGTCGACGTGGCGGGGGTCGCGGACGCCGCCGCTGTCGGAGGGGCGGTCGAAGGGGCCGGCGCGGTCGTGGTCGGAGACGTGGCGGCCGATGATGTACTCTGCGTGGCAGGCAAAGACTGGGCCGAGCTTGCCGGCGGAGTAATCGCCGAAGGTTCCAGAACGTCCTTGGCGTTGGTGCAGGCGCCAAGCGCCAACACCGCAAGCAATGACACGGTCGTCACCTGCGATCGTCTCATCTGCCTGAAAACTCCTTACTGGCGAACGCCCCCGCATGAACCAACCATTATGGATTCACTGTACGATCAAGTCGAGATCATGGCGCGACAGCGGCTTCGGCGCCGATTCCGTGGTGAGGTAGGTGCGGCCAAGGGTCATCGCGGTCTCGGTTTCGGAGTCCATGATGATCATATGCGCGAACAGCGTCATATTGGGTGCGATCGGCTCCGGATTGCCCTGGTAGAACATCGGCATGTCCATCCAAGACGGCGTGAAGCGGGCGCCGACCGAATAGCCGCAGGCATTGAGCCGGTGCTTGGTCAGATTGTGGGCCTCGAGCGTGCGGGCGTGCGCGTCGAAGACATCACCGAAGGTGTTGCCCGGCATCATCGCCTTTTCGACCGCGAGCAGGGCGGCACGGGAAGCGTCGAACAGTTCCTGGTGGCGCTTCGACACCTTACCGGTCAGAACGGTGCGCATCATCGGGGCATGATAGTGATGGAAGACGCCGGCCCATTCCAGCGTCAGCTGGTCGTTCTTGGTGAGCTTGCGGCGGCCGGCCTTATAGCGGCAGAGCAGGGCATCGGCGCCGGAGCCGATGATGTACTCGTTGGCGGGATAGTCGCCGCCGCCGGCAAAGACCGCGCCCTGCATGGCGGCGAGGATGTTCCCTTCGTCGCCGCCCTGCTTGATCAGCGGCAGCGCCGCATCCAGCGCGTCATCGGCAAGATTGGCGGCTTTTTCCGCCTTGGCGACCTCGGCCGGGCTCTTGAACAGGCGCAGCCGGCCGACGATGCCGGAAGCATCGGCGATCTGGCCGAAGGTCTGCAACTGCTCGTCCATGCGGCGGCCATTGTAAGCGGTCAGGCCATGGGTGTCATATTCGACGCCGATGCGGGCGCCGAGCAGATCGAGGTCGTTGAGCAGGTTGCGCAGATCGATCGCCGGATTGGCGCCCTGGCGGTCGGTCCACAGCACGATGTTCTCGATGGTCGAGGTATGGCGCGCCTGCCTGAGATCGGCGGAACGGGTGAGCAGCACCATCGAGCCGTCGGCCTTCACCACCAGGCACTGGAAGAAGCAGAAGCCGAACGTGTCGTAACCGGTGAGCCAGTACATACTCTCCTGGGCGAACAACAGCACGGCGTCGAGCTTCTTGTCGGCCATCTCGATCAGCAGCCGGTCTCGCCGCGCGTCGAATTCCGACCGTTCGAAATGCAGCGCCATTACTCATTCTCCAAAACGATTGCCGAAACCTGGCGCCCGTAATCCGCTTCCTTGCGGTGTGTGGTGCGCCGGTAGGAATAGAAAAGGTCTTCTTCCTCATAGGTGCAGCGGCCAAGGCCCTCGGCGGTCACGCCGGCCTTGCGCAGCCGGTCGACCGTATATTGGTTGAGGTCGAACATCGAGTGGCCAGCAGCCTTCGATGGCCTGAAATAACGTCGATTGCCGGCATCGGCCTCGAAGAAGCGGGCGACGAACTCCGGCCCGACTTCGTAGTTGTCGGGTCCGATGGAGGGACCAAGCACGGCGACGATGCGGTCCCGGCTGGCGCCTAGGCTTTCCATCGCGGTGACGGTGTTTTCGAGCACACCGGTGAAGGCACCCTTCCAGCCGGCATGGGCGGCACCAATGACGCGAGCCTCGGCATCGGCGAAGAGAACCGGCCCGCAATCGGCGGTCGAGGCGCCGATGGCGATGCCCGCACGGTCGGTGACGATGGCGTCGGCTTTCGGGCGAGGGCCCGCGAAAGGTTCCCTGGCGACGACGACGTCCGGCGAGTGGATCTGGTGCGCGGTCAGCAGATGATCCGCCGGCACGCCCATCCAGTCGGCAACGCGCCGCCGGTTCTCGGCGACCAGTGTTTGATCGTCGCTGGAACCCGTGCCGATGTTGAGCCCCCGATAGATACCATCGGAGACGCCGCCGATGCGGGTGAAATAGCCGTGGCGTATGCCTTGCGCCTTTTCAAGGCGCGGCGAGCGTACTGGATCGGGCCTGGTCTGATTCAGCATGGTTGGGTTTGTCGTCCGTGCGAGGCGGTTTCGTCAAGGCGAAGTTCGGACGACAAGCAGGACCAGGCGGCAGGACCGCCCGCCAACCTCAGGCGGCTCTCGCCGCCGGCAGGATCTTCATCACCTTGAACAGCTCACCCATCGCGCCGGGACCGGCGAGGCGTTCGACCGCGTCCGAAATGGTTTGACGTGCCTTGTCATCGGCATCGGCGCCCAGCGTGCCGGCACGCTCGAGCAGGCCCATGCCGAGCAGGAATTCGCCCTGGGTCGACAAGTGCACATCGAGGCCGTGAGCGCGAGCCATTTCGGCAAGGGGGGCAAAATCGACATGGGCGGTGAGATCGGCTTCACCTGGATTGGCCAGCACGTCTTCGCGCTGATGCCGGCGCAGCGCCTGGAAGGTGTCGCCGAAACCCGGCTGCAGGTGGCCGTAGTCGATGAAGAGGCCAGCGCCGCCATGGGCGGCAATTCGCGCGGCGATCGCCGACATCAGCGCCGAACGGGCGGGCGCCACCTCGGCGATGGCGCCTTGCGGTGCATCGGCCGCCGCAGTCGGCAGCAGCGCAGTGTCGACAGATCCCGCACCAGCGAAGAAGTGCAGCTCGTCGGCGCCATCGAGACCGACCACGCGCTCGCGCCAGCCCGAGCCGGCGTAAACGAACTGCCGGATCGGCACCGCGTCGAACAGCTCATTGCCGACGATGAAGAGCGGCTGCGGCGGCAGCGTGTCGATGGTTTGGTGCCAGGCAAGTACCGCGCTTTGCCCGGCAAGCGTCTGTTCCTGGATCTTGGCCAGGCGTGGGCTGGTCTCGATCATGGCAAAGGAGGCGCCCGCGACGAGCGCGGGATCCAGCCGCGACCAGGTGCGCAGCATGTCCTTCATCAGCGTGCCGCGACCCGGTCCTATCTCGGCAAAGGTCGCGGGTAGAGGCCGGCCGGCGCCCTGCCATGCACGGTACAGCCAGACGGCGACAAGCTCGCCGAACATCTGGCTGATCTCGGGTGCGGTGACGAAGTCGCCGGCGGAGCCAAACGGCTCGCGCGTCGTGTAATAGCCGGCGTCGGGATCGAACAGGCAGAGCGCCATAAATTCGCTGACCGGGATCGGCCCCGTCGCGCCGATCAGGCCAACGATGCGCTCCTTCAGCAGGCTCATCACGCCGCCTGCGGCTGTGGCGCCGGCTTTGCCGTCGCCATGGCCCAGATGCCGGCGAGCACCATCGGCGTGGACAGGATCATGCCCATGGTCAGCCAGTTCGTATAGAGCAGATAGCCGAGCTGCTGGTCGGGCTCGCGGAAGAACTCGACGAAGATGCGCGACAGGCCGTAGCCGCAGATGAAGGCGCCGCCGACGAAGCGCGGCGCCTTCAGCTTGAGCCGCGAATGGGTGAGGAAGCGCAATACCAGGAAGAGAACAAGGCCTTCGAGCAGGGCCTCGTAGAGCTGGCTGGGATGGCGGGTGAATGGGCCGCCATTAGGGAATTCAATCGCCCAGGGCACGTTCGAAGGCCGGCCCCAAAGCTCCGAATTGACAAAGTTGGCGACACGCACCAGGCCGAGCCCAACCGGCACGCCGGCCGAGACCACGTCGAACAGCGTCCAGGTAGGAATGCGGCGCTTGAGCGAGAACAGCGTCATGGCGAGGATCACGCCAAGCAAGCCGCCGTGAAACGACATGCCGCCCTGCCAGACGGCGAAGATGTCGAGCGGATGCGCGATGTAGCGCGGCAGGTCGTAGAAGAGCACATAGCCGGTGCGCCCGCCGAGCACGACGCCGATCGCCGCCCAGACGATGAAATCGTCGAGGTCCTCGGTTTTCATCGGCAGGTTTCCGTCCGGCCAGAGGCGGGGGTCGATGACGAGACGCTTAGCGTACCACCAGGCAAAGAGGATGCCGACGATATAACCGACGCCATACCAATGCACCGCCAGCGGCCCGATATGGAGGATGACCGGGTCGATGTTGGGGAAGGGCAGGGAGGCCAGCGGCAGCAGGAAATATTCGCTCAAACAGGGTCTCCCCGGTGACGGTCACGATTGGGCGCGGACCATGCGGCAGGGTTTTGGCGGGGTCAAGGCAAGGCTTCGCTTGCATTCCGCGCCGCGCGCCACTACGTCAAAACGACCAAGCGAGGATCTGCCATGTCGACCGGACCGAACCGCATTCTCGACGAATTCGCCAAGATCATGACCGATGCCGCAGGTGCCGCGCAGGGCGTGCGACGCGAAGTGGAGACGGCGTTCCGGGCGCAGGCCGAGCGTATGCTGAATTCCATGGATGTGGTGCAGCGCGAAGAATTCGAGGCCGTGCGCGAGATGGCGGTCAAGGCGCGGGAAGACAACATCCAGTTGGCGACGCGCATCGAGGCGCTCGAGGCCAGGCTCGCCGAACTGACGGGACAGGCCGCACCTGCGGGTGCCGCAAAGCCCCGTGCAAAAAAATAATCATTAAACTTTTCCACATAGCGCGATCCGAAAAATCGCTTTGCCGTGAATCGTTTACCGGCATTGCATGAATCTTTGTGACAGCAGCTTTCCACATGCGAATGACGCAGTGCGAAAAATTGGGCTGTTCACGCGACTCCCGATCAATAGACTGAATTTGTTGCATGATTCGAAGCAGGGTCATGCGCCGGGCGGTGGGGTCCGGTTGGGGTCTTTGCGTTGGAAAGTCCTGACCGTCCGAGTTCTAGACAAGATTGTTCGTCGTGTGTGCCCCGCGGAGCGTGTGGCGCTCCCCTGAACACAGGAAGCATTCATGGAACTCCTCGAACTCGAATTCTCCCGCGAAATCCACCCGGTGGATGTCATCGAGCAGGTGGCCCACAACAATGACTGGTCTTTCGAGCGCGCCGGCGACGACGAGATTTCTATTTCGGTCGCAGGCAGCTGGACCGACTATCATGTCTCCTTCTCCTGGATGGAGGATTTCGAGGCGCTGCACCTGGCCTGTGCCTTCGACATCAAGGTGCCGGAGACGCGGGCCCTGGAAGTGATGCGTCTGCTTTCACTGATCAACGAGCAGATGCTGTTCGGCCATTTCGATCTCTGGGAGCAGGAGGGCGCTATCATGTTCAGGCAGTCGCTGCTGCTTGCAGGCGGGGTCGAGCCGTCGAGCCAGCAGGTCGAGGTGCTTTTGTCATCGGCGCTCGAAGCCTGCGAATGCTATTTCCAGGCTTTCCAGTTCGTCGTCTGGTCGGGCACTTCGGCCAAGGATGCGCTGTCCAGCGTGCTCTTTGAAACCCATGGAAACGCCTGAGCATATTTACCGATGAGTTCGAGCAGCGAGCGCAAGCCCGAGATCGGCTTTGCCGATTTCGACCGTGTCGACATCCGTGCCGGCACGATCGTCGAGGCCGAGCCGTTTCCGGAGGCGCGCAAGCCGGCAATCAAGCTGAAGATCGATTTCGGCCCGGCCATCGGGGTGAAGAAGTCATCGGCGCAGATCACCAAGTACTACACGCCGGAAACGCTGATCGGCCGGCAGGTCTTTGCGGTGGTCAATTTCCCGCCACGCCAGATCGGTCCGTTCATGTCGGAAGTGCTGACGCTCGGCTTTCCGGACGAAGAGGGTGCCGTGGTGCTCGGCGCCATCGAGCGCAACGTGCCCGACGGCGGGCGCTTATTCTAGGGCCAGCCTCGGTCGGCCGGACGCTACAACATCCTGATCTGTGCGCTTGCGCGGCATCCCCAGCGCTTCGTCGACCACGTCGAGGAACATTTCGGCGCAGGCCTGCCAACTGTAGCGCATCGCGCGCTGGCGCGCTTCGGCACGATCGACCTGAAGCGCCTTCAGCGCGGCCTCGCGCAGATCGTTGGACACCGCTCCGCCGACACCGTCCCCGACGATGTCGATCGGTCCGGTCACCGGATAGGCGGCGACCGGCGTTCCACTGGCCAGTGCTTCGATGATGACGTTGCCGAAAGTATCGGTGCGGCTCGGGAAGACGAAGACATCGGCCGATGCGTAGATCTCGGCCAGCTCGTCGTTCGGACGGTGACCGAGGAAATACGCCTTCGGATAGCGCGCCTTGAGCTTGGCCAATTCCGGTCCTTCGCCGACGAGGATCTTGCTGCCGGGCAGGTCGAGGTCGAGGAAAGCGGCCAGGTTCTTTTCGATCGCAACGCGGCCGACGCATAAGAAAACCGGGCGCGGGAATTCGGTTTCCTTGCGCTTGTCCGGTCGGAAATGGTTGGTGTCGACGCCGCGTGTCCAGGGCCTCAGCTTGGTGAAGCCGCGCGCCGCAAGATCGTCAGCCAGCGATTGCGTCGCCACCAGCGTGCCCTGTCCGGAATTGTGGAAGTCGCGTAGCCAGTTATAGGCCCAGCTCTCCGGCACCGGCAGGCGGGCGCTGAGATATTCGGGAAAGCGCGTGTGGTAGCTGGTGGTGAAGGGGCGACCGATCCTGCGGCAATAGCGGCGCGCCATGATGCCGAGCGGACCCTCGGTGACGATGTGGATATGGTCGGCCTTGGCGGCCTCGATCAGGCGCGCGACATGGGCCGGCGCCGTCAGGGCGAGGCGGATGTCGGGGTAGGTCGGCATCGGCAAGGTGCGAAACAGGCTCGGCGTCAGGAAATCGAGCTCGACGTCGAAGGGCTTCAGCGCCTCGGTGAGGCGTTCCAGCGTGTGCACCACCCCGTTGACCTGCGGCCGCCAGGCGTCGGTGACCATCATGATACGCATGGCGATCCCGATACGCATGGCGATCCCGATACGTATGGCGATCCCGATGCGCATGACGGCCCTTTGCCGCAATAGGTCCTGAGCGCGCCGGCGCGGTGCCGGAACGGCAGCCAGGCAGCAACTCGCGCCTCGCTCCAGCGCACCCGGGCAGGGGCTGGATCGAAGCGGGGCGGCAGGGCCGAATCAACAAGGATCGCGCGCTTCATGCGCGCTCTTGACCATGATTTCATGACGGGCGGATGAAGCTGTTTTTGATCGAGCATGATCTTGTCCGAACCGCAGGTCAGCGAAAGCAAAACCCGGCTTCCACTTTTTGCCGCGCCGACCTCCGGTTCGGCATCATGCTCTGGCTAGGCGGGCACCTTGATCACCGCGCGCAGGCCGCCGAGCGGACTGTCCTCGAGGTTGATGTCGCCGCCGTGGCTGCGGGCGATGTCGCGGGCGATCGACAGGCCAAGCCCGGTGCCGCTGGCGTCGAGGTTGCGCGCCTCGTCGAGCCGCAGGAAAGGCTTGAACACCTCTTCACGCTTGTCGGCAGCGATGCCCGGGCCGTCATCGTCGATGGTGACGGTGAGCGACCCGCGGCCGTGATTGGCGTGGACCTCGACGGTCTTGGCATAACGGAAAGCATTGCCGATGACGTTCGAAAGCAAACGGGCAAAGGCGTTCGGCCGCACATGCACGGTCGGATCGCCGGTCAGCGTCGTCGTGAGCGCGCAGCGGCGCAACCGCGCTTCCTCGCCGAGCTTCTGGAAATAGGTCTCGAGATCGAAGCGGCCGGTGTCCTCCGCGGCCTCGCCACGGGCAAAGGAGAGATAGCCTTCCAGCATCGACTGCATGTCGTCGATGTCCTGGTTGAGGGCTGCCTTGGTCTCGGACTTGCCGCCGGCCAGCGCCAGCTGCAGCTTGAAGCGGGTGAGAATGGTCCTGAGATCGTGGCTGACGCCGGTCAGCATGGCGGTGCGCTGCTCGATCTGGCGCTCGATACGCTCACGCATCTGGATGAAGGCGAAGCCGGCGCGACGGACTTCCTCAGCCCCGCGCGGGCGGAAATCGCGCGGCATCGGCCGGCCCTTGCCAAAACTCTCGGCGGCTTCGGCGAGCGTCAAGATCGGTCTTATCTGGTTGCGCAGGAAAGGAACGGCGATCATCAACAGAACCAGCGAAGTGCCGACCATCCAGATCAGGAAGATGTGGGTGTTGGAGGCGTATGCCTGGCTGCGCCGCACGAAAACGCGCAGCACCTTGCCTTCCAGCTGGACGCGAACCTCGACGACGTTGGAGTTGCCGACGGTGTCGATCCAGAACGGGCGGTTGATCTGCCTGGTGATCTCCGACGACAGCGCAGTGTCGAGGATGGAGAAGAACGGCTTCGGCCCCGGGGGCGGCAATGGATCGGGCGGCAGCAGATCGACCTTGAGCTGCATGCGGTCCTGGGCGATGCGGATGACGTTGGCGTAGTCGGCGTCGTGCGGATAGGTCTCCATCATGTCGATGATGGCGGCGATGTCTGCGATCGTCGCCTGCGACAGGCGCTGGGTGACCGTCTGCCAATGGCGCTCCATGAAGACGAAGGCGACCACCGACTGCAAAAGGATCATCGGCGCGATGACGATGATCAGCGAGCGAGCGTAGAGCCGCTTCGGCATGTAGAGCGCGACCAGGCGCCAGAACCGGTTCCAGGCGCGCGGCATCGCCCTCAGCGTTCGCATCGCGAGATCGCCGGGGCCGCCCCCTTTCGGCTGTTCCAGTTGCGTGGTCGCCATTCGCCCTTCCGCTTGTCGATGGCCTGTTCAGCAAAGGGCCTTCGACGCTAACTTATTCGACGCTGAGCCGATACCCAATACCGCGCACCGTCTGCAGCCACACCGGGTTGGACGGATCGCGCTCGATCTTGCGGCGCAGCCGGTTGATCTGCACGTCGATGGTGCGCTCGCCGACATCCGATTCATCGCCCACCAGTTCATGGCGCGGTATGGTCTCGCCCGCTCGCGCGGCGAAGATCGCGAGGATCTCCTGCTCGCGGTCGGTCAGTTTAAGCGCCTCGCCGCCACGCTTCAATTCGCGCTTGGCGATCTGGAATGTATAGGGCCCGAACACCAGCTGTTCCACCTTCGGTGTCGCCGCCGGGCCGCCACGGCGCAGGATATTGTTGATGCGCAGGATGAGCTCGCGCGGATCGAAGGGTTTCGGCAGGTAATCATCGGCGCCGGCTTCCAGCCCGGTGATGCGGCTGTCGGTCTCGGACAGCGCCGTCAGCATCAGGATCGGCACGTTCTTCTCGGCCCGCAGCGCCTTGGTGAGGTCGACGCCGGTTTCGCCCGGCATCATGACGTCGAGCACCAAAAGGTCGAAGTCGAGGCCGGCAAGCTTGCGCCTGGCCTCGCCGGAATTGCCGGCGACGGTGACGCGAAAACCGTTCTCGGACAGATACTGCTTGAGCAGGTTGCGGATACGCGTGTCGTCATCGACAACCAGAAGGTGCGGCGCGTCATCGTCGGGCGCGGCCGGATGATCAACCTTCTCAATGGTCTCCATGGTTCTTCCCCGATGTTTGCGCAGGCACAATGTCGATCTGCGCTCTTAGTTCCGGATTGACCATCGCTTCCAGGAAACGCTCGATCGTGGTGCGTTCGGTGGCTCCGGAATCTTCCAATGCCGCACGGATGCGGCGCGACTGTGGCCGCGCCAGTGCCAGGGCCAAGGCGCGACCCTTGGCGGTCGGGTAGAGTTCGCGCTGCCGGCGGTCGCGCGGACCCTGCACCTGGACGATATGGTCGGTGTCGATCAACTGCTTCAAAACCCGAGCAAGGCTCTGCTTGGTGATCTTCAGCACGTCGAGCAGTTCGGCGACGGTGAGGCCCGGCCTGCGGTTGACAAAGTGCAGCACACGATGATGGGCACGGCCGAAGCCGTAATCGGCGAGGATCTGATCCGGATCGGAGGTGAAATCGCGATAGGCGAAGAAAAACAGTTCGATGATGGCGAAGTCGATGCCGTCCTCATCGGTAATCGCCGTCCTGATCGGTTTTCCGGCTGCGGGGCTCGTCATCATTTCTCCATGCGAGGCGGGAATTATGTCAGTACTATTGACGTAATTTCCGGGCAATGATAATTTTTGACAAGCTTTTCGGCGGATTGCGAACGAAAAGGCAAGCAGAAGCCGTTTTTCCGGAACTTCCTGAGTTTGCCACGGATTAAATATCCGCCTACGCTTTCAAGCACTGGCCAGCGTTTCGGATCCTGCGGCGGGGCCGGCACGAAGGCTATATGACGCAACGATTTGCGGGCGCCCGCCCGCGGGAGGTTTCCATGGCATCCGTTCCCTTCGATCAATTGGAAGGCTTCATCTGGATGAACGGCGAGTTCGTCAAATGGGCCGACGCCAAGATCCACGTGCTGACCCACGGCCTGCACTACGCCAGCGCCGTCTTCGAGGGCGAGCGCGCCTATGGCGGCCAGATCTTCAAGCTGACCGAGCACAATGAGCGCTTGCATGAATCGGCGCGTCTGCTCGGTTTCAAGATTCCCTATCCGGTCGCCGAGATCGACGAGGCCTGCCGCACGCTTCTGAAGAAGCAGAGTTTTCAGGACGCCTATGTGCGGCCGATCGCCTGGCGCGGCAGCGAGCAGATGGGTGTTTCGGCGCAGAACAACCGCATCAATTGCGCCATCGCCATCTGGCAGTGGCCGAGCTATTTCGACCCCGCGCAGAAGCTCAAGGGCATCCGTCTCGATATCGCCGAATGGCGCCGGCCCGATCCGCGCACCGCGCCGTCCAAGTCGAAGGCCGCCGGGCTCTACATGATCTGCACGCTGTCCAAGCACGCCGCCGAGGCCAAGGGCTACGCCGACGCCATGATGCTCGACTGGCGTGGCCAGGTGGCGGAAGCCACGGGCGCCAACATCTTCTTCGTCAAGGAAGGCAAGATCCATACGCCGACGCCCGACTGCTTCCTCGACGGCATAACCCGCCGCACGGTGATCGGCCTGGCAAAGGACCGCGGTTTCGAAGTGATCGAGCGCGTCATCATGCCGGAGGAGCTTGAGGGCTTCGAACAGTGTTTCCTCACCGGCACGGCCGCCGAAGTCACGCCGGTTTCCGAGATCGGTCCTTACCGATTCGAGGTCGGCGACATCGCCAAGACATTGATGAACGACTATTCTGCCGCGGTGCAGCCAAAGCGCGCCATCGCCGCAGAATAGCGATAGTCACAGCTTTTTTATGCAACAGGGGCGGTTTTCGAGCCGCCCCTTTTATTTCAGCATCTGTGCATTTGACTTTCGAACAATTCGGCGTCTCATGATGGCGTCGGCCCGAGGAGGCTGGCGGCTATGGAGGGACTAGGTACATGGATACGAACACGCTCGTTGCGATCGTTATTCAGGTGATTACGGGTGTCATCGGCGGCCAGGCGGTCGGCGCGGCGTTCAAACAGGCGGCACTGGGTCAGCTTCCTAAAATCCTCGGCGGCGCGATCGGCGGCGTCGGCGGCGCGGCCATCCTGGGCAGCCTGCTCGGCGGCGGCACGGTTGATCCGGCGGCGGCTGCAGCGGCCGCAGGCGGATTGGGCAGTTCGCTGAACATTCCAAACATCGTCGGTGGTGCCGGCGGCGGCGCCATCCTGACCGCCATCATCGGCGCGGTCATGGGCGCCATGAAGAAATAGGCCCAGATATACCCTTCGGGCCTGCGCATGGGCGGCTTCGGCCGCCCATTTCTTTTCGAGGATTATTCGCTTCGGCCGACGGTGGACGCGGCTCGCCATGGCCTCTACATCAGGGGCCTCTACATCAGGGCGACATCCCGAAAGGAAAGCTATGGGTCAGCTCAATGCCGGCATCGTGCCGGTTACGCCGTTCCAGCAGAACTGCACCATCCTATTCGACATGGACGACAAGACGGGCGTCGTCGTCGATCCCGGCGGCGATATCGACCAGGTGCTCAAGGCGCTGAAGGACAATGCGATTGCAGCCGGCGCTATCTGGATCACACACGGTCATATCGACCATGCCGGCGGCGCGATGGAACTGAAGGATGCGCTGGGCATCGACATCATCGGCCCGCACGAGGCCGATAAGATGTTGCTCGACAATCTTGAGAACCAGGGCAGGCGCTATGGCATCGCCGGCGTGCGCAATTGCGTGCCGGACCGCTTTCTCGCCGAAGGCGAGACGGTGTCGTTCGGCAATCATGTGTTCGAGGTACTGCATTGCCCAGGGCATGCGCCGGGCCATGTCGTCTATTATAACCGCGCGGCCAAGTTCGCGCATGTCGGCGACGTGCTGTTTCGCGGCTCGGTCGGTCGCACCGATCTGCCCGGCGGCGATCATGCCGCGCTGATCGCCTCGATCAAGGAAAAGCTTCTGCCGCTTGGCGACGATATAGGCTTCATCTGCGGCCATGGACCGGGCAGCCGCTTTGGCGATGAGCGGCGGACCAATCCGTTTCTGACCTGACCCGCACTTTGCAAAAGAAAAGCGCCGCCGACAGGCAGCGCTTTGCTTGGGCAGGGAACCCAGTCTTTGTTGGACGCAATTCCAGACGGAAAGCTACGGCGAAGGAGCCGAGCCGTTTTCTGGAATTACTTCGGTCAGTTGGCGACGCAGAAATGCTGGTCGCCGTCACTGCCAGTGAAAGTGCCGGTCCGGGAATTGAAGCTGCGGTAGCGGTCCGAGCAATACTCGTACCAGGCCCGGGTCCACGGCTCGGCATAGCGGTCGGCATAGACGACGCGCGGCTGCTGGACGTAGTAGCGACGCACCGGCCGGCCGGCATAATAACCGTCGTCATAGGCCGGATCGTAATATCTCGGTCCGGGATTGCTGAGCGCGCTGCCGATCAGGGCGCCTGCCGCGAGGCCGACAACGCCGGCGGCGAGGGCGTCGCCGCCATGATGGCGATGATGGTGCCAGCGCCAGTCGTCGGCATTGGCCGCCGAGAAGGTGGCCAAGGTGGTCGCGGCAATGCCCGCGGTCAGGATGGCGGTCTTGAGAAAACGGTTCATTTCGGTCTCCTTCGCACCGGCCCGCGCATTTTTCAGGGGATGCGAACCGGCTTTAGCAAAGATTAATAGAAGACCGTGGCTGAACGGAGGCTGAACGGAAATCGGCGCAATCGATTTTTTGGAGGAGGCTATTTTTTCGAGGCTTGGGCACAACCCGTTCCGGGCAGGAGCGGCCCCGCCTGAACAGCCTCCGTCGGACCTGTCGTGAGCCGGATCAGCCGATCGACAGATTGACGGCCTTCGGACCCTTGCCGCGCTTGTCCGGCTCGGTGTCGAACGTCACTTTCTGCCCATCCTCAAGACCGGGAAGGCCCGACGCCTGCACAGCCGAGATATGGACGAAGACATCCTTCGCGCCATCATCGGGCGTGATGAAGCCGAAGCCCTTGGCATGGTTGAAGAATTTGACGGTGCCGGTCTGCGGCATGGGAAACTCCTTTGATCCCATCAAGTCAAGTCTCGGGCCGGCAAACTGCCCGAGAGGAAATTTGTCCTTTATTTTAGCGCTATCGGCAAGAGAAAGTTTTCGCCTGCCGACCCAGGCATTTGGGTGCAAAAAAGGCGCGACGGTTCGGTCGCGCCTTTGCATTTTCAGGCCTGTCCAGAAGCCTGTTCACGATCCTGCCGCATCATTGCATCCGCAAGGACAGGCTGGTTGCGACGGTCAGGCTGCGCGCAGGTTGACTGCCTTCGGGCCTTTGCCCATGCGGTCCGGCTCGACGTCGAAGGTGACCTTCTGACCGTCGACCAGCGTGCGCAGGCCAGATGCCTCGATCGCGGAAATGTGGACGAACACGTCCTTTGCGCCGCCATCCGGCGTGATGAAGCCGAAGCCTTTGGTGGCATTGAAGAACTTAACGGTACCGGTCTGGGCCATTGGGGAAAACTCCTTCACCCGTGTCAGTCTTGTGTGGTTTGCCCGCTGCCTCGCGCCTCGGGCAAATCCCGGTGGTTGCTTCGGCGGTCATGCATTCGCGCATGGTCAAACCCCCCGCCGAAAAACGGGGCTGTCAGAGATTCACACTTATCGGGGAAAGGTCGTCCAAAACGTTCCGCTCTCCGGGTCGCAAATGCCCGAACCTGATTTTTATTACACGGAACCGTGATAGTTGCAAGATGACGGTCGCGGGCGGCCTGTGGCGCGTCCAACGCTGGGCCTCGATAGACCCCGTGCCTCCATGGGGCATCGGCCAGAGACGGGCCAAGCATGGGCCAGCGCGAAGGCACTCGAATGCGGGTACTCGGCCTGATGATGGTTGTGTTCGCCACAGAGGATGCGAGGATATCGCGAGCCGGCATTGCGGCGCCGGATAGAGGAGGGGCACATGCGATTTCTTGCGATCTCTCGGCAAGGCCTGGTCATTTTCATCCTGTCCGCGCTGCTGGCGGCCTGTACTGTCGTCGTCGACGACGGGCCGCGCCCGCGCCCGCCAAGGCCGCATCCGCAGCTCTGCACCATGCAGTATCAACCGGTCTGTGCCCGGCGCGACGGCGACCGCCAGACCTTCGCCAATGCCTGCCTGGCCGAAAGGGAAGGGTACCGCACCGTGCGTGACGGTCCTTGCCGTGGTGGCGGTGGAGGCGGCGAGCAGACGTTCTGCACACGCGAATACGCCCCGGTCTGCGCCAGGCGCCATGGGCAAGTGCGCACCTTCCCGAATGCATGCGAGGCCCGCGCAGCGGATTATCGCATCGTTGGTGATGGGCCTTGCTGAAAAGATTGCGGCGCCGGTCTCCAGAGGCGGATATGGGTACGGCAAAGCGTGTGGTGATGCTTAAAGCGCGTCGTGATGAAACGGATTCAGGCGACGCGCTTTTAGTCTTTGTTTTGATGCATGTCGTTATCTCAAAACCGCTGCGCACTTTTGGGCGACATGCATTAGTCTTGAATCTCTCGCCCGCATGGCTTAGGTCCGACGGACCAACAAACACGGCAGGTTTCCCATTAACAGAGATCAGAGAAGAGCGGCAAACGCGGGTGGCAAGCCGGGTTCGGCGAGTCCGCTCGATCCTTATGTGCAGCGGGCGCTGCAGCTGCACCAGGCCGGCCGCCGCGAGGAAGCCGAGGCACTCTACCGGCAGGTATTGGGACAGCAGCCGAACCATGCCGCCGCATCGCACTTCCTCGGATTGCTGCTGCACCAGACCGGACGCAGCGAGGAGGGGCTCGAGCTCATCGAGCAGTCGGTGACGCTGCAGCCCGGGAACGCCGACTTCCTCAACAATATGGGCACTGTCATGCGCGACCTCGGCCGCGTCGCCGCCGCCGTCGATTTCTTCCGCGGTGCGGTGGACATCCGGCCGGAGCAACTGGCCGCGCGCGACAATCTCGGTTCGTCGCTGAAGCAGCTAGGCCAGTTCGACGCCGCCGAGGAGATCTATCGCGGCACGATCGGCCGCAATCCATTTCATGTCCGTGCGCGCGTCGGCCTCGCCGAAACGCTGCAGGAAGCTGCGCGCCTCGACGAGGCGATCACTCTGTTCCGCGAGTCCTTGTCGATCCGGCCAAAGGATCCGGAACTGCTTTATGGCTTGGGCGTCGCCATGATGGAGAAGGGCAAGCTGGACGAAGCCGCCGATCTTGCCCGCCAGGCGGTGGCGGTCGCGCCGGCGATGGCGAAGGCCTGGCTTTTGCTGACGCAGGTCAAGCGCCAGACGGAGCGCGACAAGGAGCTTTCCGGCATGGAGGCAGAGCATGCCAAGGCGCCGCAGGGCAGCCTGGCGCGCATGCAGCTTTCCTTCGGTCTCGGCAAGGTCAATGACGACCTCAGGGATTATGGCCGCGCCTTCGACTATTTCGCCGAGGGCAATGCCATCCGCCGCCAGGGCATCGACTACGATCCGGTGAGGACACGCAGCGAGTTCGAGGCGATGAAGACGGTCTTCGACAAGGCCTTCTTCGAGAAGCACAAGCCGAGCGACATTTCCGACGATGCCCCGATCTTCGTCGTCGGCATGCCGCGCTCCGGCACCACGCTGGTCGAACAGATCATCGCCAGCCACCCGCAGGTTTTCGGCGCGGGCGAGTTGAACATCCTGAAGACGGCCGTCGGCAAACAGTTTCCGATGAGCATACCGGCTGGATTTCCCGGAGGGGTCGCCGACATGCCGGACAAGGCCTTCGCTGAAGCCGGCCAGGCCTATCTCGACATGCTGCATAGCCGTTATCCGGGCTTCCGCCATGTCACCGACAAGATGCCGGGCAACTTCATGTTGATCGGCTTCCTGCACATGATGCTGCCGAAGGCCAAGATCATCCATTGCGCACGCGACGCGGCGGCGACATGCCTGTCGATCTTCAAGATGCATTTCCGCGGCGACAGCCACCGCTATGGTTACGATCTCGGCGAACTCGCCGATTTCCATAACCTCTACACCGACATCATGGCGCATTGGCACAAAGTGCTGCCGGGCGTCGTGCATGATGTGCGCTACGAGGATTTCGTCGCCGACCAGGAAGGGCAGACAAGGACGCTGATGACGCATCTCGGCCTGCCCTGGGACGACAAGGTGCTGTCGTTCCACGAGACGGACCGGCCGGTGCGCACCGCATCGGCGGCGCAGGTGCGCCAGCCGATGTATCAGGGCTCGGTCGATCTGTGGAAGCGCTATGGGGATCGGCTGAAGCCGCTGCTGGTCAAGCTGGGCTGAACAGCCAGACCTATGTTGCGTGCCGGATCAGGATGACGTCGGTTGAACGTCGTCCTGACCCTTTGGATGCATCAGGCGGCCCGCGCCTTCTGCTCATAGCGCAGCAAGACGTTGCCGTTGCCGAAGGCCTGTGACCGGGCCAGCTTCACATTGAGCCGGTTGCCGATGCCTTCGAACATCGTCCTGCCGGCGCCAAGCATGACCGGAACGATGACGAACTGGTATTCGTCGATAAGGTTCTCCTCGGCCAATTGAGCGACGAGATTGCCGCTCCCCAGGATCGTCATGTGATTGCCCGGCTGCTGCTTCAGGTGTCGAACCTTCGCCGCCGCACCGCTTTTGACCAACTCGGTATTGTTCCAACTTGCCGTGTCGAGCGTTCGGGAAAACACGACTTTGGGCATGGCGTTCATGCGTTCTGCCACCACCGGTGCGATCTGCGCAGCCAGCGGCGTCGGCCAGAACTGGATCATCAGGTCGTAGGTAACGCGGCCGAGCACCAGCATGCCTCCGCCCTTGGCATTGTCGGCCACGAAAGCGTTCCATTCCGGATCCTGGCTGTGCGCCCAGTCCATGGCGCCGTGCCCGTCGGTAAAATAGCCGTCGAGCGATATGCTGTTGAATACGATCAGCTTGCGCATACATCGGTCCTATCTTGAGAAATGAAGACGAGTTTCGGTGTCGGCACCCGCCTAGAGCTCCACGAACGGCTGGAAGCCGCCGAAGATCATGCGCTTGCCGTCGAACGGCATGGCGGACCAGTCCATCTTGAGACGCTCATCGGCCATCACCTTGGCCATGACCGCGTCGCGGCTTTGTCTGGACTCATAGACGACCCAGGCGAAGATAACGGTCTCGTCGTCCTTTGCCTGAACGGCACGCGGGAACGAGGTCAGCTCACCATAGGGCACGTCGTCGCCGACGCATTCGACATAGGCGAGCGCGCCGTGTTCCATCCAGACGGTGCCGGCGTTCTCGGCCATCTTCTTGTACGCATCGAGATTTGCCTTCGGTACGGCGAGCACGAAGGCATCGACATAGGACATGGCGGTCTCCTCTTTGGTGGCGGTATTCCTTCTCCTGTGGGAGAAGGTGGCCGAGCGAAGCTCGGTCGGATGAGGGGTGTTCCAGCTTGGCGCCAAGCTACCCCTCACCCGGATTGCCAACCGAATTGCGAAGGGCAATTCGGGGCAATCCGACCTCTCCCACAGGGGGAGAGGCAGGTTTCAGCCATTCACCGGCGCGTTCATCGCCCAGGCGACGCCGAAGGGGTCTTTCACCTGGCCCCAGCGGTCGCCCCAGAACATCACCTGCAGCGGCGTGACGACTTCGCAGCCGGCATCGACGGTGCGCTGCCACCAGGCGTCGATGTCGTCGCTGCCGAGATGGAGCTGCAGCGTGTAGCCCTGCGCGGCCTGATGCGGGTGGCCGTGTTCCGGATAGGCATCACCCAGCATCAGCGTCGAGCCGTTGACGTAGAGATGGATGTGCATGGTGCGGCCCTTGTCGTCCGGCGGATAGGCAAACACTTCTTCCGCGCCGAAAGCCTTCTTGTAGAACTCGGCGGCCTTGATGGCGCCGTCGACCTGCAGATACGGGGTCAATCCGCCAAGAACCTTGGCGCGGGGCGGGGTCTGGTCGTTCATTCTCGCGTTCCTCTTCACGGGGTTGATCCAGCTTGCGACCCAAAGGACGGATGAAGCGGCGGCGATCCTACATGGCCTTCGAAATATTTTTGAAGTGCCAAGGTCAGGATGGTTCGGGCGACCGGCGCTGCAAGACAATCGCGTTGAAAGTGCCGCTTATATGATCTTCGCCGAGAAGGTAGCCGCGCGGCGGCTTTCCCGCGTTTCGAAAATCTCCGGAAAGCCGATGTCCTTGCGCAGCTCGGTGGGCAGAGAAAGCAGGATGCGCTCGCTGCGATGGCGGGCACGCGCCGCGGCATACCGGTTGGCGAGGCGTCCAATGGATGACAGTACCGACATGACAATTCTCCCTGGTTGACGCCGGCATCATCGTGTCGGCATTCCAAGGACGAGGCGGCAATTCGCGATCCGACAGATCGCAGCAATCTTTTTTAGAACACCGACGCAGCCAGCGCGGTGTCGTAATATTCGACCATCTCGAGGATCTGCCCGTCGCGGACCGTCCAAAAATTGGCGGTGCGCATGACGAACTCCTCACCGGTGGCGCGGCGTGTCATGTGGATCTCGACCTGCGCCGCGACCTTGTCGCCGCCGTCGACGATCTCGACCGGGACAAAGCGCCGGTATTCGAAGTCATCGTCGAGAGCCAGGAGCCTGGCGAGGAATTCCTGCTTGCCGTGCGCGGTGCCGGCGTGACGCGATTGCCGAGGGTCGGCAATCCACCGGAACACGACATCCTCGGCGCAGTGCGCCAAGGCGCCCTCGATGTCACGGTCCGCATAGGCTTTGTAAAGATTGCTGACGATATCCACTGCACGCATGGGCCGTTCCCTCCATGGCTAAGCAACTCAGCATGCTCCTTTTTTAGCAGGCGGAAAAGTAATGCCGGCCCGGCAGGTGTACCGCCTCTCAGCTGGTCGTTTCGGCGACCGAGCGGAAGAACGCCTGCGGGTCGTCGACTTCGACCAGCCGCCGTTTCTCGATCAGCCAGAAGCGGTTGCCGACGGCACGGATGAAGGAGCGGTCATGCGAGGCGAGCAGGCAGCTCGCCTGATGTTTCAGCAAATCTCCTTCCAGCGCCTCCTGGCCGTCGATGTCGAGATGGTTGGTCGGTTCGTCGAGCAAATAGAAGTTGGGGTTGGCGAGGCGCAGAACCAGCATCATCAGCCGTGCCTTCTGGCCGCCCGACAAGGCGCCGATCTTCCTGTCCCGCATCTCGATGACGACGCCGGCGCCGGCAAGCAGCGAGCGGGCGCGCTGTTCGCCGACCTCGAAGCGACGCGAGACCATCGCCAGCGGCGTGTCGTCGCCGCCGGTGCCCGACGGCGCCTGGTCGCCGTAGCCGAGCACGGTCGACGGCGTCACCTTGACGCTCGCAACCGACCCCGGCTCGGCGATGGCGTTGCGGATCATCGCAATGAAACGCGTCTTGCCGACGCCGTTGCGGCCGAGCAGCACGATGCGATCGTCCTGGCAGATGTGGCGCTTGCCGGTCCTGAACAGCAGTGTGCCGTCGGGCGTTTCGACCGCGGCGTCCTCCAACGTGATCAGCACCTTGGCGTGCGTGCCGCGATTGGCCAGCCTGATCGCGCCGGCCGAGCGCTCGCGATGCGCGGGCACGGCCGCATCTTCCAGCTTCTCGGCACGCTCCTTGAGCTGCTTGGTCTTCACGGTCAGCAGGTCGCTGCCCGAGTTGATGCCGATGTTGTTGAGCTTAGCCGCCTGCCGGCGCAACTGCTGGGCGACTTTGATGTCGCGCTGGAACTTGCGCTCCATCGAGGCATCGACCTCATCCAACGCCTGCCTAGCGCGCGAATAGGGCAGCGCAAACACGGGCGAGTCGTCTGGGCGCAGGAACAAGGTGCGGTTGGTGACTGCATCGAGGAAGGCACGGTCGTGGCTGGCGATGACGACAGGCACCTCGCGCGGCAACGCGTTCAGCCATGTCTCCAGCTGGCTGATCCTTGCAAGGTCGAGATGGTTGGTCGGTTCGTCGAGCATGAGCACATCCGGATCGGTGACCCAGACGCGGGCGATCAGCGCCAGCCGCTGCCAGCCGCCGCTCAAAGCGCATAGCGGCCGGTTGCGCATCTCTTCGGGCACGTCGAGCGAATCCAGCACCACGTCGACGCGCCACAACTCGCTGTCGCGTTGCTCGGCAGGCAAGGCATCGGCGACGACATGGTGGAAGCCGCGGTCGAGCAGCGCCTCGGGAACGGATTGCTCGACATGGCCGACACGCAGGCCGCGCGACCTTGTGATGTCGCCGGAGGTCGGTTCCAACTCGCCGGCCAGGCATTTGAGCAAGGTGGATTTGCCACGCCCGTTGGCGGCGACGAGGCCGAGCCGGTCGCCGGCGCCAATGGTGAGGTCGAGATTGGAAAACAGCGGCGCACTCATGGTGACGCCGAGAGATTTGAGGCTGATCAGGGCCATTGTGATTTCTCTGGTCTGCCGGAGGCAAAGTCCGGCTGATGCACTTGGACGGTGCGCATACCGGCATCGGGCTCGGGCTAGCGGCACCACGAAAGGGCAGACCAAAAAATCGAAACGGGAAAACCCGGACCGTCCTGGTCAGCCCTGCAAGCAAGCTCGCAGGGCACAAATCGGGCCACGCTGACGATGGTGATCGATAAACACGCAGCCCTCCTTTCCGGGACGTTCGAGAATGGGCATGGGTTACACCAAAGGCGTGGCCGATGGCAAGGGCGCAGCCTGGGGCAACGATTTGGCACGGCGCGGAAAAGGGTCGAGAACGAGCACGCAGCCGGCAATGATCGCCGCGGCGCCAAAACCCTGAATGGGCGACATCGGCTCCTTGAGCAGCATCGTGCCGACCAGGACCGCGACCACCGTCACCGCGAATTCGACGCTGATGGTCTTGGTGGCGCCTATGCTCGCGACGAGACGAAAATACACGACATAGGTCAGCGCGCTCATCACGCAACTCAGAATGGCGAGATAGAGGAAATCGACGACACGCGGCACAGCCGGCACCGGTACGAAGAACAACAAGGGCAACGTCATCAGTCCGCCGAAAAAGAAAGCCGCGCTGGTGACTTCGAGCGAACCGACCGACCGAAGGTGGCGGCTCACATAGTTGCTGCCGAACGCCGCCGAGAACGAGCTGAACAGCGAGGCGGCGCATCCGACCAGGAACGACGGTGTCACCGGGACTGCCGGGAAGCCGACCAGAAGCCCGATGCCGGCGGTGCCGATCAGCAGCCCCGACAGTCCGCGCAGCGTAATGCGCTCCAGGCCCCATAGCCGGCCGAGGATCATCGAGAAGAGCGGGATGGCGGCGACGAGGATGGCTGCCATCGCCGTGCCGATGCGCGGCGTGGCAAAGGAAAGCCCGATCAATTGAGCGGCGACGGTTGTCGCGCCGACCGCCGCGAAATGGCGCCAGCCGGCGCTGAAGTCGAGTCGCCGGCGTGTGATCGTCGCCAGCAGGAACAGCGCGCCGCCGGCGATCAAGGCGCGCAAGGTCACCGCGCCGATCCAGCCGAAAGCGTGGACTGTCTTCAGCAGGACAAGAAACGACAGGCCCCAGATCAGGGCCAGGAAGACATAGGACGCAATGTCTCTGGGTTTCATCTTTGGCAGGTGGCGAGGATGGCGAACGGTGTGCGGAACCGTCGCCTAGCGTTTGCGCGCGTCCATAGCAAGCGGAGGCCGATGGGCCACGCTTCCTTCCCGCCTTATGTGTGAAGCGATGCGTCGCGCTGAAACGGATTCAGGCGACGCGCTTTGAGTGTTCGTTTCGAGGCATGTCGTTGTCCCAGAACCGCATCACACTTCTGGGCGACATGCATTAGTGTCCCGGCCGCCCCGTCTTGCCCGGGCGGCGCTTTTGACGGCGCTCGTCGGCCGGGTCCTCGTAGGATCCGATGCCGGCGCGTTGACGAATTACCGGTTTGTCATCGCGGCCCTTCGCGCTCTCCTCTGCCCTGGCGGCCCCCACTTGGGGGGAGATTGGCTTTGGCTTTGCCGGTAGTTTTCCTTCGACCGGCTTTTCCGTCCGCCGCACCGTCATCTCGTCGAGCGAGTTCTTCTTGAACAGCGGCTTGGTGGGTTCGCCGGGAATGCCGAAGTCGGAGCCATGCGCTTCCTGCGCCGTCTGCCTTTTGAAGAGCGAGCGTGACACTGCACCCGCCGGCGTCGGCATGTCGGTACCTGGCCCCATGTCGTCGATCGACGGCTTGGCGAAGAGCGGCTTCTTCACCGGCACGGCGCCGTCGGCGCCCATCTCGTCGAGATCGGGCTTGCGGAAGAGGTTGGGCCGGGCAGCCTTGGCCGCCTCTTCGGCGGCACGTGCTTCGTCGAGCTTGCGGAAACGCTCCTGTTCCTCGACTGTGCGATGCTTGGCCACGCCCTTGTTGTGCTTGCCCTTTTCGCGACCCGAGGCGGGACTTTGGCCTTCCACCTCGCGCGCCAGCGGGTCGTCGGAGATCGACAGTTCCATCTCGCGCAGCCGCTTGATTTCGTCGCGGATGCGGGCCGCTTTCTCGAAGTCGAGATTGGCGGCGGCGTCGCGCATCTGCTTGTCGAGCGCGTCGAGATGGACCTTGAGGTTGTTGCCGATCATCGCACCGGCATCGTCGGTGAACTGCGAGATGTCGGCGCGCACGTGATCCTTCTCGTAGACGGAGTCGAGAATGTCGGCGATGCGCGACTTGACCGATTCCGGCGTGATGCCGTTGGCGGCGTTCCATTCCATCTGCTTTTCGCGGCGGCGGTTGGTCTCCGCCATCGCACGTTCCATCGAGCCGGTGATCTGGTCGGCGTAGAGGATGACCTTGCCGTCGACATTGCGGGCGGCGCGGCCGATGGTCTGGATCAGCGAGGTTTCCGAGCGCAGGAACCCTTCCTTGTCGGCGTCGAGGATGGCGACGAAGCCGCATTCGGGAATGTCGAGGCCCTCGCGCAAAAGGTTGATGCCGACCAGCACGTCGAAGGCGCCGAGGCGCAGGTCGCGCAGGATCTCGATGCGCTCCAGCGTGTCGATGTCGGAGTGCATGTAGCGGACGCGGATGCCGTTCTCGTGCAGATATTCGGTCAGGTCCTCGGCCATGCGCTTGGTCAGCACGGTGACCAGCGTGCGGTAGCCGGCCCTGGTGGTGTCGCGGATCTCGCCGACGACGTCGTCGACCTGGGTCTTGGCCGGACGCACCTCGACCGGCGGATCGATCAGCCCGGTCGGGCGGATGACCTGCTCGGCGAAGACGCCGCCGGACTGCTCCATCTCCCAGCCGCCAGGCGTCGCCGAAACCGCGACCGACAGCGGCCGCATGGCGTCCCATTCCTCGAAGCGCAGCGGCCGGTTATCCATGCAGGAGGGCAGGCGGAAGCCGTATTCCGCCAGCGTCGCCTTGCGACGGAAGTCGCCGCGATACATGCCGCCGATCTGTGGCACGGTGACGTGGCTTTCGTCGACGAAGACCAGCGCGTTATCAGGGATATACTCGAACAGTGTCGGCGGCGGATCGCCCGGCTGGCGTCCGGTCAGATAGCGCGAATAATTCTCGATGCCGGCGCAGGAGCCGGTGGCCTCCAGCATCTCGAGATCAAAGCGGGTACGCTGCTCCAGCCGCTGCGCCTCCAGCAGGCGGCCAGCCTTTTCAAGCTCTTGCAGGCGCTGCTTGAGCTCTTCCTTGATCGACTTGATGGCTTGATTCAAGGTCGGGCGCGGCGTCACATAGTGCGAGTTGGCGTAGATCTTGACGCTTTTCAGCTCGCCGGTTTTCTGGCCGGTCAGCGGGTCGAATTCGGTGATCTGTTCGATCTCGTCGCCGAACATCGAGATACGCCAGGCGCGGTCTTCCAGGTGGGCCGGGAAGATCTCGATCGTGTCGCCGCGCACGCGGAAGGAGCCGCGGACAAAGTTGATGTCCTGGCGCTTGTATTGCTGCGCGACCAAATCGGCGAGCAGCGCGCGCTGGTCGAGCCGATCGCCGATCTGCATCTGGAAGGTCATCGCCGTATAGGTCTCGACCGAGCCGATACCGTAGATGCAGGACACCGAGGCGACGATGATGACATCGTCGCGCTCCAGCAGCGAGCGCGTCGCCGAATGGCGCATGCGGTCGATCTGCTCGTTGATCGACGATTCCTTCTCGATGAAGGTATCGGTGCGCGGTACGTAAGCCTCCGGCTGGTAATAGTCGTAGTAGGAGACGAAATACTCGACTGCGTTGTCGGGGAAGAATTTCTTGAACTCGGAATAGAGCTGTGCCGCCAGCGTCTTGTTGGGCGCCAGGATCAAGGCAGGGCGCTGCGTCTCCTCGATCACCTTGGCCATGGTGAAGGTCTTGCCGGAGCCGGTGACGCCGAGCAGCACCTGGGTGCGGTCGTTGTTGTCGACGCCTTCGACGAGATCCTTGATCGCCGTCGGCTGGTCGCCGGCCGGCTCGAAATCCGACACCATCTTGATGGCGATGCCGCCTTCGGACTTTTCCGGGCGCTCGGGGCGATGCGGCGTCCACAGCACGCCGTCCTTGTGCAAGGGATTGCCGGATTCGATCAGCGCCGACAGCGCCGCCACCGTGGCGGTGACGCCGCTCGACGTCATCGTCTCGGCTTCTTCCAGCGAGACGTCGAGGCCGGCGACCGGGTTGAGGCCGGCCGCCGTGCGTTCACGCGCGGTTGCCGCGCCGCCCATCGAGGTGCCGCGCGCGGTGCGTCCCGGCGCGGACGAGCGTTCGGGGATCTTCTTCGGCGCCTTTGCCTTCGGCTGTTTTTCCGCCTCGCGCTCAATCTGCCCGGCCCAATCGGAGATCGAGCCGGTCAGCGGCGCGCCCGTAAAGTCGGCTTGCGGCGCCTCGGCAAAACCGCCGGGCTCCCGCGGTTCGGCGGCATCGAGGAATTCGGTCAATGGACTGCGCCGCTTCGGCGCACCATCTTTCGCCGGCGAAGGCGTTTTCTTTTCAGGAAGTTTGGCCATGCCCCGAATATGGGAGGACTCGGCGGAAATGGAAAGAGCGGAGTGAAGGGGCAGGCAACGGCAGCCGGTGCTGCTGACAGAAGGCTGTCAGGAGCGGCGTCACGCCGAACCGCAGCTGCTCAATTGAACCATAGCGCGAACGTCAAAAAGCCGGCGCCACCGAACTGGCGCTGGATCTGGTCGAAATCGTCGCTGCTGAGGATACTGCCGCTTTCGAGATAGGGCGCGATGCCGGGGCCGGTGATCGACAGCACCAGATCGAAAGGTTTCGGCTCGTCGAAGAAGCGCTTCATGTTGATGCCCTTGTCGGCGATGCGGAAATGCGGCAGCAGCACGCGGCCTTCGAGAAGGTCCTCGGCCATGGTCAGCGTGGCGAGCCAAGCTTGCACCTGTTCCTGACCGACTTCAAGGCCGGTCAGCGGGTTGACGCCCTTCTGCTGTGGTCCCGGCAGCCATTCGCGGTCGTTGTCGGTCTCGGCCAGGATCGCTTTCCAGTCCTGGCGCGACAGCCGGATCATCTCCAGCAGATGGCGCCGCGCGGCCTGCCGGCGCTCCGGCTCGATTACCGGCCAGTTGACGAGATGCACCAGCGAGATGAAGTCGGCGAAGCGCCATTCCGAGGCGAACATGTTGCCGCTCATGCCGCCATCCAGCGGCACCAGCGTGTCCTGGAGCGGCAGTTTGGCGCGTGGGAACAGCATGTGGAACGAGCCGTCGAAGGCATTGCGGAAATCATGCGCCAGCCAGAAATCGGCCTGCGCCATCAGGAACTCGGCGTACCCTTGCAGCCAGAAGCCGTCGGCGCGGTCGAAGCGGAAGGTGAGCGACGGCGCGGCATCGCTCGTATCGACGCTGCCGCGCGAGAGTGAGGCCATGATGGCGGCGATGCTTTCGTCGGGCGCGAGATGGCCGTCCTCGTTGAGATCGATGCCGACGCGGGTGAGATCGACCACCATGCCGATATCGGCTTCGGCCGGCACGGAGCCCAGCGTTGCCGCGGATTTTTCGAGCCGGTCACGGAAGGCGACCAGGATGGCGCGGAACTGTTCGTAAGTCAGCGGTTGCGGATCGGGATTGGTCGGCACGGGCAATTGCATCAGCGGCAGCATGAAGGATTTCGGACTCTCGAAACCGTGCCGATGCAGGCCGCTGGCGAGCAGCTCCAGCGCGGTGAAGAATTCGCCGGCGCCGGCGGCATAGGCCGATGCCGGGTCCTTGGCTGCCGCCGCCTCCAGCGTCGAAAGCGCGGAGTTTCGGTCGGCCGCGCTCTTCGCCTCGAACATGGCCTTGGCTGCGTCCGGCATCTCCGCCCAGGCGAAGGACGCCGGCAAGAATGCAAACAAGGCTGCTGCAAGGATCGCTCTACGCATCATCATCATCGCCCTCCACTGCGTCATGTCGCGAGCATACACGTATTTGGCTCAAGGCGTCCTCCACCCGTGCCGATCAGCGAGCTTGCTTTCGGAATCGCGCCCGGCTTCAACCGGCCGGTCAGACAGTCTACAGAGGGCGAAACTGGACGTGCCCGTGTCGAATTATCCGCTTTCCTACAAACTGTCATGGCTGCTGCGCTTGCTGCGACCGTCGCTTGGCGGCGACAGAAGCGGTTTTGCGGCGTCCGCGGTGACGCTGGTCGATCCGCTGCCAATGCGGACCGTGCGGCTGGCGTTCGTCGGCGACATTTCGGCCGTCGCCAATCGCGATGCGCCGGAATGCGATCCGGCCATTGCCGCACTGCTTTCATCCGCCGACCTTGTGGTCGGCAATTGCGAAAGCCCGATCATCGAGTGTCCACGCGCGGTGACGGGCACGTGGCTCGGCACCCACCATGCAATGAGCGAGCGCTTTCTGGCGGACGCGCTTACGGCTGTCGGCATCTCACGTGACAAGGTCGTGCTGTCTTTGGCCAACAACCATATGCTCGACCAGGGGACTGCCGGTTTCGAGGAAACGCTCGCGGCGCTCGACCGGCTCGGGATTCGCACCATCGGCACGGTGGCCGGTGGACCGATCCAGGTTCATGCCCTCGGATCGCTGACGATCGGCTTTGCGGCTTTCACGCTTTGGCGCAACACCGGTGCGGCGCCGTTTGAAACGCGCGTCTCGACGCGTGCCGCCGAATGGCCGCGCGACGCGGTTTCCGGCATCGACCTGCTTTGCGCGGTGCCGCATTGGGACTGGGAGTTCCGGCATTTTCCGAGGCCGGCGACGCGGCAGTTGGCGAGAAAATTGGCTGGCCACGGCACCGGGCTGATCGTCGGGCATCACGCGCATGTCGTGCAGCCAATCGAGCGGATTGGCGACAGCCTCGCCGCCTATGGGCTCGGCGATTTTCTCGGCACTGCCTTTGCCAGGCTGCCATGGCCGGCACGCATCGGCTCGATATTCGTTGTCGATGTCAGCGCCGATCCGGTCACGCGGGGCACCATCGCCGCCTACAGGATGCATTTCTTCATGCGGCTGCGAGCAGGCGGCCACGAGCGGCTGATGCCGGTCGAGGCCCTGGAGGGATCATTGAGACGAAAGGCTACCGAGCGCTTAGGCGCGATCTTTCCCGCCCTGCAAGCGGACTGCTGACATTGCCCGCGAGTGTTCGCCTCCAAGGCACGTCCCGCGATGCATGCTGTTCAGCAATCGAAGCCGTATGTGGCGCGCATGTCGTCGGCCTCTTCCTTCGACATCTTCTTGAACATCACGCAAACGGTGAAGCTGCCGACCTGGCGACCGTTTTTGGTGTAGCCCCAGTCGGAAATATCATTCCCGGTGACTCATCGGCTTCAGCACCGCCGATCAGGGGCTGCTCTTCATCACGCGCATCGGCGATCAGGACAATGCCACCGAACAGCCGCTGATCGACAAGTTCTGGGAGACCCTGAAGGTTGAACTATAGGCGGGCTTACAGACCGGTCAGACCGGCCAGCCAGCTTGCCGAGCGTTTTGCCGCGTCCACGGTCGCGCCAGCGGCGCGGCCGAGATCGGTCTTGACCACGGCATAGCCGGCCTTGGTGCGGTAAAGCACGGCGCGGCCGCCATCGACCGACCCATCGAAGGCGACCGGCTTCGCGGCTTCCGTTTCGCTGGCGGTCACCGTTGCGCCGACCGGAGCGCTGGGACGGTGGTCGAGTTCGGGCGGCAGCGGGGCGATGGTTTCGACGACGCGGTTCGTGGGCTTCAGATCCGGTTTGGAGGCTTTCGCGGCAAGCTCGGAGGAGGAGGCCGAGCCCTTGACGCGGCAGATGCCCGAAACCAGCGGATAGTTGAAATTACGCTGGTGCAGCATCTGGCTCTTCATCGCAGCTTCGCAGCCGGCGATCGTTGTCCATTTGGCCGGCGTCTCACCGATATATTCGCACAGCTTGGCGTCGCAGTCGCAGCCGACAATGGTCATGGCGACAAGGGCGGTCTTGATCACGGTTTTGTCACCTCGAGATGCCCCCCGGCAGCCCATTCAGGTTCGTGTCGGGACCTTGGTCCCGGCGACACTCGACATCCCATCGCGCGCGAACAAGGCGGGATTTTGGCTGCGTTTGCAAAACCGGCACTGCTGCGCGCCCTGCGATATGCCGCCACCGCCCCGATTCGACGATCCGAGACGTCAAGACACGACAACGGCCTGGGAAGGTTTGAAATAATCGGGCCCGGACGGCGAAGTGCCAACTGTTGTTCCGAAGATTTTTCTTCTACGATACTGGCGGGGTCATGTGAAAACGATGGAGGGGTTTACATGGGAAGAATTGTCCGTACTGCGCAACCTGCCAGTCCAGTATTGCAAAGGCGCCTCGAGTCCACGATCGGCGGTAACCTGAAAGCAGAAGCGGTCGAGGAGAATTTGCAGACAGGCGCCGGGGATGGCAAAGCGAAAAAAGGCGACGATTATCTGGAGCGGGTGGCGAAATACGTGCCGGCCGAAATCGTGGCATTCTTCATCTTCGTCAATTCCATTCTCGACAATGCGGTCAAAAAACCTGTCGCGGTTGCCCAGGCCAGCGATGCCAAAGACGTGCCCGATGCGGTGCGGACTGCAATTCAAACGGTCACCATGGCCGGCTTCAGCGTCTGGGACATTTCACGGGTCGTGTTCGTCATCGCGCTGGCAATGACGCCGCTCTACCTCAAATCGATGAGCGATTCCGCCGACGGGACGGAGGCCCCCGGGGCCAACATCGTCATGTCGATGCTTGCCTTCCCGTTCTGGGCCTACGCTGTCGATGCGGTGGCGTTCAGGCCCTGGCATGACGGCGCGCTGGCCAGCATCATGCTGGCGATCTTCACGGTGATCAGCGGCGCCGTGCGTCCGGAATATTTAAGCGGGTTGTTCAAGCGCAAGCCGTCGAAGAAGTAGGGCGGCGGCGAACGGCCAGGGCGATCCCGCAGGGGGCTACTCGCCGGCTTGGCGAAGCACCGCAGCAAACTGCCCGGAAAGCCGCTCCAAAAAAGACAGTCGGCGCCGGGATTTCTCCCAGCGCCTCCCTGTCAGATCAGAACCGGTTAAGGCAGCAACTTCCGTAAAGTCGTCGCGCCAGGCCAGCCTTGATTTTGACGGTCCTGCCAGTCGCCACCCGAGGGCGGCGCCCGTTCCAGACCACGCCGATCTCCACCCTTGCAGGCTTCGCCCAGCGTGCCATCGAAGGTTTTTACCGGCCTTCATGGCAGCATCGGTCCGCCGTCGGCGTTGGCACGCTTTCCGCGGCACCCGTAGGTCTCGGCATCATCCCTCCAACAGGCGAACCTGCTCTCGTTCTGGGCCGTACGGGCCTCAGGAAATCCGCCTTGCGCTTTGCCTTTCGGCTGGGCGTTCGGTAGCCGCCTGAGATGAGTTGAACCTACGCCGGGTAAGGGGTTTGGGGAATGCCGGTAGCCCTGTGGATAGCGGGATTATCGGGGACCAATGGCCAAAAGCTCCGGAAATTGCCTGTCGGACCCTTGGACGGCCTGCCCGCTTTTCTGTGGCCCTTGGACACTGGAGCCTTGCCCCGCCGCCCGGTCCGCGTTTCAATGCAGGTAAAAGGTTTTGGGCCGGCAAAAGACTTCGGACGCCAGCGCGGAATCCGCCGCGCATTTTGCGCGACTTGCCTCGGGGGAGGTCAGCTTGAAGGTCGGGGTGGTTCTCAATCCGATAGCCGGCGGCGGCAGGCTCAAGCGGCATTGGGCGGAGGCGGCAGCGTCGCTCAGCAGGAATTTCGGTGATTTCGACCTGCGCGAGACGCAAGCCGGCGGCGACGCCGAGCGGCTGGCGATCGACCTCGCCGCCGGCGGATGCGATCTGGTGATCGCCGCCGGCGGCGACGGCACCGCCAGCGAGGTGGCCGACGGGCTGCTGCAGGCGCAGCATGAGACCGGCCGCGAAAGTGCGCTGGGGCTTCTGCCTTGCGGCACCGGCATCGACTTCGCGCGCGGGCTCAACTTGCCGCGCGGCATCGACGCCACGCTGAAGCGGATCGCCGATGCCGAGGACCGGAAAATCGACGCGGGTCGCATCTGCTACATCGACGACCACGGGGCGCTGGCCAGCCGCCACTTCATCAACGTCGCCAGCCTCGGCCTGTCCGGCGCGACGGACCGCGCCGTCAACGCCGACAAGCGCAAGGGCAGGGTCTCGGCCAAGGCACTGTTCTTCTGGCGCACCGTGGCGGAATTCATCCGCTACCGCTTCCAGGACGTCAGGATCACGATCGACGACGGCGAACCGGTCGAGGCGCGCGTGGCGCTGGTGGCGGTAGCCAACGGAAAATTCTTCGGCGGCGGCATGATGATCGCGCCGGACGCCGAACTCGCCGACGGCCAGTTCGACATCGTCATCCTGCGCGCCGCCGGCAAGCTCGGCCTGATCCGGGACATCCGCCTGCTCTATGGCGGATGGCATCGCAACCATCCGGCAATCACCATCCGGCGCGGACGCAAGGTGCTGGTCGAGCCATTGGGCGATGTCGAGAAGAACGGCGCGCTGGTCGACATAGACGGCGAGTCGCCCGGGCGCATTCCGGCGACGTTCGAGATTCTGCCCCGCGCACTGACGTTGAGAGGTTGATTCAACTGGCTGAGGGTTCGATTCAGCCGGTGCAGTCAGGTGATTGAAACAGCTGGGTAAATGTTTGCCGGTTATAGTTCGAGCTTGGCGGGAAAGCCCGGCGCGCGAAGCTCCACGCCGACTTCATCCTCCAGCAGCTTGACGATCTGGGTCGACCAGGCGTCGCCGCCATAGGCGCGCTTGCCCTCTTCGAAGATCGCGTTGACGCGAGACGCCAGATCGAGCGGCGCGCCGAAATCCCTGCCCATGGTCAGCGCGAAGCCGAGGTCCTTGAGCGCCAGGTCCATGGTGAAGCCGATGTCGTATGAGCCGTTGAGGATGAGCTGGCTTTCGGTCTCATGGACGAAGCTGTTGCCGGAAGAAGCGACGATGGCATGGTAGGCTTGGGCGAGGTCGAGCCCGCCCTGCTTGGCCAGCATCAGCGCCTCGCCGGCGGCGACCAGATGGATGAAGGCGAGCATATTGGTAATGACCTTGATCACCGCCGCCGAACCGACCGGGCCCATCAGGAACGACTTCGCGCACATCGCCTCGATTGCCGGCCGGTGCCGCTCGTAGAGCGCCGCATCGCCGCCGACGAGAGCGGTGATCCTGCCCGCGGCCGCCAGATGCACGCCGCCGGTGACCGGGCATTCGAGCGTCTCCATGCCCTTTGCCGAAGCGAGTGCGGCAAGCCGCAGTATCTCGTCGCGGCCATTGGTCGACATCTCGATCCAGGTGCCGCCCGTGGGCAGACCGTGAAGCAGTCCGTCGGGGCCGGTGAGTACCGCTTCGCTGACCTTTGGCGAGGGCAGGCAGGTGATCGCATTGCCGGCGCGGGCGGCGGCTTCGGCCGGGCTGGTCGCCGCCGTCGCGCCGAGCGCGACAAGGCTCTCGACCGCCGCCGGGTCGCGGTCGAAGACGGTGACGGCAAAGCCGTTGCGCAGCAGGCTGGCGGCAAGGTTGGCGCCGAGATGGCCAAGGCCGATGAAGGCGTAAGCGAGGGTCACGGCATCAACGGCGTCTGCATCATCTGCAGATGCAGGTCCTTGCCGCTATAGGGATGCGCGTCGCAGACGTCCTCGTTGAGCTCGACGCCGAGGCCGGGCTCCTTCGACGGGATGACGTTGCCGTCCTGCCATTCGATCTTCTTCTTGAGCAGCGTGGCGTGAAAGCCGTCCCACTGCTTCAGCGATTCCAGGATGAGGAAGTTGGGCAGCGTCACCGCGAGCTGGATGTTTGCGGCGCCGACGATCGGGCCGCAATAGCAGTGCGGCGCCACCTGGATATGATAGGCCTCGGCCATGGCGGCGATCTTCTTGGTCTCCAGAATGCCGCCGGAGCGGCCGAGATCCGGCTGTAGGATGGTCGCGGCGCGGTGCTCGATGACGCGGGCGAATTCGGACTTCGTCGTCAGCCGTTCGCCGGTGGCGATCGGGATCGAGGTCGCGCGGGCGACCTGCGCCATCACCTCCGGCATATCGGGCGGCACCGGCTCCTCGAACCACAGAGGATCGTAGGGCTCGATGGCGCGCGCCATGCGCAGCGCGCCGGACGCGGTGAACTGGCCATGCGTGCCGAACAATATGTCGGCGCGGGTGCCTACAGCTTCCCGGATCGCCTTGATCATGCGGGTCGAGACATCGATGTCGATCAGCCGTGGCTGGTGACCGTCAAAGGCGGTGTAGGGGCCGGCCGGATCGAGCTTGACGGCATTGAAACCTTGCTCGACATATTCGAGCGCGCAGGCGGCAGCCAAGTCGGGATCGTTGTAGACATTCTTGCCGCTTGGCGCGTCCTCGGAATGGACGCTGCCGGTATGCGGGTAGAGATAGGTGTAGGAGCGCAGCGTCTGGTGCACCTGGCCACCGAGCAGCTTATAGACCGGCTTGTTGGCCTCCTTGCCGACAATGTCCCAACAGGCCATTTCCAGCGCCGAGAAGCAGCCCATCCCGGAGACGTCGGGGCGCTGGGTGAAGCCGGAGGAATAGGCGCGGCGGAAGAAATTCTCGATGTCGTGCGGATCGCGGCCGACGAGATAGCGCTCGGCCATGTCCTCGATCATCTTCGCGGTGACATGCGCCGAGAAGGTGGCGTTGTAGGCCTCGCCATAGCCCACCACGCCGCTATCGGTGGTGAGCTTGACGAAGATGAAATACTTGCCGCCGATGCCGGGCGGCGGATTGCCGACGACCCAGGTTTTGACGTCGGTGATCTTCATTTGTGATCCTCCAGAACCAGTTCGGCGCCTTTCCATCCGGTGAGGATCGAGGCGGCATTGGTGTTGCCCGTGATGTTGTCGGGGAAAATTGAAGCGTCGATGACACGCAGCGCTTCCAGCCCATGAACCTTCAGCCGTGGATCGACGACGGTGCGCGTGGCGTCTGGCCCCATGCGGCAGGTCGAGACCGGATGATAGACGGTGCCCGAGCGTTTCCTGAAATCCTGGATCAGATCGGCGTCCGAGTGGACCGACGGGCCGGGCAGCACCTCTTCCTCGATGATCTCGGCCATGGCCGGCATCGAGGCGATCTTGCGCACGAACTTCACCGCCGCCAGCATTTCGTCGACATCGGCATTGGTCGAATAGGCGTTGGGCGCGATCTTCGGATAGTCGCGCGGGTCCTTCGAGCGGATCATGATCTCGCCGCGGCTCGACGGGCGGCAGTTGGACAGGCCGATCGAGAAGCCCGGCCACGGATCGGGCGTCAGGATCGGACGCTCGCCGCTCTTTGGAATGACAGTCGAGAAGGCCTGGAAATAGAGCTGCATGTTCGGCCGCGTCATCGACGGGTGGGTGCGGAAGAAGCCGCCGGCATTGTTCATCGACAGCGACAGCGGACCCGAACGCAGCAGGATGTATTGCATGCCGACCAGAAGCTTGCCCCACCAGGGCCGCAAGATCTGGTTCAGCGTCGGCAGCTTGCCCTTGAAGGTGTAGTTGACACCGACGTGGTCCTGCAAATTGGCGCCGACATTGTCGTTGGCGTGGACGACCGGGATGCCGAGGTCGCCGAGCAATGCGGACGGACCGACACCGGAAAGCTGAAGCAACTGCGGCGAGTTGACCGAGCCGCCCGAAAGAATCACCTCGCGGCCCGCGCGGACAGTTTTCTTCTCGCCGTTCTGCTCATATTCGACACCGACGGCGCGCTTGCCTTCGAACAGGATTCTCGTCGCCAGCGCGTTGGTCTCGACATGGAGGTTGCCGCGCTTCATCGCCGGCCGCAGGAAGGCGCGGGCGGTGGACATGCGGCGGCCGTTCTTCGTCGTGATCTGGTAGACACCGACACCTTCCTGAGAAGCGCCGTTGAAATCCGGGTTGAACGGCAGCCCGGCTTGCTGGGCGGCGGCGAGGTAGCGCTTGGTCAGCGGGTGCACCGCGTTCGTGCAGTCGGTGATGTGCAACGGCCCGCCGACGCCGCGCCACTGGTCGGCGCCGGCCGCATTGTCTTCCATCGCCTTGAAGGAGGGCAGGAGGTCGTCATAGCTCCAGCCGGGATTGCCGGCGGCGGCCCAGGCATCGAAATCCTCGCGCGCGCCGCGGATGAAGACCATCGCGTTGATCGAGCTCGAACCGCCGAGCAGCTTGCCGCGCGGCCAATGATCGGCGTTGCCGGCGAGGCCGGGATCCAACTCGGCCTTGTAGTTCCAGTTGACGGCCGGGTCGAAGAAGGTCTTGCCATAGCCGAGCGGCATCTGGACGTAGAAGCGCCGGTCGGTCCCGCCGGCCTCCAGCACCAGCACCGAGAAGCGGCCCGAAGCCGAAAGCTTGTCGGCAACGACCGAACCGGCCGAGCCGGAGCCGACGACGATGAAATCATAAGTCTGCATGATGGAAGGGCGGGCTCCGCAATTTGCAGCTTACCCTAGACACTGCCGGCTTGTGGCGTCGCCGTGGCTTCCGGCATGGCTTGTGAAAAAAGCGACCGGCGCCTTTTTGCTCAACCGACGGTATTGCCGCTTTTTCGAAAAGCACGGCTCGAAATCGATATCGGATTGTCACTGGGATCGCGGGCGTTGGCAAAGGCATAGCCGTCCGCCCTGTGCAGTGCGCCGAATTCCAGTCCTTTTCTTCGCGCTACCCGCGGCAAAGGCTTCGACATCCTCAACATCGAAGACCAATTTGACGGTCGATTGTCCCGTTTTCTGTCCTTTGGCCGCAAGGTGGAGCATGAGGCTTGCACCCCCGGCTGGATTGATCAGCTCGACAATCCTGTCGTCCTGTTCGCGGTAAGTTTTGAAGCTGAAGTGTCTTTCGTAAAAAGCCACCGCCACTTCGATGTTTCTCACGTAAAGGACGACGCGATTGAGCGGCAAAGCCAATTCCTTCCTGCACCAGGCGTTACGCGAACACAGCCTAGGATCGAAAGCTCCGGCTGTCAGCATTGCAGGACGCGTTGACGGGTGAGGGGAGCAACGCTACGGGATCAACACAATCAATACGAGAAGGAACTCCGGCATGGTGCATTACGCGGACGGAAAGCCGCTCGGCGATCTCACCTTGAGGACGCTCGCCATGCCGTCCGACGCCAATGCCGCCGGCGATATTTTCGGCGGCTGGGTGATGGCGCAGATGGATCTTGCCTGCGGCATCCGTGCCGCCGAGCGCGCCAAGGGCCGCGTGGTGACGGCGGCGGTCAAGGAGATGTCCTTCGCCAAAGCGATGAAGATCGGCGACACGCTATGCATCTACACGCATGTCGAGCGCGTCGGCCGCACCTCGATGGTGCTCAAGGTCGAGGCCTGGGCGCAGCGCTACCTTTCCGACCTGATGGAGAAGGTCACCCATGCCGATTTCGTCATGGTGGCGCTCGACGGCGAGGGCAAGCCGAAGCCGGTTCCGGCCGAGAGCTGACGCTCCGGCGGAGATCTGATGGGTTCCTGATTCTCCCAGGCTCGCGGTTTTGTAACAACGCCCGCGCGGCAGATGCGCCCCGCGACATCCAATGGTTGCCTTCACGCGCCACTTTCAGGGCGCGGGGGAAAGACAATGCGTCAACACATGCTGAACGGCTGGCTCGTGGCAGCTCTTATTGCTCTGGTCTGCCTGCTCGGCATAACGGCCTATGCCGAGGTCAAAACGGACCTTCCGCGCACCGCGAGTCTGGGTGGCAACGGGGACGCGGAGGGGCAAGGCGCGATTTGCGATCTCGCGCCTTGCGGCGACATCGCGCGAAACACCTGAATGACTGTCACGGCAAGGCGACTTTTGGCATAAGAGGTGAATGCGCGCCTGACCGGCTACAGTCCGATGCGATAAGATCCAAAGATTTTGAGGTGTTGCTGCGCGGCCTGCCTTGCGGCCGGCAGGCGCCTCGCCGCGAAAGCTCCGAGGTCCTTGCACGGCAAGGCTTTCAGGCCTGCAGGCCGTCGAATTTCGCGCGTGCTTCGCGGACCCGATTGGTGTTCTTGCGCGCCCATTCGCCGAGCGCGCCGACCGGCACCAGCAGCTCGTGGCCGAGTTCGGTCAGCTCGTAATCGACACGCGGCGGAATGGTCGGAAAAACCTTGCGCGTGACGAAGCCGTCGCGCTCCAGACCGCGCAAGGTGGTGGTCAGCATCTTCTGCGAAATGCCGCCGACGGCCGCGCGCAATTCGTTGAAGCGCATCGCCCCGCCGCCCAGCTTGCCGACGACGAGCACGGTCCATTTGTCGCCGACCCGTTGCAGGATTTCCGACACGGCCCGGCAGTCCTCGGTGTTGTGCGGGTGCCTCAGTAACAAAAACGTGCCTCCTTGCGCGCCGGTTTGTCAGTATCACATATAGCGCCGGTATCCAAACGATACCAGAAATTCCCGCAAGGAGAGCCCCTTATGTCCAAGCCCAAAATCGCCATTGTCGTCGGTTCGACGCGCGCTGCCCGCTTCGCTGACGTACCGACACAGTGGATCGCCAAGATCGCCAAGTCGCACGCCGATATCGATGTCGAGATCGTCGATCTGCGCGACTGGCCGCTGCCCTTCTTCGACGAGGTCGCTTCCTCCGCCTGGGCGCCGTCGCAGAATGAAGTGGCGCAGCGCTGGCAGAAGAAGGTCGCCGGGTTCGACGGCTTCATCTTCACCGCCGCCGAATACAATCATGGCCCGACCGCCGTCTTGAAGAACGCCATCGACTACGCCGCCAATGAGTGGAACAAGAAGCCGGCCGGCTTCGTCGGCTATGGCTCGGTCGGCGGCTCGCGCGCAGTCGAGCACCTTCGCCTGGCCGCCGTCGAATTGCAGATGGCGCCGGTCAAGTCGGCCGTGCATATCGCCTGGGGCGATTTCCTTGCGGTACGCCAGGGCGAGAAGAAGCTCGAGGACATCGAGCATCTGAACCAGTCAGCCGCGGCGCTGGTCAATGACGTCGCCTGGTGGGCCAAGGTGCTGAAGGCCGCGCGCGCCGCCGACGCGATCGCCAGCGAAGCCCAGGCCGCTTGAGCGACAAAGACATCATCCTCCCGAAGGGCGGCGCTTGCGCCGCCCTTTTAATTCGCGGAAGCCTCAGTGGTCGGCCTCGGCCTGATGATGCAATCGGCAAGATGCGCCCGCTCGTCCAGCTCGTCGGCGTGGTGCTGTCCCCATTGGCAAAGCGCCAGAAGGATAGGCTCGAGGCTAAGGCCGAGCGGCGTCGCGGCATATTCGACACGCGCCGGGATTTCCGCAAAAATCTTGCGGCTGACCAGCCCATGCTCCTCCATCTCGCGCAGCTGATCGATGAGCACCTTCTGGGTGATGCCGGGCATCAGCGCCTTGAGCGCCGAAAGCCGGCGCGGACCGTCGAACAGATAATAGAGGATCACCGCTTTCCAGCGCCCCGAGATCACCTTCAGCGCGCGTTCGGCCGGCAGCATAGGCAGTCGTTTGATCATGCGGGCCATGGTCACCTCCGAGTGTGCAGCGGACAAATCCGTGTGTAGCGACGACAGTGCAGATAGTGGCAAAGGGCGGCCGATGCCATAGCGATCGGAGCCTGCTATGAAAGCCATCCAGTTCAACCGTTTCGGCGGCCCGGAAGTATTGCAAGTCGTCGACCTTGCAACGCCCGTCGCGGCAGCCGGCGAGGTCCTGGTCAGGGTCGGAGCCGCCGGCATCAATTTCTTCGAAGTGCTGATGCGCGCCGATCGCTACGCGGTCACGCCGAGCCTGCCTTTATCTCCCGGCGTCGAGGTCGCCGGTACCGTCGAGGCGGTCGGCGAGGGCGTTGACCGGCGCCTGTTGCGGCAGCGCGTCGCCGCGCCGCTGTTCGTCTCGGCCCGGCCATTCGGCGGCTATGCCGAGTATGTGGCTATCGACGCCGGCCTCGTCATGCCTTTGCCGGATGCGCTCTCCTTTGAAGACGCGACCGCCTTGATGGTGCAGGGGGTGACGTCCCTGCATCTGCTGCGGCAAAGTCCGCCGGCCGGCAGGACGGTGCTGGTTCCGGCCGCCGCCGGTGGCGTCGGTTCACTGCTTGTACAACTTGCCAAAGGGCAGGGCGCGCGTCGCGTCATCGCGCTGGCCGGCGGCAAGGCCAAGCGCGATTTCGTCCTGTCGCTTGGCGCCGATGCGGCGATCGCCTCCAGCGAGGCGGACTGGCCGGCGCAAGTGCGCGAAGCGAGCGATGGCTCGGATGCCGAAATCGTCTACGACACCGTCGGCGGCGCGTTGACCAAGGAATTTCTCGACATCCTGGCGCCCGGCGGCGAGCTGGTGTTCGCGGCGCTTGGCCGGTTTCAATTGCCGGCCTCGGAGCTCGAAGCGTTGATCGGCCGCAATCAATCGCTCAAAGGCTTTGCCCTGCTGCCGCTTTTGTCTCCCGATAGTCTCAGGACAAGTCTCGCGCAGTTGTTCGACATGGCGGCGAGCGGCCGGCTGAAGGTGGCGATCGGTGGCTGCTTTCCGCTCGATGAGGCAAGCGAGGCGCATCGATTGCTCGAAGAGCGCCGCGCCATTGGCAAGGTCGTGCTGCTGCCCTGATCGGTGCCGTCGCCAGCGGCCTTCTGAAAGCATTCGTTGTGTTTGCTCACAACTTCGTGTCGGTCGGTCCAAGGCCGCGCCACACATATGCGGATGCGTTCCTGGTCATTATGGCGGCTTTCGTCTTCGCGACGGCGCTGGTTCCGTTCCTGCGCAACGGCACGCCGAAGGCGCCGCCGCCGGACGCGCATTGAGGCGAAGTTGAAGCTGCGGCTGCCAGATGCCGTCAGGTTCAAACGCCCGCGATCGCAAGAAGCCAAGCGAGGATGTTGAGCAACAGCAAAAGCAACGCTATCTGCAACGCCTGCCGCAGCCGCTGGATAATGCGCCAGTTGCCGACCATGTCTTCCTTGATGCGCAGGGCAAGCGCACGGTACATCGCCGACATCTTCGCTGGCCTATCGCCGTCCACATACTGATGAAGCAGTTCTTCCGGATCGAAGCGGAACGTGTATCTGTGATAGGGCCAAAGCATAAAGACGATGAGCCCGCCGATGGCGAACAGCAGGGCCACCGCGACCCAATCCCAAAGCCCAAGCCCGTCGGAAAGAGCCCTGCCGCCGAGCAACGAGTTTGCAAAAGCGGTGGCAAAGATAAGGCTGCCGGCGCGTGTGTTCATGTTCTCGACAACGTTCTGCTGATGATCGAGACCTCTGACCGCCTCCTTATAGATGAAGGCCAGACGAGGATCGTCGTCGACAGTTCGGTTGCTTTCTTCTTTGCCGAGGTGTTCGGCCATAGCGGATGCTCGTCGCCGCTTCAGGAGTGCGCCACCTTAACCCAAATCTTTCATCGTAAAAACTTACCTGTGGACCATCGCGTTCTCGGGCGGTCAGCAGGCGGTCGGAATCTGACTTTCGATGGCGTCAGCGCGCTACCGGGCGGTGGCCGTCGGCCAGGCGGGTGGCGATCAGCTTGTCGATGCGGCGGCCGTCGAGGTCGACCACCTCGAAGCGCCAGCCTTGCGCGTCGACGCATTCGCCGGTCGTCGGCAGATGATGCAAATGCGACAGCACATAGCCTGCGACGGTTTCGTAATCGCGGTTCTCGGGCAGGTCGATGCCCAGCACCTCGGCCATCTCGTCGGCCTGCATGTAGCCGGCGAGCAGCCAGGAGCCGTCCTCGCGCTTGACGGCGTTTTCCTCCTCGCCGGCCTCGAGGTCGGAGCGGAAGACGCCGGTGATGGCTTCGAGGATGTCGGCCGGCGTGACGATGCCTTCGAAATGGCCGTATTCGTCATGGACCAGCGCCATAGGCACGTCCGATTCCCTGAGCTTCTGCAGGACGTCGAGCGCGTCGGCCTGGTCATGCACGATGGGGGCGGCGCGCACATGCTGGCGCGGATCCAGCACCCTGCCGGCGAGAAGGGCGGCGAGAACGTCGCGCGTCTGGATGACGCCGACCATGGCGTCGACGTTGCCGTCGCCGACAGGCAGGCGCGAATGCTGTGTGTCCATCAACAGCTTTCGGACTACCGTCTCGTCGGACTGCAGGTTCAGCCAGTCGACCTCGGTGCGCGGCGACATCACGGCGCGCACGGCGCGGTCGCCAAGGCGCATGACGCCGGCAATCATGCGCCGCTCGTCGGATTCGATGGTGCCGTGATGCTCGGCCTCGGCGACCAGCATCTTGATCTCCTCGTCGGTGACCTTCTCTTCCGCCTCGCCGCTCTGGCCAAGCAGCCAGAGGATGGCGCGGCCGGAAAGGTCCAGCAGGAAGACGACCGGCGCCGACACGGTGGCAAGGATAGTCATCGCGGGCGCTGCCCTGACGGCGACGCGTTCCGGATCCTTCAGCGCGATCTGCTTCGGCACGAGCTCGCCGACGATCAGCGAAGCATAGGTGATCAAAGCAACGACGATGCCGACGCCGACAGGGTCGGCGATGTTTTCGCGGATGCCGGTCGACGCCAGATATTGCGCCAGCCGTTCGCCGAGCGTGGCGCCCGAGAACGCGCCCGAGAGAACACCGACCAGGGTAATGCCGATCTGCACCGACGACAGGAACTTGCCGGGGTTGGAGCCGAGCGCCAGCGCCCGGCCGGCGCCCTTGACGTTGCGGTCGATCATGGCCTTGAGGCGGGCCGGCCGCGACGAGACGATGGCAAGCTCCGACATCGACAAAAGGCCGTTCACCAAGATGAGGACGGCAACGACGGCGATTTCAACATAAAGCATGGGCGGTCAATAGCATTGCTGCAGTGCATTCGAAAATAGCCCGCCGTTATTTTTGGAAGATGACAGGCGCAGTGTTCAGGCGGCATCCCAAATCGGCGCCGAAAAATGCTTGACCAGCGCGTCGATAACCACGCGCACCTTGGGCGTCAGCGCGCGCGTGACGGGCCACACTGCATGGACGATGATGTGCTCCACCAGATAATCGGACAGGACCATTTCGAGTGCGCCGCGCCTCAGGCTCTGGCCGGCAAGCCAGGTCGGCAGGAAGGTGATGCCGCAGCCGGCGAGCGCGGCGTCCAGCATCGGTTCGCCGTGGCCGAGCACAAGCCGCGCCTTGGGCACGAAGGTCGTCAGATGTCCGGCGCCGTCGCGTATGGCCCACGGACGAACGATGCCTTCGCGCCCATAGCCGATGACGCTGTGCCGGGCGAGGTCGTCGATGGATTGCGGGCGGCCATGCTGTTCGAGATAGGCCGGAGATGCGCAGATCGCCGAGCGTTGGGCATAAAGGCGGCGTGCCGCGAGCGACAGGCTGTCGTCGAGGTCGCCCATGCGCACGGCAAGGTCGATGCCTTCCTCGATCAGGTCGACGCGCCGGTCATTGAAGGAGACCTCGATCGTCAGGTCGGGAAACCGGCTTGAGATGTCGAACAACACCGGCGCGACGCATCGGCGGCCGAAGGCGAGCGGCACATCGACCCGGAGCTTGCCCGATGGGATCTGCCGGCGCGAGGCGAGCTGCGCTTGCCCGGCCTCGATCTCGGCAAGCGCCCGCGCGCAGGCTTCGTAGTAGCTCACGCCTTCGCTGGTCGGGCTGAGGCTGCGCGTGGTGCGGTTGAGCAGGCGCACACCCAGCCGCTGCTCCAGTTGCGCGACCGACTTGCCAATCGCCGACTTCGTCACATGCAACCGCTCGCCGGCGCCGGTGAAGCTGCCGGCTTCGACGGCGTTGACGAATGCGACGACACCCTGGAGGTCGGCCGGATCCATTTCCATTCACCTATTGTAGATCTTAGCTCTTCAATCTGTCGCCAAATATCCCGCATTGCGGCACTATTTTCCATAGTCGGATCGCATAAATCTTTTGCCACCATCAAACAAGGAGCGCACGCATGGGCACCGACGGCAACAGATCCTGGCAAATGAGCGGGTTCGGCCTTTCGAAACTGAAGCCGGTGAACGGGGAGATACCCGATCCAGGCCCGTACGAGCTTCTGGTGCGGACCAGTGCCGTCTCGCTGAACTTCAAGGACAAGATGATCGTGGACGGCGTGCTGATCCCCGATCTTTCCTTCCCATTCGTGCCGACTTCGGACGCCGTGGGCGAGATCGTGGCGGTCGGCAGCGCGGTCAGCCGTTTCAAGGTCGGACAGCGGGTGCTGGGGCAGGTGATCGCCGACTGGCCGGACGGCGATGCGCCGGCGGTGCTCCACCAACACACGCTCGGCTCCTCGCTTTCAGGCATGCTGTCGGAGCATGTCATCTTCGGCGAGGACGCGGCGGTGCTGGCGCCGGCCCCACTCAACGATATTGAAGCCGCAACGCTGCCCATCGCGGCACTGACCGCCTGGTTCGCGATGGCGGAGGCGACAAAGCCGGTGCCGGGCCAGACCATCCTGATCCAGGGCACGGGCGGCGTGTCGCTGTTTGCCCTGCAATTCGCTGCCGCCTTCGGTCTGCGTGCCATCGTCACCTCGAGCAGCGACGAGAAGCTGGAGCGCGCCAGGGAGCTCGGCGCCTGGCAGACGATCAACTACCGCGCCCAGCCGGCCTGGGACGAAGCCGCTCGCGCCCTGACGGGCGGGCTCGGCGTGAACCACGTGCTGGAAATGGTCGGCGGCGACAATGCGCGGCTGTCGCTCAACGCTCTTGCCGCCGACGGCCGGCTTTCGATCATCGGCCTGCTCGGCGCGATGGAGATCAGCTTTCCGATCATCCCGTTCATGCGCAACCGCATCGTCGTCCAGGGCATTTCGGTCGGCCATCGGCGCGCGTTCGAGCGCATGAACCAGGCGATCGAGGCACTCGGCATCAAGCCGGTCATCGACAAGGTCTATCGCTTCGATGAGGTGCCGCGGGCACTCCAGCATCTGGAGGAAGGGCCGTTCGGCAAGATCGTGATCACGACAGCCTGACCGCCGTCGGCGCCGTCACTGCAGCGTCTTCAGCACGCCGATCACGACCATGCCGTCGGTGAAATAGGGATCGCCGCCGCCGTTGCGTCCCGTTCTGGTGGCGCCGATCCCGGGTATCTCGCTGGTTGACGCCAGCAAACCGGCGGCCTGGAGATCGCCGATCAGGAAGTTGCGCTCCGCATCGATGTCGGGGCCGATATGGTGGGTGACGGCGCCGGTGTCGTGGCTGAGGCCGACGCCACGATCGAAGCTCGCGGCGCCCAGCCAGAACGGGCGGCCGTCGTCGCCGACCGTGTCGGTCAGCCAGAAACGGACATGGTGGCGCCGGTCGGCGCTGTCGCCGACCGGCTTTTCGAAGGCAAGGTCCTGGGCGCGGCCCTCGAACAGCAGGCGGCTTATCGGGGCGTCCGGATAGGGGCGGGAAAACAACACGCTTTCGCCGATGTCGATCGCGGTCCGCAGCGTCACGGCGTCGGCCGTATCCCAGCCGGCGACGGCAAAGGCGTGGACGACTTCCTTTTCGGTGCCGACAAGACCGACATTGATCGGGTCGCCGGGAATGCCCTGCGGCGTATGCGTCACCATCTCGAAGGGCCGGGTGCGGAAGCCGCGCTCCCGCCACGTCCAGAAACCCGGCGCCGCGACATAGGCGAGTGTCAGGTAGAAGGCGCAAAACGCCGCCAGCCAGATCGCCGCGCGCCGCTTCAGGCTTCGCTCACCCACGACAAACCGCTCCCAAATCGATGCGCGACCATTTTATGAGGCGATGGTCGATTTGGGCAGGGCCACTAGCGGCAGGCGCGGTAGCCGCTTTTCCGGTTCTTGATGTCGAAATGAAAATGGTTGCGGTGGTCGTAATTGTAGCCCGGGCCGAGCACGGTGCTGAAATACTGGCAGCCGTCGGCGCGCACATTGTTGAGGAAGCCGCGGGTGCGGAAGGCGAACAGGCCGGGCTTGCGGACGTCGATGTCGTCGCCATTGTTGAGCTCGATGCTCATGACGTCGAGCGCGTTGCCCTTGCCGTGCTCGGACAGGACGCCTTCTCCGGCGATGTTGCGGCAGGAATAGCTCGAGCCCTGGTGGATCGCCTTGACGCCGGAGAAATAGCGCCAGCGGGCGGCCGGCTGCAGCTCGTTTTTCGTCCAGGCCGCGAATGTGGCGGCCATGTTGCAGGTCAGCGTCGCGGCCGGCTTCATCTCGACGCTGCCTATTGCCGAGACCTTCACCGGAAAATCGATGCCGCACTGGCCTTCATGGATCGGCTGGATGTCCTGATAGACGACGCCCATCCGCTTCAACTCGTTGCGGCAGTCGATCTCGCTGGCCGGCATCTGCTCGACCGGCGACATCGGCTCATCCATGCGCGGATAGGCGGCCTGGGTCATATAAGGGTTGGACGGGACAAGCCGCTGCATGCCCGAATATTGCGGCGCGTCGGGCACGGCGGCGGTCTGGCTGCCGACATCGACGGCCGGCTGCAGCGCAAAGACGTCGCCGGTCGTGCAGGCCGATATTGTCGCAACGGCAGCGCCTGCCACCGCCCCGACGATCGTGATGCGCGCACGCTTGTTCCGTCGCGCCAAGCCAAGCATGGCGCCAAGTCTTCCAGCCATCGAAAGGCATCCTGTCCCCAAGAGCCGATCCCTGTTGAGATCATGCTCCCGATGGCACAAGGTTAATCGTCAAGAGTAAAGGAAAGATCAGCGCCGGCATTCACGCTTGGGGCGGAATTGCGGCGCTGTTCTTGGCTGGAAGCGGCCAAGACTTCCAGGATTTACCTATTGGCAGAAAGTGCCGCCGTGGCGGCGCGGCTCCAGATCAAGATGGAAGTGCAGCGCGTGGTCGGGATCGCTGCCCGGACCAAGCACCGTCTTGAACGGCCCGCAGGCGGCCTTGCGCACCGCGTCGAGGAATTTCGCGTCCTTTTCGGGCGGGGTCGGGCCGATCTCGATCTTCCTCCCGTCCGACAAGGTGAAGCTGGCGATATCGAGCGCGTTGCCGAAGGCGTGTTCCGACAGTTTGCGCGTGCCGTTGCGCGGGCGGCAGACAAACGCCGAGGCCTGGTTGATCGATTTGAGGTCGGCGCCGAGTTCGGCATTCGCCACCGGCTGGACGGTGTCGGTCATGAAGCGGGCCGCGGCCTCGGCCATCTGGCAGTTGAGCTCGGTGTCGGGGCTGATGCCAATGGATTTGCCAAGTGTTTTCATGACGACCGGGTAGGGAATAGAGCAGCCGATCTCAGGATCGTGCTCAGCCTTGTGCTCCTCGAACTCGACGCCAAGCGCCTTGAGCTGCTCGCGGCACGCGATTTCTTCTGCCGGCATCTTGTCGGCCGGCATGTCGGCGGATCGCGGATCGGGAAGCATCGTCTGTTCACCGGCATCCGCCGGCTTCGCCGGTGGTTGCGGCGCGGTTTCCGGCGGCTCAGGCTCCTGTTCGGCGGGCTTCTCCGGTGGTGTGGGCACGATTTCCGGGGTCTGCGGCTCGGACCCCGTTTGCTTGGATTCAGCACCCTTCGAGCGCGGCGGATGGGCATCCCGCTTCGGGTGCGACTTCTCCTGATTGAGGAAGTCGTCATTGCTTTCCACGCGCGATTTGCTTTGCCCGGACTTGTCGGCGCCGTTCTCCATATCCTGGGGACGCGAGCCGGGAACCGGCGTCGCCACGGGTGTTTCCGGTACCGGAGCGGCGCTCTGGCTGGCCGGCGGCAGGTGTCTTTTATGCCGATGATGATGCTTGGCCGTGGCCGGCGTAACCACAAGTGCCGCGGCCGCCAAAGGCAGCGCCAGTCTGCAAAGTCGTGAAAGGCTCAGCGTTGCCATCGCCCGGAAACGGCGGTCGCGTTGCGAAGTTGCTTGCGTCACCCTCCTTGCTGATCACAATCGGTTACCGGCGCGTTACGCGCCGATGGCCTCAAGGCCTTCCTCCAGCCAGTCGGCAAGCATCGGCAGGCCGAGCAGATATTTCGCCGTGCGCTTTCTGGGCCGGTCCTTGGCGGCGGCCACCGCATCCGCCCATTCGGACGCGTCATAGTCGCCGCGCCCGACCCAGGCGAGCGCAATCAGTTCGGCCGCTTCGTCGATGTTGAGATCGTTGATCAGTTCGCGGAATTCTTCCTCGGTGAGGTTTTCCGAGGCCTCCTCGACAAGGCCGTCATGGTGGTGGCAGGCATGTCTGTCGCCGTCGAACTCGACCTCGTGCTCGGCGCCATCGTCATAGTCCTCGTTGACGGCGGCGCTCAACGCCTTCGCCTTGAGGACGAACAGGCGCACCGTGTCCGGATCGATCGAAAGATCCCATTCCTTCTCGAGGCGCTGCTGCACGGCCCTTCTCCACGTGATGCGCTTGTCGTGGATGATAGCGGATTTGCAGCGCGCGTCACGTCCGCAGGTAACGGCTTCTGACCAGCCGTTCAAAATAGTTCGGCATCTGCCTGGATTTCGGGATGAAACCGCGCCGAGGCGGCGTTAATCTGCCATTGTCACGCTCAAGGAGGCTTCGATGCGCAGACGTTTGCTTATTCAGGTTATGGCTATTGCGGCACTGCCGCTGTTTGTGGCGCCTGCGTTCACGGCAGGTGAGGGTGGCAGCAGCGGCGGCCAGACGACCACGCAATGCAAGAAGGGCGAAGTCTGGGACAAGAAGAAAAACAAATGCGTAAAGCCGCAATATGGCATGCTCGACGACGACAGCATCTATGAGGCGGGCCACGATCTCGCGATGGCCGGACGCTATGACGAAGCGATCTCGGTGCTGACGCTCGCCGCCAACAAGCAGGATCCGCGCATTCTCAACTATCTTGGCTATTCGCATCGCCATTCCGGCCGCGTCACCGTCGGCCTCGGCTATTACGAGGAAGCGCTGAGGATCGACCCGAACTACACGCTGGTGCGCGAATATCTCGGCGAGGCGCATCTGCAGATCGGCGATCTTGCCGGCGCCCAGGAGCAGCTCCAGGAAATCGAAAAGCGGACCGGCAAGGGCTCGCGCGAATACGGCATGCTGTCCGAGCAGATCGATCATTTCCTGAGAAGCTGAACAGATCTCAACGCTGCTTGAACCGGCTGCGAGCAATCACAGCCGGTTTTTTCTTGTTCGCCTCCAGCCGCAGACCCGCGAAAGCGGTGATGATTTTGCCGAACTTCAATTTTTGGGCGTGAAAATCGCGCGAAGATCGCTATATTCGGGGAAATTGTGGTGAAACGGTACCGTTAGCCCGAGGCTGCCGGACCGTTTTCTTTTTGTACCCATTGACAAGGCCGCTCCCGAAAACGGGGGTGGCGGCAGGAAAGGTCAGGCATATGATCATGGTCCCGATGACAGGCGAGGGGTTCGCGTCATTGAAGGAAGAACTCCGCTGGCGCCAGCAGGAGGAACGTCCTCGCATCATCGAGGCGATCTCCGAAGCGCGCTCGCATGGCGACCTGTCCGAAAATGCCGAATATCATGCGGCGAAGGAGTCGCAGAGTCACAATGAAGGCCGCATCAACGAGCTCGAGGATCTGATCGCGCGCGCCGAGGTCATCGACGTCTCGAAGCTTTCCGGCGACAAGGTGAAGTTCGGCGCGACCGTCGTGCTGGTCGACGAGGACACCGAGGAAAAGAAGACCTACCAGATCGTCGGCGACCAGGAAGCGGACGTGAAGTCGGGCCGCATCTCGATTTCATCGCCGATCGCGCGCGCGCTCATCGGCAAGGAAGTCGGCGACGCCATCGAGGTCAACGCTCCGGGCGGCGCCAGAGGATATGAGATCGTCCAGGTCCAGTTCATCTAAGAAAGCTAGGCTGGCGCCCTTGAACGGAGCGTCAGCAATCGTTCCGCCTCCGCTATAACGTCAGCCGGCGCGACCTTGCCGCCGGCCGACGCGGGCAGCGTGGATGAGTACGGCCCGCGTGGGCCGGTCAGGCCTGGCTCCGTCGCCAGGAAGATGGCGACCGTCGGCAAGCCGAAGGCGCTGGCCAGGTGGGTGAGGCCGGTATCGGCGCCGATGACGAGCGCCGAGCGACCGAGGATTGCGGCGACATCCGCGAGCGGCGATTTCGGAACCAGCACCGTCTTCGGCACGGCGCCGGCAATGGCTTTTGCCACAGAATTTTCCGCCTCGTTCGACCAGGTGACCACCGGCGTGAATTGCCGGCCCGCCAGCTGGCGCGCGGTTTCGATCCAATCCTCGACCGGCCATTTCTTGTCTTCGCGACTGGTGCCGTGCAGCAACAAGGCGGTTCTGCCTTCAACGCTGGGCAGGCCGCCCGCCGGCGGGACGATGCCTGACTGAAGTGTTGACAGATCCGGCTGATAGCCAAGCATCAGCCCGAACAGCCGCCTGGTGCGCTCGATTGCGTGCAGGTCGCGCGGCACGGCGTATTTGCGCCGGTAAAACAGCGTTGCCGAAGGCTCGCGGGCGCTCGCCCGATCGAAGCCGGCAATCGGCGCGCCGGCCTGGATGGCGACCAGGGCCGACTTCAACAAGCCTTGCGCGTCGATGACAAGATCGTATTGGGAGGCGCGGAGCGCTCCGCGCAGTCCGGCCATCTCGCGCCACGTGCCGCCGTCGAACAGCGTCTTGCGCCAGCGCCGGATCGCCACCTTGTGGATCACCCCAATCGCCGGATGCAGCGCCACGATGCCGGCAAACGGCGCCTCCACGCACCAGTCGAAGTCTATGTCGGGGCGACTGCGTACCGCGTCCTCGACGGCGGGAAAGGTGTGGATGACGTCGCCCATCGACGACGTCTTGACGATCAGCACCTTCATGCCGCCGCCGGAACCTTGAGCAAGCGGTCGGCCGCGGCGGTGACGCGGGCGGCATCGAGCGTCTTCAGGCAGTTGAGATGGCCGAGCGGGCAGACCTTCTTGTGGCAGGGCGAGCAGGACAGATGCAGCCAGATCAGCTCGGAGCGCTCGCTGAGCGGCGGCGTGTTTTCCGGGGAGGTCGAACCGTAGACGGCCACGATCGGCGTGCCGACGGCGGCGGCGACATGCATCAGCCCGCTGTCGTTCGACACCGCGAGCTTCGCCGCGGCGATCAGGTCGATGGCGTCCTCGAGGCGAGTCTTGCCGGCAAGGTCGATGGCGCCCGGCGCGAGCGCGGCGATCTCGCCGGTCACGTCGGCGTCGTTCCTGGAGCCGAGCAGAGCCACGCGCAGACCCTTTGCCATCATTTCCCGGGCAAACCCGGCATAGTGATCGCTTGGCCAGCGTTTTGCCGGGCCGAACTCGGCGCCGGGCATCAAGGCGACGAATTTTTCTCCGGTCAGTCCGAAGCGCGCCAGCAGATCGGCTTGATTGGCCTTGTCGACGGTAAGCCTCGGCGCGCGAAAGGTGCCGCCGCGCGCGAGGCCGAAATAGGCGCGCGCCGTACGTCGCTTCAGCGCTTCTGCCAGCGGTACGACATCCGTCAGCAGGCCGTAGCGCATTTCACGCAAGTTGCCGACGCGGTGCGGGATGCGGGCGAAGAACGGGATCAAAGCCGATTTCCAGCTTCCCGGCAGCACATAGGCTATGTCGTAGCGACCGCGCAGCAGCCGGCCGAAGCGTCTACGGCTGCGGAATTCAAGCGCTCCGGGCATCAACGGAAAGTCGATCTGGCTGCGTATCTCGGGCATGCGCTTGACCAGGGGTGCCGCCCAGGCCGGCGCCAGCACGTCGATGACCGCGTTCGGATGCTTTTCCTTCAGCGCCGCAAACAGGCACTGCGCCATGACCATGTCGCCCACCCAGCGTGGGCCGATCACGAGGATCGTTGGGCCTTCAGCCATTCGACATAGTCCCTGACGCCGGTTTCGACTGTGCGGAATTGGCCATTGTAGCCAGCCGCGCGCAAGCGGGACATATCAGCTTGCGTAAAACTCTGGTAGCTGCCCTTGAGATGGTCGGGGAAGGGGATGAATTCAATCTCCCCCTTGCCTAGCGTGTCGATCACCGTCTCGGCGATGGCGCGGAACGGTTGGGCGCGGCCGGTACCGCAGTTGAAGATGCCGCTCGCCCCGCGCTTCCAAAGCCACAGATTGACCTCCGCGACATCGCCGACATGGATGAAATCGCGGCTCTGCTCGCCAGGGCCGAAGTCGCCATAGGCGCCGAACAGTTTCGGGTTTTCGCCGCGCTCGACCTGGTTGAACAAATGGAAAGCGACCGAAGCCATGGCGCCTTTATGCGCCTCGCGCGGCCCATAGACGTTGAAATAGCGCAACCCGGTGACCTGCGAATGATCGGTCTCGAAGACGTTGCGGCGGACGTAATCGTCGAACAGCTTCTTCGAGTAGGCATAGACGTTGAGCGGCCGCTCGAACTCAGGCTCCTCGCGGAATTCGCTGCCGCCGCCATAGACCGAAGCCGACGAGGCATAGAGGAAGGGCACACGCAGCGCCAGGCAGGCATGCAAGAGCCGCTTCGAATAGGCGTAGTTCACCTCCATCATGAACTTGCCGTTCCACTCGGTGGTGGTCGAGCAGGCTCCTTGATGGAAGACGGCCTCGATGCGGCGGCCGAGCGCGCCACCCTCGAGCCGCGCGAGAAAATCGTCCTTGTCGAGATAGTCGGCGATGCGAAGGTCGGCGAGGTTGGCGATCTTGTGGCCGTCGGTGAGATCGTCGACGACGACGATATCGTCATGGCCCTCGGCATTGAGAGCGGCGACGATGTTGGAGCCGATCATGCCGGCGCCGCCCGTGACGATGATCATGAAGGCCTCTGTTGCTTCCGATTCCGGCTCTTATAGGGGAGGCCAGCCGGGCTGTCGACAAAGCAGGCGTCGCCCTGCATTGAGGGGTTTCGCACTTGTCTATTTTGTCTTTTTTGTCTATTATGTACAAAATGGAGTAGTAGCCCATGAAAAACTATCCATCGACCGATCTGAAACAGAAGCTCGGAGATGTGCTTGCGGCTGCGAGCCAAGAGCCTGTCGCCATCACTCGTCACAACAAGCCGAGATACGTCCTGATGAGCATCGAGACTTACGAGGCTCGCGCCGTCAACGATGGCCGCCGCGTTTACGCGGCGAAAGACGCCCCGGCCGAACATGTCGAGATGCTTGAGCAATACTCTGCCGAGCTGGATCGTGATTAGGCCAATAGCTGCCGACGTCTGGCGATATCCGTATTTGTGGTATCGCCAGCATGGCGGCGGCGAGACGGAAGGCCGCAAGAAACGACCCGTCGCCTTCGTGGCCGTCCTTCCCGGCAAAGCCGGCGGCACGAATCTCTTCATCCTCGCAATCACCTCCACGCAGCCGGGTCGCGATCGTGTCGCCGTTGCCATTCCGGAAATTGAACGCCGTCGCTCCGGCCTTGACCCTATTCCTCTTTGGGTCATAGTCGACGAGTACAATCACGATATCTTGGAATCGTCGGCCTATTTCGAACCGGGCGCGCGCATCGGCGCATTCAGTTCTTCATTCCACAAGAAAGTCATGGCTGCTTTCATCGCGGTTGTCCGCGAAGGCCAATCAAAAGCCATTCCGCGTGCGGACTGAACAACGTGCAACCGGATCATGAGGGATAAAAATGCCGTCGACCGAACTGCTCATCGCGTTCTTCGCCACCACCGCGATCTTCGCTTACATTCCCGGTCCTGCCATGCTCTACGCCGCTGGGCAGACGGTGGCACGCGGCCGCTGGTCGGGGCTGACGGCGGCACTTGGCATTCACCTTGGTGGTTATTTCCATGTCTTTGCGGCCGCCGCCGGCCTGTCGGTGCTGTTTCACGCCGTGCCGCCGCTCTATATGGCGGTCAAGCTGTTCGGCGCGCTCTATCTGATCTGGCTCGGCGTCTGCCTGTTCCGAAAGCGTGCGGATGGCGAGACGGGTTTGCCCGTCATCGAGCGTAAATCGGCCCGTCGCGCTTTTTTCGAGAGCATCACGGTCGAAGTGCTCAATCCCAAGACGGCGATCTTCTTCATGGCGTTCCTGCCGCAGTTCATCGACGCCTCGGCGGCGCTGCCGGTCTGGTTGCAGTTCGTGGCCTTGGGAACCATCGTCAACCTGATGTTTTCCTCGGCCGATATCGCCTGTGTGTTTCTCGCCGGCGCGATGGTCGCGCGGCTTCGCCGATCGGGCCGGGCGCAGCGTTTGATGCAACGGGCAGGCGGCACCGTGCTTGTCGGGCTCGGCGTTCATGTCGCCCTGCAGAGGAGCTGAGGTAGGCGGGCCGGCGTTGCACTGACCCGAATTGCGATATATCGGCATCGCCTTGAGCAGCCACGCCACAATTCCGGCGCTCAAATCTAATCAAGTCCGGCCTTCTTCAGGCATACCTCGAGTGAGATGATCAAGCACAATCCGCCTTCTCCGGAACCTTTGCATCGCACCATCGCCCGATTCGGCGACGTCACCGTGCTGGTGGTGGGTGATTTCATCCTCGACCGTTTCGTCAACGGCGTGATCGAACGCATCTCGCCGGAAGCCCCTATCCCCGTGCTGCATGGACGGGGCGAGATGTCGAACATGGGCGGCGCCGGCAATGTCGTCTCCAACATCGTTTCGCTGGGCGCAGCCGCAATTGCCGTTTCGGTGATCGGCGCCGACCAGGCGGGCAACAATATGATGCGCATGCTCGGCGAGATCGGCGTCGACACCGACGGGCTTCTGCAGCGGTCGGACCGCATTACCTCGTCGAAAAGCCGCTTCAGCGCGCTCAACCAGCAGGTGCTGCGTTTCGACGAGGAGGAGATCAAGCCGCTTACTTCCGCCGAGCGGGCGAAGCTCATCGATCATTTCCAGGCGGCCCTTGGCCGGGCCGACATCGTCATCCTCTCCGATTATGGCAAAGGCATCCTGCTCGACGGCGTCGCCGGCGAGCTGATCGCGATCTGCCGCGATGCCGGCAAGCCGGTGCTGGTCGACCCGAAGGGCCGCGACTATGCGCGCTATGCAGGTGCTACGGCAGTGACGCCGAACCGCAAGGAACTTGGCGAGGCAGTCGGGCGAAAGGTGTTCGGCGATGACGAGATCGTGGCCGCGGCGCGCGACCTGATCGCCGCGCATGATTTCGAGTTCATCGTCGCCACGCGCAGCGAAAAGGGCATGAGCGTGGTCTCCGCCGAGGACGCCCGCCATATCTCCACCCAGGCGCGCGAAGTGTTCGACGTTTCCGGCGCCGGCGACACGGTCATCGCGAGTTTCGCGCTTTCGCTCGCCGCCGGCGCCGACCGGGTGCATGCCGCCGTCGTCGCCAACGCGGCCGGCGGCGTCGTAGTGGGAAAACGCGGCACCGCGCGGCTGAACGTCGAGGAACTGTCCGGCGCGCTGTTCCGCTCACATGGGCCCGTTGCTCACACGGATGCCATCCTTGACGCCAATGCGGCGGCCAGGATGGTCGCCGCCTGGAAGGAAGAGGGGCTGACCGTCGGCTTCACCAATGGCTGCTTCGATATTCTGCATGCCGGCCATGTCAGCCTGCTGCATGCCGCGCGCAGCCAGTGCGACCGGTTGGTGCTCGGCCTCAACAGCGACGCCTCGGTGCACCGGCTGAAGGGGCCTGGGCGCCCGGTCAACAACCAGCACGACCGCGCCTGCGTGCTGGCCGCGCTTGCCTCGGTCGATGCCGTCGTCGTCTTCGAGGAAGACACGCCGCTCAAGCTGATCGAGGCGCTTCTACCGGACATTCTGGTTAAGGGCGCCGACTACACGATCGAGACCGTGGTCGGCGCCGATGTGGTGCAGAAGGCCGGCGGGCGCGTGGTGCTGGTCGACCTCGTCGCCGGCAAGAGCACGACGAACACGATCGGCAAGCTGCGTGCCGCAAACTGAGGGTCTCATGTCCGATTTGAACGACTACCTGGTCCGCTCCGCGGCGGCGATCTCGGCGATGGTCGAGCGCGACCTGACCGGCGAGATGGAACGCGCGGTAAGCACGGTGGTGACGGCGCTTTCGCAAGGCAAGGCGCTGCTGATCTGCGGCAATGGCGGTTCGGCCAGCGATGCCATCCACATCGCCGGCGAGCTGGTCGGCCGCTTCCTGAAGGAACGCAAGGCCTACAACGTCATCGCGCTGCCGGCCAACGCCGCGGTGCTGACCGCCTGGGGCAACGACTATGGCTTCGATACCGTGTTCTCGCGCCAGGTCGAGGCGCATGGGTCGAAAGGAGCGGTGCTGCTGGCGATCTCGACCAGCGGCAATTCGCCGAGCATCCTCGCCGCCGCCGAGCAGGCGCGGGCGATGGGCATGACGGTTATCAGCCTGACCGGCGAGACGGGCGGCAAGCTAAAGCCGCTGACCGACATCCTGCTCAACGTGCCCTCGACCTCGACGCCGATCATCCAGCAGGGGCACCTGTGCCTCTACCATCATCTGTGCGAAGCGGTCGAAGCGCGTCTCAGCAATGGCTGAGAGCGGTGCGGCCTTCCCGCTTGCCGAGCCCGGCCTGTGGGTGGAGCGGATTGGCTCCAAGGAGTTTCCAGCCGGCCGGCCGGCGCTGTTCCTCGACCGCGACGGCACGATCAATGTCGACACCGGCTATCCCGACGATCCGGCGGCCATGGTGTTGCGCGACGGTATCGCGCCGGTCATCGAGGCCGCGAACCAATGCGGCATTCCGGTCGTGGTCGTCACCAACCAGTCCGGCATCGCGCGCGGCTATTTCGGCTGGGATGCGTTCGCTCGGGTCAACAGGCGCGTGCTCGATCTGCTGGGCGAGCGGAATTCTTTCGTGGACATGGTGCTTGCCTGCGCCTACCACGAGGCCGGCTCGGGTCCGTTGACGATTGCCGATCATCCGATGCGCAAGCCCAATCCGGGCATGCTGCTGGAGGCGGGCTGTCGGCTCGGCCTCGACCTGAAGCGATCGCTGATCGTCGGCGACAAGCCGGCCGATATGGAAGCCGGCCAGCGCGCCGGCCTTGGGCGCGGCTGGCTCGTCGAGGGCGAGGTCTCGACGATGGGCGGGCTTTCGGTTTTCCCGTTGCGCGATGCGCACGATGTTGACGGCCTGCTCACCGCGATACGATCGCTCTGATCGCGGACTGATTCAAAACTCAACGCCAAGCCGCTGTTTTTTCAGCGGCGCCACCGCAATCCGTCACGTTAAGCCGGAAAGGCCACCAGCCCTTCATCCTTGACTCGGCGGATGGTCAAGGCCGTGCGCACAGTGTCGACGTTAGGCGCCGAAGCCAGTTCCTCGATGACGAAGGTCTGGAAGGTGCCGAGATCGCTCGCCACGCAATGCAGCAGGAAATCGGATTCGCCCGAGACCATCCAGGCGTCGCGGACGATCGGCCAGCCACGGGTGCGCTCGGCGAAGGTTTTCAGCTCGGCATCGGCCTGATGATGCAGGCCGATGAGGCAGAAAGCGACCACATCCATGCCGAGCGCGGGCGCGTTAAGGAGGGCGCGGTAGCCGCGGATGATGCCGGCCTCTTCCAGCCGCCTGACGCGGCGCAGGCAAGGCGGCGCCGAGATGCCGACACGGCTCGACAATTCGACATTGGTCATGCGGCCGTCGCCCTGCAGCTCGCGCAGGATCTTCCAGTCGATGGCGTCGAGGTCGGCTTTCAGCGGCATGAATGGCTTTCGCGCAAGAATCTTTCGCGATTTTGTAATTTGGTTTCGTGCCGGAGGCTATCCCTTTGCGATGATTTTCTCCTTGTTTTGATGCATGTCGTGATCCCGGAATCGCGCACACCTCTGAGCAACATGCGTTAATGACGAGCGGCGATATGGCCCGATATGCATGGAACGAAGCTTTCCGGGGACGAAGCCCAACCTGCCTTGCTGGCCTCACGGGCAACACTTACATTACGTGCAACAACCACGGCTTCGCGCCGCAGGGGACTTTTTCATGAACACCAAGCACGCACCCGTTCTTATCATCGGTTCCGGCCCGGCCGGTTATACGGCGGCGGTCTATGCCGCCCGCGCCATGCTGAAGCCGATGCTGGTCGCCGGCCTGCAGCAGGGCGGCCAGCTGATGATCACCACCGACGTCGAAAACTACCCGGGCTTCGCCGATCCGATCCAGGGCCCCTGGCTGATGGAGCAAATGCTCAAACAGGCCGAGCACGTCGGCACCGATATCATCAACGACATCATCACCGAGGTCGATCTCAATGTGCGGCCGTTCCGCGCGACCGGCGATTCCGGCACCGTCTACACGGCGGATACGCTGATCATTGCCACCGGCGCGCAGGCCAAGTGGCTCGGCATCCCTTCGGAGCAGACCTTCATGGGCTTCGGCGTCTCGGCCTGCGCCACCTGCGACGGCTTCTTCTACCGCGGCAAGGATGTCGCGGTGGTCGGCGGCGGCAATTCGGCGGTCGAGGAGGCGCTCTATCTGTCGAACCTCGCCAAGAGCGTCACCGTCATCCACCGGCGCAGCGATTTCCGCGCCGAGCGCATCCTGCGCGAGCGGCTGCTCAAGAAGGACAATGTCCGCGTCATCTGGGACACGGTCGTCGACGAGATCACCGGGCGGCCGGGCAAGGCGCCGCTGCCGCCATCGGTGGAAGGCTTGACGCTGCGCAACGTCGTGACCGGCCAGGAATCGAAGCTGCCGTTCGACGGCGTGTTCGTCGCGATCGGTCACGCGCCGGCAGTGGAGCTCTTTGCCGGCAAGCTGAAGCAGAAGCCGAACGGCTATCTGTGGACGGCGCCGGATTCGACCCGCACCGACGTACCCGGCGTGTTTGCCGCCGGCGACGTCACCGACGACGTCTACCGCCAGGCGGTGACGGCGGCGGGGCTTGGCTGCATGGCGGCGCTCGAGGCGGAAAAATACCTGGCGGGTATCGAGGTTCACCGCGAAGCAGCGGAATAACAAATCGGCTGAGAAAAGCCGTTTAAAAGCCTGTTTTATCATTCAGACGCCAAAGGCTACGCGAGGGGAATCATGGCGCTGGACTGGGACAAATTACGCGTATTTCACGCAGCGGCGGAGGCCGGGTCGTTCACCCATGCCGCCGAGACGCTGCATCTGTCGCAATCGGCCATTTCGCGGCAGGTCAGCGCGCTGGAGCATGACGTCGGCGTAGCGCTGTTCCATCGCCATGCGCGCGGCCTGGTGCTGACCGAGCAAGGCGAAATGCTGTTTCGCACGGCGCATGACGTGCTGATGAAACTCGAGACCATCAAGACGCGGCTGACCGAGACCAAGGACCGGCCGTCCGGCGTGCTGCGGGTGACGACCACGGTGGGCTTGGGCGCCGGCTGGCTGACCGAGCGCGTGCAGGAATTCATCGAGCTCTATCCCGAGATCAGCCTGCAGCTGATCCTCGCCAATGAGGAGCTCGACCTCACCATGCGCCAGGCCGATTGCGCCATCCGGCTGCGCCAGCCGCAACAGCCGGACCTTATCCAGCGTCGGCTTTTCACGGTGCATTTCCATCTCTATGCGGCGCCGTCCTATATCGCGAAGTTCGGCAGGCCGGCCTCGATCGCCGAGCTCAGGAACCATCGCATCGTCACCTTCGGCGTGCCGGTGCCTTCGCATCTGTCGGAGTTGAACTGGCTGGAGACGGTCGGCGATTTCGAGGGCGGGCAACGAGTGCCAACGCTGCAGATCAACGACATCTTGTCGATCAAGCGCGCGGTCCAGGGCGGCGCCGGCATCGCCATGCTGCCGGACTACGTCATCAGCAAGGATACGAACCTGATCCAGCTGCTACCGGAAACCGAGGTGCCTTCCTTCGACACCTATTTCGCCTATCCCGACGCGATGAAGAACCAGGCGAAGCTGCACGTGTTTCGCGATTTTGTCATCGCCAAGGCGCGCAGCTGGTCCTACTAGAGCGTTTCACCGTTTCTCGGAAACGGCGAACCGGCTCTATCTCTTTGATTTGACGCAATTCCGGACGGAAAACCGCTGCGCACTTTCCCAGGGATATTCAGGTGAGGCCGGCCTGACCTGAATCTCGACACACCCTGGGCTGGCGCCATGCCTAACCGCGCCATGGCGTCAACCGCGGCAGCCAGCCGGGCACGGCGCGGCGATAAGCTTCGTATTGCGCGCCATAGCGTTGGGCGAGCGTCGGCTCCTCGTAGACTTTGACGAAGGAGACCATCGCTGCTGCCGCAATCAGGCCGTAGATCACGACCGGCCGGCTCGAGAAAATAAGCGCCTGGCCAAGGATGATCGACAGCACCGCCACATACATCGGGTTGCGCACATGGCGGTAGATGCCGCCAACGACCAGTTTTTCCGTCGGCGCTACCGGCGCCGGTGTGCCAAGGCCTTCAAGCGCGAAGCGGGCGAAGGCATGTAGCAAGATGGCGGCCGCTCCGACCACAAGGATCAAGCCCGCGGGCACGAAGCCCGGCACAGCCGACAGAGGTTTGCGATATTGGTCGGTCAGCAGCCAGGGCACCAGCCCGGCGACAACACCTGGCGCGACGACAAGGAACAGCGCGCTGCCGGCGATTGCTGAAAAAGTCCGCATCATCGGTCTCCTGCCGCAAAAATAAACTCGGCTTGCCGAAATCGGCATCATTTGCCGACTCGCATTTTTCCGAGCAAAATCGGTTCGGTTTTGCATTTTAGTAGTCGCTTTAGGCTTGGAAACACCTCGGAATCGGCGATTTTTCTGGTCCTATGGGTTCCGAGAATAGGTTGGCCCACAGCCTGCGTCTTTTTGCATGCGTGTGTTGCAAAATAGATGCTTGTTTCTTGGGCATGATGAGCACATATATAGTGTCATCTCCAGGGCGCGTTCTCCTCCCATTAGCGCCCTTGAGTGTTCCCCTCTGGAGGTTAGCCTTAATCGGCACTTCCAATCAAACTCAGCCGGATCTTTATTGATCCGGCTTTTTTGTTGCCCGCGTGTCTTCGAGCCGGCAAAAAAAAGACTGAATCCACCACGTAACAGTGACATGTAACATCGGGTAACATGTCGCAGACGCACTCTATCGATTAAGTAGATGATAGGACGCGGTTGATCGGTTCGGGAGATGGGGGCATCACTCGGATAGATCGGGCTCAGGCAGCTACCGCGTCCGAACCATTTTTCCGGATGCGGCGGGACCCGCCGTTGCCTCCCAGGAAAACGGTCCGCAATAGAACGGCGTCCGGGTCATCCGGACGCCGTTTTCTTATCTCCAACAGAAAGATCGGTAGGCAGGCCGACCTGTTCAGGCGGCTTTGCCGTTGGCGTTCATCGCCTCGTCGGCGAGGCGGCCAGTGAGCTCGGCCATGTGGTCGAACGCGGCCTTGTAGCTGGCAACGCCGGCCGTCGCCGAGCGCAGCTCGATGATCAGGTCACCGATTTCCGACTGCGGCATGGTCGCCTCGACCACGTCCCAGCCCGGCCAGTCGGGCCTCGCGTCATAGCCGAGGATCTGGCCGCGGCGCTGCGGGATCAGCGCGATGATCTTCGAGGTTGCGTCGGAGGGCGTGACGATCTCGACCCTCATCACCGGCTCCAGCAAGACCGGCGAACAGGCGGTCATGCCTTCCTTCATCGCGAGCTTCGCCGCCATCTGGAAGGCCATGTCGGAGGAGTCGACCGCGTGGTAGGAGCCGTCCGACAGGTTGACGGCGACATCGACGACCGGAAAGCCGAGCGGGCCCGTCTTCAGATAATCGCGAATGCCGGTCTCCACCGATTGGATATAGGTCTTCGGCACCACGCCACCGGTGATGGTGTCGGAGAACTGGAAGCCCGTGCCGCGCGGCAACGGCTTGATCTCGATCACCACGTCGCCGAATTGGCCGTGGCCGCCGGACTGCTTCTTGTGGCGGCCGCGCTGCTGCGCCGATTTGCGGATGGTTTCGCGGTAGGGCACCGCCGGTGCATGGCCCTCGATCGGAATCTGATTCTTGCCCTCGAGGCGCTCGCGCACCACGCGCAGGTGCATTTCGCCATGGCCCGACAGAATGGTTTCGGCGGAATCCTGATTATGGCGCAGGCTGAGCGAGGGGTCTTCCTCGGCAAGCCGCTGGATGGCCGCCGACATCTTGACCTCGTCCTTGCGCTCCTTGGGGCGAAGCGCGAAGGCAAAGACGGGCTGCGGTGGCTCCAGCGCGACCAATGGCCGGATGCCGCCCTTGGCCGAACTCAGCGTCTGGCCGGTCTTGACGTTGTCGAGCTTGCCGAGCGCGACCGTGTCGCCCGCCTTGGCCGATGTCAGCTTCGACTGGTCCTTGCCGAGCATCCTGTAGATGCCGGAAACCTTCGCCGTGTCGCCATTGGAGAGCAAAAGCTCGGCCGCGTCGGCCAATTGGCCGGAGAGCACGCGCGACACCGAAAGCTTGCCGCCATGCGCGGTGTGGATGGTTTTCATCACCTGCACCACCGTCTGGCCATCGGGCGCGCCAAGGCGCTTCCTCGTTGCCTCGACATCCGGTGCGTCGTGGCGAATGGCCTTCAACAGGCGCAGCACGCCGTTGCCCTTCTCGGCCGTGCCGATCAGCACCGGCGTCACCGCGCCGGCGCGCAGGTCGGCCGAGAGATCGTCGAAGACCGCATCCTTCGGCGGCTCGATCTCCTCCAGCAACTGCTCCATCAGATGATCGTCGTGATCGGCGAGCGTCTCCAACATGGAGAAACGCGCTTCCAGTTCGCGCGCCTTGTCGTCGCCCGGAATTTCGGCGACTTCGCTCTCGGCGTATTCCCGGTAGATATAAGCGCGTTCCAGCGCCAGATCGATCGAGCCGATGACGATGCCGTCCTTGCGCACCGGAATCTGGCGCAGCAGCAGCGGTACCGAACTTGCCGGCTGCAGCATCTTCAGTGTGTCGCGCACGCCGGCAATCGCCTTGTCGACCTTGTTGAGGAACAGGATGCGCGGCACGCCGAGATCATCGAGTTTGCGCATGATGAGCTGGAGCGCCGGGATCTTCTTCTCGTCGGCTTCAGCGACAACGACCGCGAGGTCGCAGGCGGCAAGCACCGGTTCGGCCTCGAAGGCGAATTCGATGGAACCGGGGCAGTCTACGAAGGTGAGCTGCTCGCCCATGAAATCGGTGGTGGCGAAAGTCGCCTCGACGCTCATGGCGTGGGCGCGGGCCTCGGGCGAATGATCGGAAACGGTGTTGCCCGTTGAAACGGGTGACTGGCGGGGAATGGCGCCCGTGCGGGCGAGTATTGCTTCGAGAAGTGTCGTCTTACCGCTTGCAAAGGGACCGACTATGGCGATGCATTTCGGTCCCGTGCGTCGTCCTCCGGCGCGAGTACCCATGGCTGACCTCCACTCAGGCGTTTCCCAAGAGAGCGATCAGCAAAAGTGGAAACGGTTTTGCGTCCGATCGCACCCTATGCAGAGCGGCGGCCGGCCTGTTCGGCCGTCGCGGGCGGGGTTTATTCACCCCTGCCCAAGCCATCGTCACACGGGTTTGCCGGGAGGGCAAGAAAAATAGGATATTCGCCGGCTTGGGTTCGTCAGGCCGCCATTTTTTTGTTTGTCAGGCCGTGAGGGCGAGCGGCTCGCGGGCGGCGGCACACAACGCGCTTGCCTTGTCGCGCGGCGCCGGCCTGCCGAAGAAATAGCCCTGGAAGCGGCTGCAGCCGGCCGTTCGGGCAAGGGTGAATTCCTCGGAGGTCTCGACACCTTCGGCGACGATGGTGATGTCCTGGATGCGCGCGATCTGGGCAAGCGCCGAAACGAAGATCTGCGCCACCTGGTCATGGGCGAGGCTGCGGATATAGGAGCGGTCGATCTTGATGCTGTCGATTGGCAGCGACTTCAGATAGTTGAAGCCGCAATGGCCGGTGCCGAAATCGTCGAGCGCGATGTGGAAGCCGAGGCCGCGCAGTGCTTCCAGGCGTCTCAGGACCTCGGGTGTCGCGGCTGTCGCTACCGTCTCGGTGATTTCAATGATGAACCGCGATGCAGACCGTCCGGTTTCGCGCAAGACCCGGTCGCACATCGTCACGATTTCGTCGCGCTTCAGCTGCTCGCCGGAGACGTTGATCGAGATGCGCCGTCCAGCAAAATGCCCGATATCGGCACAGGCGCGCTTGAAAACCCATTCGCCGATCATGTCGATCAGCGTCGAGCGCTCGGCGATCGGGATGAATTCCGCCGGAGAGATCAAGCTGCGCACGGGATGGCGCCAGCGGATCAACCCTTCCAGTGCGTCGACCGAGCCATCGGGATCGACGATCGGCTGGTAATGCAATTCCAGCTCGCCGAGGTAGATTGCGGCGCGCAACTCGCGTTCCACCAGCCGGCGATAGCGTTTGTCCGACAGCATCTCCTCGTCGAACACGGTGACGCGGCCGCGGCCGCCGGCCTTGCTCTCGTAGAGCGCGAGGTCGGCCAGCATCATCAACTCGGTGCCGTTCGAAGCATGCAGTGGCGCAAGCGCGACGCCCACTGAAATTGACAACGGAATGATCTTGCCTTCGTGCCGTTTGCCGGCCCGCATCGCATCCAGCAGCCGTCGCGCGTCCTTGTTGATGGCGGCGACGTCGCCATGCGGAACCATGATGCCGAACTCGTCGCCACCGAGCCGGCCGATGGCGCCATCTTCGAAGATGCGCTGCGCTTCCGCGACCAGATGCGCCAGCGCCAGATCGCCGAACTGATGGCCGAACGTGTCGTTGAGCTGCTTGAAATGATCGAGGTCGATCAAAAGCAGGCTTGCCTGGCGATGGTTGCGCAAACCGCCGAGCCGATCGCGCAGCGCTTCAATGAAATAGCGCCGGCTCATGGCGCCGGTCATGGCATCGACAGTAAGAAAGCGGTGCTTCTCGGCCTCGGCGTCCGCCGCCGATTGCAGGCGCTGGACGACGCTCGAGCGCATATACATCAACACCAGAAGCGCCAGGCACGTCGATGTCGCCGACATCGCCAGCGCGCCGGCGCGCGACGCGTTTTCCGTCAGCGCGAAAGCCGCGAGCCCGGTAGCGGCGATGCTCATCACGAGCAAAGCCTGGATGCCGCGATAGATGCGGCCGCTGTGATCCTTGATAGTCGCCAAGATACTCATGTCCGCGCCCCCACAGCACGCGCCATGGCTAGGACCTCAGCCGTTAAGAAACACTGAGCGCCGCTCCCGCCTCGGCCTATTCCCTCACGATCGGGTGGAGGCGGCGGCTTTATAGTTAAAAAACAACCATTTATGACAATATTCAGACAATCTAATATTGTAGCTTACTTGACGCTTGAGCGCGAAACCGAGGCTTTCGCTCAGCAACAGCCTAAAGCCGGTTGCAACCGCCTCTCTACAGGATGAAACTGCTCCACGAGACGCCACGCGGCCTTTGTCCGACCAACGAGTTCGAGGATTTGAACGATGAACATCATAGCGTGCGGCAGCGTGCCGACGATCGTCGCGCCGGAAACATATTTCACCGGGCGGGTGCTGCAAACGCCGATCATCGAGAAAGAAGCACCAGCGCGGCTTAGAGCGACACTGGTCAGTTTCGAACCCGGCGCGCGAACCCATTGGCACACGCATCCGCTTGGCCAGACGCTCTATGTCACCGCCGGCGCCGGACTGGCCCAGACCTGGGGCGGGCCGCTCCAAACGATCAGGCAGGGGACGTCGTTTCCTTCGCGCCGGGCGAAAAACACTGGCATGGCGCCGGATGGAAAACCGCCATGACCCATGTCGCCATGCAGGAGGCGCTCGACGGCGTCCACGCGGATTGGCTGGAGCAAGTTTCCGACGAACAATATGGCGGCTGATTAGCGCCCAAAAAAACCCGGCGTGATGAAGCCGGGCTTTTCTCATTGGCCGGCCGCGTCGTCGGTCAGGTCAGCGACGCGGTAAAGCGCTGGATGCGCGTGCAGGCTTCCTCAAGCAGGGCGTCCGACGTGGCGTAGGAGATACGGAAGTTCGGTCCGAGACCGAAGGCCGAGCCGAACACCACCGCGACACCTTCGGCCTCCAGCAGTTCGGAGCAGAAGGCCTCGTCATTGTCGATCACCTTGCCCGTCTTGGTCTTCTTGCCGATCAGCTGGGCGCAGGACGGGTAGACGTAGAAGGCGCCTTCCGGCGACGGGCAGGTGATGCCGCGCGCCTGGTTGAGCATCGAGACCACGAGGTCGCGCCGCCCTTGGAAGATCGCTTTGTTCCTGGCGATGAAATCCTGCGAGCCGTTGAGCGCCTCGACGGAAGCCCATTGCGCGATGGTGCAGGCGCCCGAGGTCTGCTGACCCTGGATCATGTCCATCGCCTTGATCAGCGGCACCGGGCCGGCGGCGTAGCCGATACGCCAGCCGGTCATGGCATATGCCTTCGACACGCCGTTCATGGTCAGCGTGCGCTCGTAGAGGCTCGGCTCGACCTCGGCAATGGTCTTGAAGACGAAGTCGCCATAGGTCAGGTGCTCATACATGTCGTCGGTCAGCGTCCAGACATGCGGATGTTTCATCAGGACATCGGCCAGCGCCCGAAGCTCGGCCTCCGTGTAGGCGGCACCCGAGGGGTTGGACGGCGAATTCATCAAAAGCCACTTGGTCTTCGGCGTGATCGCCTTTTCCAGCACCGGCGCCGTCAGCTTGAAGCCGTTGTCGATGGAAGTGTCGGTGAAGACCGACGTGCCGCCGCAGATCGCCACCATTTCGGGATAGCTCACCCAGTAGGGGCGCGGGATGATGACCTCGTCGCCCGGGTTCAGCGTCGCCATGAAGGCGTTGAACAGGATCTGCTTGCCGCCGGTGCCGACGATGGTCTGCTCCGGCCGGTAATCGAGATTGTTCTCGCGCTTGAATTTCTTGGCGATCGCCTCGCGCAGCGGCACGATGCCCGACACCGGCGGATACTTGGTCTCGCCGCGGCGGATCGCGTCGATCGCCGCGTTCTTGATGTTGTCGGGTGTATCGAAATCCGGCTCGCCGGCACCAAGGCCGATCACGTCACGGCCGGCATTTTTCAGCTCTCGCGCTTTCTGCGTCACCGCGATTGTCGCGGATGGCTTAACGCGGGAAAGGGCGTCGGCAAGAAAGGCCATGACAAAATGTCTCCTAGGAAAGCGGTCAGGAGCGGCCGCGGCGCCTCTCATGTCGCAACATGGGCGCGAGCGCAAGCATTGTGCGATGAGCCAGAGGTCAAGGAGGCGTGAGCGGCAACGCTAAATTCATCAACGACCGGTAAACCCTTGGCTGGCAGGATGGCTGATTTGAATTCCGCTGGTTTCGCGGAGCGAGGGATCTTTGTCGCGCAGCATCGGGCTTGCCCACATCATCCATCATGATGACGGCACCGCGACCGGTGTCTGGGGCGTCTATACGCTGCAGAGCGCGTTCCAGCCGATCTTCGCCTTCAACGAGGGTAAGCTTTCGGTTGTCGCCTTCGAGGGATTGATCCGGCCGTTCCGCGATGGCGAGCCGCAGTCGCCGATGACCTTTTTCGGCACCTGTCCGGCCGGCGACCGGCTGCATATCGAGGCGCTGACGCGCACGCTGCATCTGTTGAACGCCGGGGCCTGCCTGCCGGAAGAGGCGTCCATCTTCGTCAATTTCGACCCGTCGGTCTTCACCGATCGCAGCATCGCCGACAAGGCGCTGCGCGACATGCGGCTGGTGCTGCACGAAGCCGGCATCGATCCGCGCCGCATCGTCTGCGAGGTCACCGAGCAGAAGTCGGCTTCGCAGGAAACGCTCTACTCCTTTGTCGAGGCGCTGAGGGCCAATGGTTTCCGCATCGCAGTGGACGACTATGGCGCCGATGAATCGGACATCAACCGGATCAAGGAAATCAAGCCCGACATCGTCAAATTCGATGCGCATTGGATCACCCAGCTGATGGATTCCGGCGCCGGCTTCGCGTTGCTGACGGCGATGGTGCACGGCTTCGAAAACCAGGGCATCCGCACCGTCTTCGAAGGCATCGAGGAAGGCTGGCAGCTGGAGCTTGCCGAGAAGTCCGGCGCCTCCATGGTGCAAGGCTATGTGCTTGCCCGGCCGGAACTTGCGCCTACAAGCTTTCGCGCCTTCGGCAAGGGCGCGCAGCAGGCTGCGGCCGGACAGAGCAAGGCACTGGCCGCCGCAGGCCCGGCTGCCCAGGTGCCGCAGGCGCGGCCGGCGAGGGTGTTCGGGCGCAAGGTCGCGCCATGAGCGGAAAGCCGGAAAGGCGGCGCAATGTCGCCAAGGCGATCTTCGCCGACGAAATCGGCCTCCAGTTCGGCATCTATGGCGAATTCCGGCTGTGGAGCACCTACCAGCCGATTTTCGCGCCGGAGGGCAGGGCGCTCAGGGCTGTTGCCGTCGAGGGGCTGATCGAGCCGCGTCGCGTCGCTCAGCCGGTGGCTCCGTCGATCTTCTTCGACGGCGTTCCCGCGTCCGACCGGCTGTTTGTCGAGACGATGTGCCGGATGCTTCATCTCGGCAATTATCGCAACATCGGCGTCGAGGGACTTACGCTGTTCTTCAACTACAATCCGATGATCAACGATCATCTCGGGCGGGCGCTCGCCGAAATCCGGCTGATGACCAGGCATCTCGGCGATTTCGAACTGGAGCCCGGCCTGCTGGTCTGCGAGATCACTGAACAGGCGGCCGACGATCACGTTCTTACCAGCCTGGTGCGCGAAATGCGGCGCGACGGCATCCGTATCGCCATCGACGATTTCGGCACGGGACATTCGACCGAGGCGCGCATCAATCTGCTGGCGCCGGACATCGTCAAGATCGACGGCGGCTGGTTCGCCGAGCTCTGCCGCCATGGCGCGGCCGAGCGCTTCTTCCGGCCATTGGTGGGGATGCTGCACGAGCGAGGCGCCAAGGTGCTGGTCGAAGGCATAGAGCACGCCCAGCATTTGCGCGTGGCGCTCGAGGGCGGCGTCGATCTGCTGCAGGGTTTCCATCTTGCCCGCCCGGCGCTTGCCGGCACGATCTTCAAGGAAGAACCGCTTTCCATCGACGCTCTGCTCGGCGCCGGCAACGTGGTGCCCCTGCATCAGCGTCGCTGATGCTTGATCCCAAAAGGGCCCATCAGCGTCGCTGATGCTTGATCCCAAAAGACGCATCAGCGTCGCTGATGGGTCTTCTCAAAAACAAATCACTGGATGAGACCCGGCCACGCGCGCTAGAGCCTTTGCGATCGGACGCGCGAGGTAGGTGGCATGATCCTTTACGACATGGTCGACAGCGGCAATTGCTACAAGCCGCGGCTGTTGATGGCCAAGCTCGGCATTCCCTTCACCCGGGTCGAGGTGAACTCGCACACCGGCGAGACACGCAGGCCCGACTACGTCGCCAAGAATCCGAATGCCATGGTGCCGATGCTCGAGCTCGACGACGGCAGGCGCATCGCCGAGAGCAATGCCATCCTGCTTTATCTCGCCGAAGGGACGCGCTTCCTGCCGGGCGGCAGGTATGAACGCGCGCTGGCTTACCAGTGGCTGTTCTTCGAACAATACAGCCATGAGCCCTATATCGCGGTGCGCAAGGCGTTGCTGACCTTCACGGAACGGGCGAAGGACGCCACGCCGGAGCGGCTCGCCGTGACGCTGGAACGCGGCAACAAGGCGCTCGGCGTGATGAACAGGCATCTGGAGCAGAACGAGTTTTTCGCCGGCAACGCCTATAGCGTCGCCGATATCGCGCTATACGCCTATACTCACACCGCCGAGATGGGCGGCTTCCAGCTTGACGCCTTTCCGGCCGTGGCCGCCTGGCTGAAGCGCGTCGAGGCGGACAAGGGACATGTGCCGATCGGGTGAATGGGGTGGTCTGTTTCTACTCCGCGAGCATTTTGCGGCCGCCGAATGCTAGACGCTACTTGATGAGACGATCGTATTCGGCATGGGTGCCGATCCAGATCCAGTCAAAGCCATCAGTGCCTTCCAGGGCCAAGGCCCGATAATTGTCGTCTATCCTCGCGGACCAAAGCGCTCCCACCTTTTTGAAATGGAGGGATGGATGTCGCGGATTGGTCTTCATCAAAGTGAAGTTCTTATTGGCCGTACGGCGAACGGCCTCAGGCAAAGAATTGTATCTTGTCCAAAAGCTAGCGGTGGCTCTGTGCTTCACAGGTCACGCAGTTTGCCGGCGGCTATTTCGGCGCGTGCTTCCGCAACCAGCTTGTTCAGCCGGCCCGCCTTCGCATCGGCTTCGATTTGCTTATCCCACAAATCAGCCTGCAGAGCCTCGAACCAAGCAGCAAAGGCCCTCAACTCCTCGGTGCTGAGTTCGGCGACGGATTTTTCGATCTGTTCAAGCTTGGTCATGCGCGAATGATACCACAATTGGGCTAAAATGGTACCACCGGTGGTACCATTGAACCCAGACGGCAAGTCGCCGGAGATCAGACAACAAAAAAGGCGGGCAATGCCCGCCTTCCTCTGCCGGTAGCCTGATTGGGAGCGTCTGGTCCGGGCTGGCAGCTATCTGCTGTTCCAGCTTGTCGGGTTTCTTCGCTCCGGCGCGCTTCTCGCGCGACCGTCAGTACATCCGTGACTTGCCGCGCGCCCCGAACCTTCGTCCGGCGCGCGCTATCGCCAAATCAGGCTGCCTTGCTCAGAGACCCAGCAGCGGACTTGCCGGTACGGCGGTCCTGCTCGATCTCGAAGTTGATCTTCTGGCCTTCAGCCAGGCTGGTCATGCCAGCGCGCTCAACAGCGGAGATGTGGACGAAAACGTCCGCGCCGCCGTTGTCAGGCTGGATGAAGCCGAAGCCCTTGGTGGCGTTGAACCACTTGACCGTACCAGTTGCCATTTAGAGTGTCCTTCACATTTGCTTTGGTTTGACCGAACCGAGGTCCAGCCGGTGGTATCGAAATTTTGGAGATAGACGTCAGCAAACGCGAAGCATCGCGAGGCCCGATCGATCGGCCAAATTCAATATCGCGGATATAGGATAGTTTGAGCAAGAAAACAAGATGGGTCGGTTGTGGTGCTGTCGGCATGCCGTCCGCATCGCTGGGAATGGAAGCGGCGCATGGACGTTTTGACAGCGGCCGTGCGTTGTGGAGGGATGAGATGCCTTGCCGTTCCAGGGAAAGGAACCATGAAGACCATTCTGCTTGCCGCCTGCTTGCTGCTGGTGGCCGCCGAGGCGCAGGCGGCGTCGCGTTACGATCCGACGCGCATGAGCTGCAACCGGGTGCAGGCGACGATCGCCAGACAGGGCGCCGTCATCCTGCGCTATCAGTCGACACGCGTGCCGGGGCTGCCGCTCTACGACCGCTACGTGCGCGACGAGCGCTTCTGCAACATGGGCGAGATAAGATCACCGGCTTATGTGCCCAGCGCCGACACCGGATCCTGTGCCGTCTATGTCTGCAAGCGGCCGGACTTCGACCATTTCCGCCGGCGATTCCCGCGCCGGCACTGATGGTTCGGGCTGAAGGCGCATTTCGAACGCGCTCATAAGCGCCGCGTCCTCAGAAACCGAACGAGGCCTGCGCGACCGGCGGCGGGCCGACGCGAACGCCTTCCATGGCCAGCATCTTTTCCTTGGTGGCCGAGCCGCCCGGCGCCGAGAAGCCGCCAATCTTGCCGCCGGCTGCCAGGATGCGGTGACACGGAATGACCAGCGGCACCGGGTTGGCGCCGAGCGCCGCGCCCGTTTCGCGCGGAAGGCCGGCATGGCCGGCGCGCTTCGCCAACTCACCATAGGTGGTGGTCTCGCCGAAGCCGAGCTTGCGCGCAGCGTCATAGATGGCCAGGCGAAAATCGTCGACACCGTCGAGATCGACCGGCACGCCGGAGAAGTCGACGTCCTCGCCGGCCGCATAGGCCTTGATCGAGGCAATCAGATCGATCACCCAGGACGGCTGGTCTGTGGAGGTTGAGACGCCGGGGTGGCGAAGCAGCCGGCGCTCGACCGCTTCGCGGCTGCGCTCGGGCAGGCAAAGCCGGATCAGGCCCTTCTCGCTCCAGGCGATGCCCATGAAGCCGATCACTGTTTCTAACACTGCGTGGCCGGCCGTGATCCGAGATGTGGGTTTCATGACGTATTCCTTCCGCAAAACAGCGAAAAACGAGTACATATCCGGAACAATATGGCACTTCGGCCCTGTTGTCGCCACCCGAAAACCGCCGGGCGGCCCCGATTGCCGGGTGTGAATCGCTGGTGTAAGGACTTCTTAACAACCGACAAACCGGACCCGCACGGCTTGCCAGCTAAAGTCATCATCACCGCGATCGGCGTGCTCATTGCAGCAGCCGGTCTCAGCGGTTGCACCTCGACCTCGCAGATGAAGGCCGCGCCCGCGCTTGCGGAGGCCTCGAAGCCTGCCGTCGCCGACGACACGCCGACCATCGCGCTGCCGGAAACAGTGGCCATCTTGCCGGAGCCTTCCGGCCTTGCGCAGGTGCAGACCGCGGCGTTGACCGGCGATGCCGTCGCCATGGCAACGACGCCAGATGTTGCGGCGACGCCTGGCGCGCTTTTGCCGCCACCTGTCCAGCCCGGCGCGCCGCAGTCCGGCGTGGCGTTGGCGCAGCCTGTGGCTTTCGCCGGTTCGACGCCGGTCGCCGGCCAGTTCCCGCCGCCGCCGGCGCTGACGGCCGGCAGCTCGCCGACCGGTGCGGGGTCCATCAGCCGAGCGGCGGTCTATACGACCGCGAGCGTCGCCATGCCGGTCACCGGCCGGTCGGCGAAGATCGCCCCGATGCCCGGTGTCCAGCAGGTCGCCTATATGGTGCCGGAAAATCCGGCGTTGCTTGCAGCACCCGGCCAGCCCGAGCAGCACGCCAGCGGCCCGCGCGGCGAGATCGAGCGGCTGATCGAGAAATATTCGGCGATCTACGAAGTGCCGGTCGACCTGGTGCGCCATGTCGTCAACCGCGAGAGCACCTTCAACCCGAAAGCCTTCAATCACGGACATTGGGGGCTGATGCAGATCAAGCACGCGACGGCGCGCGGCATGGGCTATGACGGGCCGGCGACCGGCCTGTTCGACGCCGAGACCAATCTCAAATACGCAGTGAAGTATCTGCGCGGTGCCTGGCTGGTTTCGGGCGGCAACGCCAAGCGCGCCGACATGCTCTACCAGACCGGCTATTACTACGACGCCAAGCGCAAGGGCCTGCTCGAGGCGACGGGCCTCGGCTTCGACCGCAAGCGGCACCGCCTGCCGCCCGACGCCTGAGCGGACTGTCCAGTCCCGCGCGGCGTTTCGAGACAGCGCCATGCATGAAAACAAAGCGCCCCGCCCGCCGGCTCCCAACGACATCCGCCTGCGCAGGGTGCTCGACGGCGCGCTGGCCGCGCCTCATTGGCCCGAGGGCTTCGTCATGCGCGTGTTCGAACACCGGGATGCGCCAGCCCTGCACGCGCTGCTGGAAGAGGTGTTCGACGACGGCACCGACGGGCCGCTCGACGAATGGTGGCCGCGCATCGCCGGCGATGCCGAATTCGATCCGGCTCTCTGTTTCCTGGCGGTCGACGGCAAGGGCTTGCTGGCGGCTGCGGCGCTCTGCTGGGCGTCCGGTTTCGTCAAAGACCTCGCCGTCCATCCGGAGTCCAGAAGGCAGGGCATTGGCGAGGCGTTGATGCGGCACGTGTTCCTGACCTTCCGCGAGCGCGGGGCAGCCCATGTCGATCTCAAGACCAATACGGTGAAGAACGCCGCGGCCTTCAGGCTCTACGAGCGGCTCGGCATGATCCCGTTCGGCTGGGAGGGTTGAGGCCTGCAGGATGCCGCAACCAGCTGCCCGCAGGCATTGTGAACTCCTTCACATAGGCTGACGTTAGGGCATGCTAATTCGTCGTCGTGCCGGGCGGCCGATCGGCGGATCGACGCGGGCAAGGCGTCGGAGGAGGCTGTGCCGGCATGCGTCAGCCACTCCCAGGCGGGCTCCGGGGCGGGGGTTTCGGAGCCCGTCCGCTTTTCGCGCGAAGTGAGGTGGAGGAGATCTGGCATGGCCCCGTTCACCGTCAACCCGCAGCGTTTCGACCCCTACAAGAACTACCGGTTCCGGCTGAAATGGGACGGCAGATATGTTGCCGGCATTTCGCGCATCAGCGGGTTGAAGCGCACCACCGAAGTGGTCGAGCATCGTGACGGTGGCGCCGCCGGCAACACGCGCAAATCGCCCGGCATCACCCGCTTCGAGCCGATCACGATCGAGCGCGGCGTGACCCACGATCTGGAATTCGAGCGCTGGGCTAGCAAGGTGTGGGATCTGCACACAGGCGTCGGTGCGGAAGTTTCGCTGAAGGATTTCCGCAAGGACGTCATCCTCGAATTCCTCAACGAGGCCGGGCAAGTGGCGCTTGTCTATAGGATCTATCGCTGCTGGCCGTCCGAAGTGCAGATGCTGCCGGAACTCGACGCCAACGCCAATGCGGTGGCGATCCAGTCGATGAAGCTGGAAAATGAAGGCTGGGAGCGGGATACCGGCGTGGTCGAGCCGACCGAGGCCGGCTTCACCGACCCGCCGGCCTGACCAACCCGGACAAGCGCGGGGAACCCTAAGCGCCGCCGCGCATTCATCGCAGGGGCCTTGATGAGCCGCGACGCGTCGCGTCGCCGGTCGCGCAGGGAGGTCCGCAAAACTCCGTGAAACTTGTTCCTGCATTGCTGGCACTTGCGGCCGGCGTCCTGCTTGCCGCCGGTCCGGCGCGCGCGGTGGAGCTGTCGATCGTGTCGGGCGATACCGGCAACGGCATCAAGGTGCTGCGCGAGATACTCGATCGCTACGAGAAGAAAAGCGGCAACAAGGTCGACATCGTCGTCATCCCGCCTTCGACCACCGACCAGTTCGGGCAATACCGGCTTTGGCTTGCCGCCGGCAGCAGCGACATCGACGTCTATCAGACCGATGTCATCTGGGCGCCGCAGCTTGCCAGCCAACTCGTCGACCTGACGGAGGCGACCAAGGACGTGGCGGGCGAGCATTTCCCGTCGATCATCAAGTCGCAGACGGTCAACGGCAGGCTGGTCGCCTTGCCGATCTTCACCGACGCGCCGGCGCTCTATTACCGCAAGGACCTCCTCGACAAATACGGTGCCAAGGTGCCGACCACCTGGAAGGAGCTGCAAGACACCGCCAGGCTGGTCATGGACAAGGAGCGGGCGGCCGGCAACAAGGACATCTGGGGCTTTGTCTTCCAGGGCAATGCCTATGAGGGGCTGACCTGCAACGCGCTCGAATGGGTGATGTCGAATGGCGGCGGCGAGATCATCGAGCCGGACGGCGCAATCTCCATCAACAACCCGCAAGCGGCCGCGGCGCTCGACATGGTCAAGGGCTGGATCGGCACCATCGCGCCGCCGGGCGTGCTCGCCTACCAGGAGGAGGAATCGCGCGGTGTCTGGCAGACCGGCAATGCGGTCTTCATGCGCAACTGGCCCTATGCCTATGCGCTCGGCAACAGCGAGAATTCGCCGATCAAGGGCAAGTTCGACGTGGCGCCGCTGCCGGCAGGCACCGGCGAAGGCGACAAGCCGGCGGCGACGCTCGGCGGCTGGAACCTTGCCGTCTCCAAATATTCGAAACACCCGGACGACGCGATCGAGCTGGTCAAGTTCATCGCGTCGCGCGAGATGCAGAAATACCGGACGCTGAAGACGTCCAACCTGCCGACCATCGCAGCACTTTACGACGACCCCGACATAGCCAGGCAGCAGCCGATCGTGCCGCGCTGGAAGCAGATCTTCCTCAACGCGCAGCCGCGGCCCTCAGCAACCGCCAGGATCAAATACAACGAGGCCTCCAGCCTGTTCTGGACGGCCGTGCACAACACGATCTCCGGCCAAGGCAGCGCCTCCGACAATCTGGCCGATCTCGAGGCGAGGCTGACCAGGCTGAAAGGCAAGGGGTGGTGACCGCGACACGGCGATCGCCGCTGATGCGCCGGCGCGTGCGCACGGCATGGCTGTTTCTCGCGCCGATGCTTTTCGTGCTCGCCGCCGTTGCCGGCTGGCCGTTCCTGCGCACGATCTATTACAGCTTCACCGACGCTTCGCTCGCCGATCTCGACGCCCGGCAATGGGTCGGCTTCGACAATTATTTCTCGGTGCTGCGCATGCCGAGCGGCCGGGTGCTCTATGACGGGTTGCTCGTCGATCCGGTCTGGTGGCGCGCGGTGTGGAACACGGTGCGCTTCGCCGTGGTGTCAGTGGCGTGCGAGACGGTGCTGGGCATGGTCGTTGCGCTGGCGCTCAATGCCGAATTCCCAGGGCGCGGCATCGTGCGGGCCGCGATCCTCATTCCCTGGGCGATCCCGACCATCGTCTCGGCCAAGATGTGGCAATGGATGCTCAACGACCAGTTCGGCATCATCAATGTCGTGCTTCTCAATCTCGGCCTGATCCACGCCAAGATCGCCTGGACCGCCAGCGCCGACACCGCGATGATCGCCGTGCTGATCGTCGATATCTGGAAGACGACGCCGTTCATGGCGCTGCTGATCCTGGCCGCCTTGCAGATGCTGCCGCGCGAGATCATCGAAGTGGCCAGGCTCGACGGCGCCAGCCCATGGCAGGTCTTCCGCTGGGTGACGCTGCCGCTCATCCGCCCGGCGGTGATGGTGGCGGTGATCTTCCGCGCCCTCGACGCGCTGCGCATCTTCGACCTGATTTACGTGCTGACGCCCAACAATGTCGGGACCAAGTCGATGTCTGTCTTCGCGCGCGAGAACCTGTTCGAGTTCGACAAGTTCGCCTATGGCTCGGCCGCCTCGACGCTGCTTTTCCTCATCATCGGCATGCTCACCATCGCCTATATCCGCATCGGCCGGCTGAGCCTGGATGGAGGCCGCTGACATGAGGGTGCTGAAGCGCGCCGCCTTCTATCTCCTGCTTCTGGCGATCGTCTTTGTCGCGGTCTTTCCGTTCTACTACGCCATCGTCACGAGCCTGAAATCGGGAACCGAGCTGTTCCAGGCAGGCCTGTGGCCGGAAACGTTCAGCCTCGCCAATTACCGCAACGTGCTGACCGAAGGCCCCTTCCTGCGCAATCTCGTCAATTCGCTCATCGTCTCCGGCGCGGTCGTCGCGGTCTCGCTGCTGCTCGGCGTCACCGCGGCCTACGCGCTGGCGCGCATCCGTTTCCGCGGGCGCTCGGTGCTGATGCTCGCCATCCTGTCGGTGTCGATGTTTCCTCAGGTCGCCGCGCTTGCCGGGCTGTTCGAGATCATCCGGGCGCTGCATCTCTACAATTCGCTGTTGGCGCTCATCCTGTCCTACATGATCTTCACGCTGCCGTTCACGATCTGGGTGCTCACCACTTTCGTGCGCGACCTGCCGGTCGAGATCGAGGAGGCGGCGATCCTCGACGGCGCCGGGCCATGGATCATCGTCACGCGCGTCTTCCTGCCGCTGATGTGGCCGGCGCTCGCCACCACCGGGCTGCTTGCCTTTATCAGCGCCTGGAACGAGTTCCTGTTTGCGCTGACCTTCACCTCCACCAACACGCAGCGCACCGTGCCGGTGGCGATTGCGCTGCTGTCGGGCAATTCGCAGTTCGAGATACCCTGGGGCAACATCATGGCCGCCTCGGTGATCGTCACCGTGCCGCTGGTGATGCTGGTGCTGGTCTTCCAGCGCAGGATCGTCTCGGGTCTCACGGCTGGCGGAGTGAAGGGCTAGACGCGAAAAAGTAGCCGGAAGGCGTGTGCCGAAATGTCGGACCAGGTCGCGGCGAGGCGTCCTTGGATCGTAGAGCAACTAAGGCCAAGGAGACGATCATGATCACCTTTCCCAATGAATCCGCCAAATACCGCACCGCGCGCGAAAAGCTGCTGCGCAAGGAAATCGAGCTGCGCTTCGCCATGGAGGCGGTGGCTGAAGCAAGACGCGCCTTGCCGCAGGGCGGGCTGGTGCCGCAGGATTATGTGTTCGATGGGCTGGACGACACGGGCCGGCCGTCGAAGGTGAGATTGTCGGAGCTGTTCGCTCCGGGCAAGGACTCGCTGATCCTCTACCAGATGATGTTCCCGCGCCATCCGCGGGAGACGCGCGACGTCGCGACGGGCGGCGAGACGGCGAAGCTTGCCCGGCAGGATCAGCCATGCCCGTCCTGCACCGCGCTGCTCGACCAGTTCGACGGTGCGATCGGGCATCTCGAAGCGGCCGGCATCAACTTCGCCGTGGTGGCGAAGACCGCGCTCGACAATCTGACGGCGCTCTGCCGCGACCGCCGCTGGAAAAACATGCGGCTCGTCTCCTCGGCCGGCAACGCTTTCAAGCGCGACTACAATTCCGAAACGGCCGACGGCGCGCAGATACCGCTGCTTTCGGTGTTCCATCGGGACGGTGACGGCATCCGCCATTTCTGGTCGTCGGAGCTCGGCTTCGCGCCGACCGAACCCGGCCAGGATCCGCGCGCGATCGGCACCTGCGAGATCTTGTGGAACCTGATGGATTTCACGCCGGAAGGCCGGCCCGACTGGCACGAGCAGTTGCAATATGCCGGGCATGGTGCCGGCGCGCACTGCCACTGATGGCGATGCGGGCGCCCGGCCCGCGCGCTTCTTTTCAGGCAAGCTCTCAGGCAACCTTTTCAGGCAACCCGGGGGCCGGTGCCGCGTTGGGGATGGCAGAGGGGCTGTTTCGGATCGGAGATTGAGATGAAAACGCTGCTGCCCCTGGTCGCCGTCGCGCTGTTTGCCGGCGCGCCGGCTGCTCTCGCCCAATCGGACGACACCAATACAGACGCGGTGGGACCGATGGTGACCGACAACAAGGTCGATACCCAGACCTTCGTCGCGACGGTGCCCGGCGCCAATGAGTTCGAGATCCAGTCGAGCAAGCTGGCGCAGCAGAAATCGGCGTCGGCCGACGTCAAGGCCTTCGCCGCGCAGATGATCAAGGATCACACCAAGGCTGGCGAGGACTTCAAGGCGGCGCTGAGCCAGGGCCAGACCACCGCGTCGATCAAGCCCGCCGGCCCGGCGCTGCAGCCCAAGGAGCAGCAGATGCTCGGTGAGTTGAAGGCTGCCACCGGCAAGGAATTCGACGCCAAATACATCAAGATGCAGACCGACGCGCATAAGGATGCGGTCGCGCTGTTTTCCACCTATGCCAATTCCGGCGACGACCCGACGATGAAGGAGTTCGCCAAGAAGACGCTGCCGGTGCTGAAGATGCACGAGAAGCATGCGAAGGAACTGGCCGTCGCGCATCAGGGGTGACTTGCCTTCTCCCACAAGGGGAGAAGGAAGAATGCCCGCTGGCGTTCCGCCCGCGCCGCGACAAGCTTCCTCGCACACAAGCGAGGATTGCCATGGACAAGGAAGTCATCGAGGTGCCGGTGATGTCGGCCAAGGTGCGGGCGCTCGGCCTGCCGTGCTCGACGGCTGTGAGGGCCAACGGCTTCGTGTTCGTCTCGGCGACGCCGCCGGTGGACATGGTGACCGGCGAGATGGTGCGCGGCGACATCGAGGTCTAGACATAGGCGTCGCTGAAGGCGCTGAAACACTGCCTGGAAGCTGCCGGCACCTCGATGGACAAGGTGGTGATGGTGCGCATCTACGCCGTCAATTCCGGCTTCTACAACGCGATAAACAGGGTGTATGCCCGGTATTTCAGCGAGAACCCGCCGGCGCGGAGTTTCGTGCCGGTGGCGTCGTGGCCGATGGAGTTTGATATCGAGATCGAGTGCGTGGCGGTGGCGTGAGGGCGCGTCCTGTTCGGCGCAACGAGTTGATCTCGGTAGGGCCGCACTCCGCCATGCTTATTGAGAAATGATCTCGAACAATCGGCTTCTGAAATAGGCGTTCACAGTTTCGACTTCGCTCAAGATTGGCATGCCGAAATGGTCGTCAAGCTCCGCACCGATTAAGCCAAGGGGCGCGGGAATTGACCTAATGCCATAGTAAAACACAATATGTGCTCTGCTATCGGTTGCCGGGAACCCGCGCTGACGACAATGATCTCGGAGGAGTATCTTCGAAAGAAGCGCTTCTCGCTTCATCGAGCGCTGTTTCCCAGCGTCGAAGTGACCATTACCCCGCTTAATTTCGTAGCTTGAGACGACACCCGTGTCGTTGTCGAACACCACAGCATCTAACTGTATGCGATTGCTGCCGGCCGCATCGCCTATGTAAGGCAGATGAGTACTATCCAGCGAACTTGGGTTGTTTTGAGCGGCGGCAACTGTAATGGCTGCTTGGTCGTGGATGCCGAACAGATCGACACGCCAAACAGTGTATCTCGGATTCGCCTTTAGACACTCGACGATGGCTTGTTCAATGATTGAGCCATGTCGCTTATAGGCAGAACTCAGAACGCTGACGACTCTGGAAAATAGTGTTCCTGCAATGGGATCCGGCCGAAATTCAGTGTCAACCAGCGACGCTATCGTCGTATCTACGTTTGGCTTCACTATATCTAGCAGGGACATTGAATCCAAATAAATCCGACTGCGCCTGACGTGATGACATGCGGCCTGGCGGCAAGTCATAATCTAATTTGGTTTCCAATTTCTTCCTGCAAGGAGGAATCCACATAGCCCTTGTATTCGAGGTTCCTTCGGTCAGCCAAACAAACCACGCGTAGCCAGTCGCTGTCGACGCCTTCGGGTCTAGCCTTCCTTTCACCATTGGTACGCGCTCGACAAATTGAGCAAAAATCGCTGGAGGCGTGGGTTGAAAAAGCCTTTCGTAGCGACCGACGCTCTCCATAAAAACAGTCCTGGCGAGAATAGCTACGCCGCGTCGGGCAACGGAAAGCGCACGCGCCACAAACTCTTCCGCCAAGTTGAAGGGAGGGTTGGTTATGACCCAATCGAACGATGCGACCCCTAGGGGAATCTTCAAGAAGTCGCCTTCACTCGCATAGCCATACGGATAAATATCCGACGCACTAGTCTCATGAAAATATTCACGAAGAACCTTATCCATGTGACCAGCGCCACAAGCCGGTTCTAGACACGTCATCCCCTTTGAAACCGATCGTTCGGGTAGGACATGTTCTAGAAGGGCCCGCGTCGCCCAAGGGGGCGTCGGGAAATCATCCCTGCTGTCCTTGGCCTCGGAACGCTGCGCCATCACCGCGTGAGATCGGTTTTGCATTTCGAATCACCCCTGCGAATCAGTTGCAGAGATTATGACCGTTGGAAGCTCCGGAACAAAGTGGGAACACGGTCGGATGCCCGTTATTCATGCTCCCGGTTCAGTTTAAGCACGGCCAATGGTCTCTTCGTTCAATTTCGCGAGACGGAAGGTTTGTTGCCTGCGGCTTCGCCAATCGCCTCACCCAAAATACTCCTGCAGCGGCCGCACCTCCAAGTTCCCCGCTCTTAACGCCGCAATCGCCTCGGCCACGGCCGCAGCCCCCGATAGCGTCGTGTAATACGGCACTTTCTGCATCAGCGTCGCGCGGCGCAGCGACTTCGAATCCGACACCGCCTTTTGCCCATCGGTGGTGTTGAAGACGATCTGGACCTGGCGGTTGCGGATGGCGTCCTCGATGTGGGGGCGGCCTTCGAGGACCTTGTTGATCTTTTCCGCCACCACGCCATTCTCGGCGAGGAAGCGCGCCGTGCCGGAGGTGGCGAGGACCTTGAAGCCCTGGCCGGCGAGGCGTTTTACGGCCGGCAGGATACCCTTCTTGTCCTCGTCGCGCACCGAGACGAACAGCGTTCCGGAGCGGGGGAGATCGACACCGGCGCCGAGTTGGCTCTTGGCGAAGGCGAGGGCAAAGTCGCGGTCGAGGCCCATGACCTCGCCGGTCGAGCGCATTTCCGGCCCGAGCAGGATGTCGACGCCGGGGAAGCGGGCGAAGGGGAAGACGGCTTCCTTGACGGCGATGTGGCCCGGATTGCGCGGGTCGGGCATGGCGCCGTAATGGGCGAAGGCGTTTTCCAGCGTCTCGCCCGCCATGATGCGGGCCGCGATCTTGGCGATCGGCCGCCCGATGGTCTTGGCCACGAAGGGCACGGTGCGCGAGGCGCGGGGGTTGACCTCCAGCACATAGACCGTGCCGTCCTTGATCGCGTATTGCACGTTCATCAGCCCGCCGACATTGAGCGCGCGGGCGAGGCTTGCTGTCTGGCGCTCCAGCTCGTCGACGAGGTCCGACGGCAGCGAGTGCACCGGCAGCGAGCAGGCACTGTCGCCCGAGTGGATGCCAGCTTCCTCGATGTGTTCGAGAATGCCGGAGACGAAGGTATCCTTGCCGTCGCACAGGCAGTCGACATCGACCTCGATGGCGCCGGAGAGATAGGTGTCGAACAGCAGCGGGTTTTTTCCCAGCAGCGTGTTGATCTGGCCGGTCTTGTCGTTGGGGTATTTCTGCTTGATGTCCTCCGGCACCAGGCCGGGCACGGTGTCGAGCAGGTAGGATTGCAGCATGCCCTCGTCATGGATGATCTGCATGGCGCGGCCGCCGAGCACGTAGGACGGGCGCACCACCAGCGGGAAGCCGAGCTCGCCGGCGACGAGGCGGGCCTGCTCGACCGAATAGGCGATGCCGTTCTTCGGCTGGCTGAGGTTCAGCTTGTGCAGCAGCTTTTGGAAGCGGTCGCGGTCTTCGGCGAGGTCGATCATGTCGGGCGAGGTGCCGAGGATCGGGATGCCGGCCTTTTCCAGCGCGTCGGCCAGCTTCAGCGGCGTCTGGCCGCCGAACTGGACGATGACGCCGACCAGTTCGCCCGAGGCCTGCTCGGCGCGCAGGATCTCCAGCACGTCCTCCGCCGTCAGCGGATCGAAATAGAGCCGGTCGGAGGTGTCGTAGTCGGTCGACACGGTCTCCGGGTTGCAGTTGATCATGATCGCTTCATAGCCGGCGTCGCGCAGCGCGAAGGCGGCGTGGCAGCAGCAATAGTCGAACTCGATGCCCTGGCCGATGCGGTTCGGACCGCCGCCGAGGATGACGACCTTTTTCCGCGCTGACACGTGCGCCTCGTTGGCGAGCTCGCCGACGAAAGGCACCTCATAGGTCGAGTACATATAGGCGGTCGGCGAGGCGAATTCGGCGGCGCAGGTGTCGATGCGCTTGTAGACCGGACGGACATCGAGCTTTTGCCGGGCCTTCTGGATCACTTCCGCGTCGGTCTTCGTCAGCGAGCCGAGGCGGGCGTCGGAAAAACCCATCGCCTTCAGCATGCGGAGGTTTTCGGCATCCCGCGGCAGGCCGTGCTCGCGGATGCGTTCCTCCATGGCGATGATGCCGGCGATCTGCTCGAGGAACCACGGGTCGATCTTGCACATGGCGTGCACGTCTTCCAGCGAGGTGCCCATGCGGATCGCCTGCGCCACCATGCGCAGCCGGTCCGGCGTCGGCGTGCCGAGAGCGGCACGGATGGCGTTGCGGTCGTCGGCATGGTTTGCGGGCGCGCTGCCATGGCCGAGACCGGGGATCTCGATCTCGTCGAGGCCGGTGAGGCCGGTTTCCAGCCCGCGCAGCGCCTTCTGCAGCGATTCCTGGAAAGTGCGGCCAATGGCCATCACTTCGCCGACCGACTTCATGGCGGTCGTCAGCACCGGCTCGGCGCCGGGGAATTTCTCGAACGCAAAGCGCGGGATCTTCGTCACCACATAATCGATCGTCGGCTCGAAGGAGGCCGGCGTCGCGCCACCGGTGATGTCGTTCTCCAGCTCGTCCAGCGTGTAGCCGACGGCGAGCTTGGCGGCGACCTTGGCGATCGGGAAACCGGTGGCCTTGGAGGCCAGCGCCGACGAGCGCGAGACGCGCGGGTTCATCTCGATGACGACGAGGCGGCCGTCTGCCGGATTGACGGCGAACTGCACGTTCGAGCCGCCGGTCTCGACGCCGATCTCGCGCAGCACCGCGATCGAGGCGTTGCGCATCATCTGGTATTCCTTGTCGGTCAAGGTCAGCGCCGGCGCGACGGTGATGGAATCGCCGGTGTGCACGCCCATCGGATCGAGGTTCTCGATCGAGCAGATGATGATGCAATTGTCCGCCTTGTCGCGGACGACCTCCATCTCATACTCCTTCCAGCCGAGCACGCTTTCCTCGATCAGCACCTCGGTGGTGGGCGAGGCATCGAGGCCGGACTGGACGATGTCGTAGAATTCGGCGCGGTTGTAGGCGATGCCGCCGCCGGTGCCGCCCATGGTGAAAGAGGGGCGGATGATGGCTGGCAGGCCGACATGGTCGAGCGCCTGGGCGGCGATCGCCATGCCATGGCTGATATAGCGCTGCTTGCGGTCGCCTTCGCCGAGGTTCCAGCGGGTTTCCAGCGCATCGAGCGCGGCGTCGAGATCGGCGGGCGCTTCAGCCTTGACGGCCGCGCGCTCGGCCTCATGCGTCTTGCGGTCGGCGTTCTTGACGTCGGTGGCGTTGGCCAGCATCGAGCGCGGCGTCTCCAGGCCGATCTTGCTCATCGCCTCGCGGAACAGCGCGCGGTCCTCGGCCTTGTCGATGGCGTGAGCATCGGCGCCGATCATCTCGACATTGTAACGCTCCAGCACGCCCATGCGGCGCAGCGACAAAGCGGTGTTGAGCGCGGTCTGGCCGCCCATGGTCGGCAGCAGCGCGTCCGGCCGCTCCTTGGCGATGATCTTGGCCACCACTTCGGGCGTGATCGGCTCGATATAGGTGGCGTCGGCCAGTTCCGGGTCGGTCATGATCGTGGCCGGATTGGAGTTGACCAGGATGACGCGGAAACCCTCTTCCTTCAGCGCCTTGCAGGCCTGGGTGCCGGAATAGTCGAACTCGCAAGCCTGGCCGATGACGATGGGGCCGGCCCCGATGATCAGGATCGACTTGATGTCGGTGCGTCTTGGCATGTCTTCGGATTCCGTTCGGCGAGCGGCTTACACGAAAAACCGGGACGGGAGGACCCGGCCGGTTGTGCTTGCGATTCTGGTATCAGGCTAGGAGGGCCTTATAGGGAAGAGTTTTGGCGGATGTAACCCCGAAAATGCGAGGGGGTAAGGGAGTAGGCAGTAGGCAGTAGGCAGTAGGGAATAGGGAATAGGGAATAGGGAATAGGGAATAGGGAATAGGGAATAGGGAATAGGGAATAGGGAATAGGGAATAGGGAATAGGGAATAGGGAGGGGTTCAAGCGCCCGGTGCCTATTCCCTACTGCCTACTGCCTATTGCCTAATCCCTAATCTCCCAGCGCAAGCTGATCCGTAATCTCGAAGCGCTCGGAAGCGCCGATGCGGATCATGTTCAAGCTGCCTTCGCGGGTGAAGCGGAATTCGTCCGGTGAGTCCGAGTTGGCGGGCACGCCGCCATGGAAGGTGATGACGCGGCTGCCGCCGTCCGGCCAGGTCACGGTTACGGCGCTGTCATCGCCCGTGCGCGCGACGCTGATCTCGCAGCGGGTCATCGGCTGGCCGATGTGGCGCGCGCAGGGAATGCCGCCGGCGGCATCAGGAGCAGGGTCGTCGGTCTCGGCGCTTGCCGAGGCCGCGAAGGCGAGGGTGTAGGCATCTTGCATCGCGGTCATGCCGATCTCGGCCGCGGAGGGCGGCTCGGCCGGCTCTGCGCCGCCCAGGCGCGCCGCGATATCCGGCTGCCGTTCCTCGGATGCTGGTTGAGGCGCAACGGCTTCGGCGGGCGGCGCGGCGGCGTCCTCAGGCGCAGGCGCGGGATTGTTGGGGCTGAGATAGCGGCCGGGCGCCCATCCGACGATGTGAGCGTCCTGCGTATCCTCGACCTTGCACCAGGGATAGCCGTTGACGAGGTTGCAGCCGAAATTCTTGACCGCCGTGCCGTTGGGCAGCCGCGCCGCGATCTTTCCACTCGCAGAAGCGGTGGCGCGGATGTTGAGGAGATCGTCCGGCGCAAGGCCGCCGATGATCGAAATGATCGTCGTCGACGCGTCTTGCGCGACCGCAGGCAGGGCGGCAAGCAGCAAGGGAGCGGCGACCAGCAATGTCGATCGGAGGGTGACTTTGCGCTTCATCCTTTGGCCACGGGCAAATGCACTGCTAATTTCCAAGGCGCGACCAACTCAACGCTATTTGACTCTGGGAGTGCCGACCACATGCCGAGGCGCTTATAGGCGGCGAGACGGTGCGATGTCATCCTGAATTGGCGGCGATTGTGAGACCCGAATACACGCAAATCTGCCGCTCAGGTCGAAAGCTCGACCTCGGACGTGCCGACCATGGGCAACGCCTTGTCCCCGTCAGCGGCGGCAATCACGCTGTCGAGCAGGCCCGGAAAGCGCTTGTCGAGGTCGTCGCGGCGCAGCGTGATCAGCCGGCTGGTGCCGACCGCTTCGCTGCGGGTGACACCCGCCTCGCGCAGCTTGGCGAGGTGGTAGCTGAGATTGGTCTTGGAGGCGAGATCGAGGAACTTGCTGCAGTTCAGCGGCACGCCTTCCTTGCTTGCCAGATAGCGCACGATGGCAAGCCGGGTCGGATCGCCGAGGACGGCCAACACGATCGGCAGGCTGATCTGGTCGGTGGTTGGATGGGGCAGGCTCATGACCCAGAATTAAGCACAAACGGGACGAACTTCAACGCGACTCCTTTCCCCGCCGGTAAGCGTGGCTTCTTCATTTTGGTTCCGTCCTGACACAGTGCTGTCAGCAGGGTTCAGCTATCTTCTCCCGGCTCGGTTGACATCATGCCCTGTTATGTCCAATTGTTCAATAACTTTTGAACTAAGGACAAATCCCCATGGACAAGCGGATCTACTGGCTGGCGCTCGGATCGTTTGCGATCTCGACCGAGGGCTTCGTCATCTCCAGCCTTCTTCCCGATATCGCGGCCGATGCCGGCATATCCGTGCCGCTCGCCGGCTCGCTGATCACGGCTTTCGCGCTCGCCTATGCGATCGGCGCGCCTGTGCTTGCGACGCTGACCGGCGAATGGGACCGGCGGCGCGTCATTCTGTGGACGATCGCGTTCTTCGTCATCGGCAACCTGGTGGCGGCGATGAGCTCGTCCTTCGAGCTGCTTTTGATCGCCCGCATCGTCATGGCCTTATCGTCCGGCCTGTTCGCCGCGACCGCGCAAGGGACCGCGGTGGCGCTGGTCGACGACCATCATCGCGCCCGCGCCATTGCCGTCGTCGTCGGCGGCACCACGGTGGCGGTGGCGGTCGGCGCGCCGCTCGGCGCGCTGGTCGCGGCGATTGCCGGCTGGCGCGGCACCTTCTTCGCCATCGCCGGGCTCGGCGCGCTGTCCGGCGCGATCCTCTGGTGGCGGCTGCCGCGCGGCATCGTCGGCACCAGGCTGCCGCTGAAAGCGCGGCTGGCGGCCTCGGTCCGTCCCGGCGTGATGCCGATCCTGGTGACGACGGTGCTCGCGCTTATCGGCGCGTTCACCGTCTTTGCCTTCATCGCGCCTTTGGCCATCGAGGGCGGCGGCTTGAGCCCGCTGGCGCTGCCCGGCATGCTGCTTGCCTTCGGCGTCGGCGCGGTCATCGGCAACATCGCCGGCGGCCAGGCCGCCGACCGTTTCGGCGCGACACGAACCGTCTGCTGGTCGCTGGCGCTCAGCGCCGCCATGCTTGCCACTTTCTCGCTGATCCCGACCTTCCTGCCGCATTCGATCGCCGGCCCGGCGCTGATGGGTATGATGGTGCCGTGGGGTATCGTCGGCTGGGCCTTCCCGCCGGCGCAGGCGAGCCGCATCATCAAGCTGGCACCCGATGCTGCTCCGATCGTGCTGTCGCTCAACGCCTCGGCGCTCTATTTCGGCGTCGCGCTTGGCGCGGTTGTGGGAGCCGCCGTGCTGCGCTTCGGCGCCCCGGCCGATCTCGGCCTGATTGCGGCGGTGTTTCCGATCGTAGGGCTGGGCGTGGTGATGGCTGGCCGTGCGCTCGCCCGTCCGGTGGCGATGCCGGCGGAATAAGGCGGACACAAAGCTCGAGCGGCGGCGGCTTCTTCAGGGTGAAGGAGCGGCCGTCGGTATTTCCAGATTGAGATCAGCCACCTCATCCAGCGCCGCGCGCAGCTTCGCCGCCTGCTCCGCGCCGACCCTGTCCTCGAACTGCTGCTGTGCAACGCTCCACAGCTTGATCGCTTCGTCGAGCTTGGTTTCGCCCTGCGGCGTCAGCCGCACGCGCTTGACGCGGCGGTCGTCCTTGTCGGCAAAGGTCTCGACATAGCCGTCGCGGATCAACGGCTTCAGCGTGTGGCCGAGCGCGGAGAGATCGATGATCAGCGCCTCGGCGATGGTTCCCATTGTCGGCTCGCTGCCGACGTGGATCTGGAAGAGCAGGCCGAACTGCGTGCCCTTCAAGCCCGACGGCGCCAGCGCATCATCGTAGAAGCGGCCGAGGCTGCGCGCGGCGCGCCGCAGCGTGGCGTTGTTGCAGCTGCTAAATCCTGGCTTCCGAACTTCGGTCATGTTCGCTCCTTGCCGGCGAAGAGGTGCGCCGGCCTATGGCAGAAATAGTTTTCGCCGCCGCCGTTGACAAGATGGTGGCATATACCTACTTCACCGAAAGTGGCATATGCCACTAATTGAACCGAAAGCGAATATATCCACCGGCCCCGTGGGTCCGTGCAGGAACAACGACGAAAGGAAAAGGACAATGAGCACGAAGGACAACAAGGGCACGGCGATCATCACCGGTGCCTCCTCAGGCATCGGCGCGGTCTATGCGGACCGGCTGGCAGGGCAGGGCTACGATCTGGTGCTGGTGGCGCGCCGCGCCGACCGGTTGCAGGAACTGGCCGAGAAGCTTCGCCATGCCTACAGCCGCAACGTCAGCATGATCGCAGCGGACCTGTCCGACGATGACGATGTGCGCCGTGTCGAGCAGGCGATATCAGCCGATGAATCCGTGACGCTGCTGGTCAACAATGCCGGGCTTGGCGGTCAGGCAGTGGTGGCGACCGCGGATGCGGATGCCGCCGAGCGCATGATCAAGGTCAATGTCGTGGCGCTGACCCGGCTGACCCGTGCCGTGCTGCCGGGGCTTTTGGCGCGCAAACGTGGTGGGATCGTCAACATCGCCTCGGTGCTGGCCTTCGACACCTCGTTCGGCGGCATCTACAGCGGCACCAAAGCCTATGTCGTCAACTTCACCGAAGCGCTGCATCGCGAGGTCGCGGGCACCGGGGTGACGGTTCAGGTGGTGCTGCCGGGCGCGACCCGGACCGATTTCTGGGAGCTTTCCGGCGGCGATATCGATACCCTTCCGAAGGAGATCATCATGACCGCCGACGATATGGTCGATGCCGCCCTTGTCGGCCTGGCGCGTGGCGAAGCCGTCACCGTGCCGGCGCTTGCCGACACGGGAAAGCTGGACACATTCCTTGGCGCCCGGCAGGCCTTCTATGGCAGCCTGCATGCCGACAAGCCGGCGGCTCGCTACGCGGCTTGAGGGCTGAACGAGGCTCAGCTTCCTCACTCCCATGAAATGGGGCAGAGGTGGCTCGGCGAAAGCCGAGACGGAGAGGGGATTGGCGCGACGAAGATTGAACTCCAAAGGCATCCGCCCTACGAAGCCCCTCTCCGACCGCTTCGCGGCCGCCTCTCCCCCGCTCTGGCGGGGGCGAGGAACCAGGCCCAGCGCTCTACGCCGGCCGCCACATCTGCAGGATCGAGGCGGCCAGCAGCACGCCGAGCACGATGTTGAGCGCGCGCCATTGGCGCTCCGTCTTGAGCAGGCGGGCAAGCAGTGTTCCCGCCACACACCATAGCGACAGCGAGAAAGCCGCGGCCAGCCCGAACACGGCGCCCAGCAGCAGCGCGAGTTGCATCGGACCATCAGCCAGTGCAGCGAAGGATGCGGCGGCGCCCAGTCCCATGGCCCAGCCTTTCGGGTTCATCCACTGGATTCCGGCACCGCCGAAGAAACTGTTCGGCCTGGCCATGGCGATGTCGAGCTTGGGTGGACCGCTGCGGCCGATCTTGATCGCCAGCCAGATCAGATAGAGCGAGCCGGCGATCTTCATCGCGAGTTGCAGCGAGGGGACGGCGGCGAGCAGGCCGGCAAGTCCGGCTGCGCCCGCGGCCGCAACCGAAGCCAGCCCGGCGGCGCTGCCGGCCATCAGCGGCACCGAACGGCGAAAGCCGAACTGCGCGCCGGAAGCGGTCGACAATGTCGTGGCGATGCCGGGCGTCGAGGTCGAGATCAGCGCGAACAGGATCAGCGGGATGATGGTTTCGGACATGCGGACTTCCCAGTCGAAGAAGCAGGCATGCTTAGGCGTTTCGCGCCATCAGTAAATGCAATGTTTGATATGGTTTGCATTAGCAATTATAATGCTACCCATGATCCGCGACCTCGACACGACCCTCATCCGCACCTTCGTCACCACCGCCGACAAGGCCAGCATGACGGCGGCGGCCAATGCGCTTCATTTGACGCAAGGCGCAGTCAGCCAGCAGATCAAACGGCTGGAAGAGGTACTCGGTCAAAGCCTGTTCGAGCGCGACCGGCGCGGCCTGAGGCTGACGCGGGGAGGCGAACGGCTGCTCGACAAGGCCAGGCGACTGCTGCAGCTCAACGACGAGATCCTCACCGAGATCAGGGGCGGGGCAGTTGCCGGACAAGTGCGGATCGGCGTGCCTTACGATCTCGTCGGCACGCTGCTCGCGCCGGTGCTGAAAGCTTACGCCGAAGCCTATCCGCAAGTAGAGATTTCGCTGGTCTGCGCTTCTTCACCTGAACTTGCGGCGGCATTGGCGGCCGGCACCATCGATCTTGCCATCATCGAGGAGCGGGTGGGGCGGTCCGCCGGCGAATGCCTGCTCGTCGACAGGTTGGTCTGGGTCGGCGCCAAAGGCGGCTCGGCACGCCTGAAGCGCCCGCTGCCGGTCTCGATCGTCGCCGACACCTGCGCGTTCCGGCCGGCGGTGCTGGCAGCACTCGGCGAGCATGGGCTCGATTGGCGCACCGTGTTCGAAAACGGCAACATCGACGCAACGACCGCGACGGTGCGGTCGGACCTTGCAGTAACCACCTGGCTTGCCTCGACGGTTCCGGCCGATCTCGACATCCTGTCCGATGCCGGCCTTCCGGCCCTGCCGAATTTCTCCGTCAACCTGCATCTGCCCAAACATACCGCCGCGCCGGCCGCGCAGGCTTTTGCCAGCCATATCCGCGAGGGCCTTTCACGCTATCGCCAGGCGGCGTGAACGGTCGGACTCGATCAGCCGTTCGACGCGGCCATGGCAACCGCCAATTGCGCATCGAATGCCCGCTTGAACGCCGGTCGTGCCTCGCCGCGGGCGACATAGGCGGAAAGGTTCGGGAATTCGTCCAGCAGCCCCGATCTGTTCAACCGGCGCAGCACTCCCACCATGACAAGGTCGCCGGCGCTGAACGCGCCATCGAGCCAGTCGGAATCGCCGAGATAGCGGGAGAGTTCGGCCAGCCGCTTGCGGATACGGTCATCGACCAAAGGCAGGCGCTGGTCGTGCCACGTCGCGTCGCGCTCCAGAATCACGGCGGTCGTGCGCTCGAGGATCGGCGGCTCCACTGTGCTGAACGCCGCGAACATCCAGGCGATTGCGCGCGCCCGTGCGTTCGCATCGCCGGTCAACAGGCCCGCATGACGCTCCGCGATGTGAAAGACGATTGCCCCCGACTCGAACAAAGCGAAATTGCCTTCCTCATAGGTCGGGATCTTGCCGAAGGGGTTAAGCGCAAGATGCGCGGGTTGCTTCATCTCATCGAACGAAACAAGACGCACGTCATAAGGTTGGCCTACTTCCTCGAGTGCCCAGCGGACGTGCATGTCACGTGCCAGCCCCCTGCCGCCGTCGGGCGATCGTTCAAAGGCGGTAATGGTGGGAATCATCGGCGGGCTCCTGGTCATTCAGATCGTAGTTCGAGGCTGCTGGCGAACGCGTGGCGGGCTTGGCCCACCACGCGATATCCTCTCCTACTTCCAGTTCTTGCGCCGCTCGAGTTCGGCCTCGGACGGTTGCCCCTGCACGAACGACCCGAGTTTGATTTCGCCTGAGCGCTCATAAGTCGCCATGATCACGCCTGTGCTCGACGCCTGCGACTTAACAAGCTTGAAGGCGGCCGGCATCGCGCCATCGCCGAACAGCCGCTTGCCCTTGCCTAGCAACAGCGGGAAGATCATCAGCCGGATCTCGTCGATCAGCCCGTTGGCGAGCAAGGTCTGGATCAGATTGCCCGATCCCTGGATGAGCAGGTCAGGTCCATCCTCCTGCTTGAGGCGGCGCAACGTCGCGACGATATCAGGTCCAAGTGACTGCGTGTTCTGCCAGATCAGGCTATCCGGCCGATGCGTCGCCACATATTTGGTCGCAGGGTTGAAGGCGTCCGCGATCGGATCTTTCTGATACGGCCAGTACGCGGCGAAGATGTCGTAGGTTCTGCGGCCGAGCAGCAGGGCGAACGGCTTGGAGAACATTTCATCCATTGCCGCGCCCGTCACCTCGTCGAAGTAATGGAAGGTCCAGCCGCCGAACTTGAAGCCGCCAACCGGATCCTCTTCCGGACCGCCCGGCGCCTGCATGACGCCGTCGAGGCTGACGAAGGTGGCGGCGATGATCTTGCGCATCTGTCTTCTCCGTTTTCACGATCCGCGCCGTCAGGGCCGGATTTCTCTCCAGAGCGGTTCAGCGTTTCACGGAAACGCCGAACCGCTTCTATCTCTTTGTTTTTACGCAATTCCGGACGGAAAACCGCTTCGCACTTTTCCTGGAATTGCTCTAAGGACGAACTGCGAAGCGCGTTTTCGACAAGGGCCTGAAAAAATTCTATCGCGCCCTTTCTGCGCGAATGGCACGAGATGAAAACCAGACATCGCCGAAGACGGCAGTCGCCGTGCGGTCCGGAACTTTGTCCGCCGTCAGCCAAATCGACCGGGTTCGAGCGGCGCGTTCGCGGGTCGGTATTTTCGTCCCAGGTCCGGCAACGGAGGCGCCGACGCATGGGATGAACCATGAGCCCATGAAGGGTCGGCAGGCGAAGCCGTTTTCCAGGCGGGTAACGAGGACCGCGAGGCCGACGGTTTCGGATGGACGCCACGGGAAGATCATGCGGCCGCCGGGCTTCAGCGCTTTCAGCCATGCGGCGGGCGGGGCGACGACGCCGGCATTGACATAGATGATGTCGGATGGCCGCAGCGGATTGGTGACGGCGTCGCCTTCAATAACCTCGATATTCCCGTAAGCCGAAAGGTTCGCCCTGGCGCGCGCCGCGAGATTGGCCTCAAGCTCGACAGCGGTGACGCTGCCGCCCGGCTCGACCAGCCTCGCCAGCAGCGCCGTGTAGTAGCCGGTGCCGGCGCCGATATGGGTGACAATCTCACCCGGCTTCGGCGCGACCTTGCCGATCCACATGGCATGCAGCATCGGCTCGCCATTGTTGATGCCCTTGTCGGGATCGAGCACCACGAGCACGTTCTGATAGATATAGCCCGGATCGGCGCTCGGCGTTTCGATCCTGCCGTCGCCAGCAAAGACTGTCCACGGTCCGGGTCCGAGAAAGGCCTCGCGGGGCACCGAGGCGAACACCTCCTCGATGCGCGGGTCGGCCGAACGCGCATGCGCGGCCATCAGCCTGGCGTAGAATTTTCGAGCGTCGTCCGATCCGGCCATGCCTGAAGAACATAGCGCGGCCGGCCGGAATGTCGCTGCCCGATTTCAGCCGGCGAGGGCGTCGAAGAGCAGCTTGAAGTTGAGCACCAGAATGACGGCGGCCACCACCCACGCCAGAGCGGCAACGCCCCGCGGTATGGCGAAATTTCCCATCTTCTTCTTGTCCGACACGAACTGCACCAGCGGGATGACCGCGAAGGGCAACTGCATCGACAGAACCACCTGGCTGAAGACCAGCAGCTGGGCCGTGCCCTTTTCGCCGTAGAGCGCGGTGACGGCCACGACCGGGACGATGGCGATGCCGCGCGTCACGAGGCGGCGCGCCCATTGCGGAATGCGCAGGCGAAGGAAGCCTTCCATGACGATCTGGCCGGCGAGCGTCGCGGTGACTGTCGAGTTGAGGCCGGAGGCAAGCAGCGCGACGGCGAACAGGATCGAGGCGATGCCAAGCCCAAGCAGCGGCGAGAGCAGCTCGAAGGCCTGGCCGATCTCGGCCACGCCCTGATGCCCGGTATCGTGGAAGGCGACCGCCGCGACGATCAGGATCGAAGCGTTGACGAACAGCGCCAGGATCAGCGCGATGGTCGAATCCGCCGTCGCCCACTTGATGGCGTCGCGCTTGCCGGCATCGGTGCGCTCATAGGCGCGGGTCTGTACGATCGATGAATGCAGATAGAGGTTATGCGGCATGACCGTTGCGCCGATGATGCCGATTGCGATGTAGAGCATCGCCGGATTGGTGACGATCTCGGACGACGGAACAAACATCGAATGCAGGATCGTGCCCGCCGGCGGCGCGGCGACGAAGATCTGAATGGCGAAGCAGCCGAAGATGATGATCAGCAATGCGACGACGAAGGCCTCGAGATAGCGGAAGCCTTTGTTCATCAAGAGCAGCACGAGGAACGCGTCGAGCGCGGTGAGGATGGCGCCGCCGACCAGCGGTATGCCGAACAGAAGCTGCAGTGCGATCGCCGTGCCGATCACCTCGGCGAGGTCGCAGGCGATGATCGCCAGTTCACAGGCGATCCACAGCATCAAATTGACGGGACGCGGATAGTAGGCGCGGCAAGCCTGGGCGAGGTCGCGGCCGGTGGCGATGCCGAGACGAGCGGCCAGCGCCTGCAGCAGGATCGCCATCAGGTTCGACAGCATGATGATGAAAAGCAGCGTGTAGCCGAACTGGGCGCCGCCGGCGAGGTCGGTCGCCCAGTTGCCCGGATCCATATAGCCGACCGAGATCATGTAGCCCGGCCCCATGAAGGCGAACAAGCGGCGGAACCAGACGCCGGTTTGCGGCACCGCGATCGATGCGTTGACCTCGCGCAGGCTCGGCTGTTCGTCGTCGGGCCTGTCGAATCGCCACGCGGGTCGGGCTACGGTTGCTGCATCGGCGTCGGACATGGAGGATTTCCGCTGGAATGTATCGCTGCTCCCATTATCTATGCCATGGCTCAACATTATGCAATATGCTATATTTCATTGATCATGCTTTCGTGATACGCCGGCGGCAGGCTGGCGCTGGGCTGCCGCAAACGCTGGTTGCGCCTGCACGGGAATGCAAATAAACGGCCGGACCATCAGGGGTCGTGCTATGGATGCGATCCCGATTCAATCGAAGAGCATGACGTCGTCCGAAAACCGCTTCACACTTTTCGGCGTCATGCTCTAGGGCAGCTAAGAGGAGCGCGCGTTGGCGCTGAGGAACAAACCGGTTCGACGCGAAGAGCCGCTTCCCAATGCCGAAATCCATTCGGAAGGATTCCGGCAGACGCGCGAAGCGCGCCGCAGCGCGCTTGTCGAGGACTATGTCGAGCTGATTGCCGATCTGATCGAGGACGGCAACGAGGCGCGGCAGGTCGATATCGCGGCAAGGCTTGGCGTCGCGCAGCCGACGGTGGCAAAGATGCTGACCAGGCTGTGCGCCGATGGGCTGGTCTCGAGAAAGCCCTATCGCGGTGTGTTCCTGACCGAGGCCGGCCGCAAGGTCGCCGAGGAAAGCCGCATCCGCCACCAGACGGTGGAGGCCTTCCTGCGTTCGCTGGGCGTCAGCGCCGAGACGGCGCGTATCGACGCCGAGGGCATCGAGCACCATGTCAGTGCCGAAACGCTGGAAGCTTTTCGCCGGGCGATGACGCATCGCTGAAAACGCGGTGGGCGGAACCGCCGCGGACGGCAACGCGCGCCGGCGCCAAGCAGAAAAGTTGAGGCTTTTAGCCGGGTTATGGTCAGTGGAACTTTTATCTGCCTGACTGCAATTGCTTTGCGCGTCGGCATTTGGAGCGCGAAAAATTCTGTGACTTGGGCCAGCCGTTGCGATAATTATCTGCAGGGGGGCGGTCGCGGGCCGGTTCCTCCAGACATTCGCGTTGCGAGGAGTTGCCATGCTTTGGAGAGGCCGTCGTCAGAGCGACAACATCGAGGATGACCGCAGCGACAGCGGCGGCGGACTTGGCGGTGGATTGGGCGGCGGTGGCCAGTTCCGCCTTCCTATCGGCGGCCGTACCGGTGGCGGCGGCAGCATCATCCTGGTCATCCTGGTTGTGCTCGCAGGATGGTATTTCGGCTTCGACCCATCGCAAATCCTGGGCGACGGCAGCGGCGGCCTGCTCCCGGGTGGCGGTGGCCAGATCACCGACAACAGCGGCTCCCAGGGTAGTGGCGGCGCGCCCGCCAACGACGAGATGAAGCAATTCGTCGCCACCGTGCTTGCCGACACCGAGGACACCTGGACCGGCATTTTCAAATCCCAGGGTCTGACCTACTCGGATCCCAAGCTGGTGTTGTTCAGCGGCCAGGTTCGTTCGGCGTGTGGTTTTGCCTCGGCGGCGGCCGGACCGTTCTATTGTCCGGGCGATCATAAGGTCTATCTCGACATGACCTTCTTCCAGCAGCTCGACCAGAAGTTCGGCGCTTCAGGCGAGTTCGCCCGCGCTTATGTGGTCGCGCATGAGGTGGGTCATCACGTGCAGAACCTCACCGGCATCATGGGCAAGTTCAACCAGATGCGGCAGGGCATGAGCGAGGCCGACGCCAACCAGCTGTCGGTGCGCATCGAGCTACAGGCCGATTGCTTCGCCGGTGTATGGGCGCATTTCACCCAGCAAAAGGGCATCCTGGAACAGGGTGATATCGAGAGCGCGCTCAATGCCGCCAAGCAGATCGGCGACGACACGCTGCAGAAGAAGATGCAGGGCTATGTCGTGCCGGAAAGCTTCAACCATGGCACCTCGCAGCAGCGGCAGACCTGGTTGGCGCGGGGCTTCAAGAGCGGCAAGCTGACCGACTGCAACACGATGAGTGGTCCGATCTGAGGCCGGCGTATGCGCCTGATTTCTGACGGCGATCCGCGATCAGTGGCAGCTGGCAAGTGATGTCAGCATAAGACATTTGCCCTCGTTCGCGGATTGTTCCCGCCGATGACCTCGCCTATAAGGTCGGTCCCGCCTGTGCCCCAAGGCGGATGAGGAGCTTATCGTCATGATCGATCCCAAGACCGCCAAGCGGGGCCTTGCGCTCGTTTTCACCACGCTGCTGCTCGACATCATCGGCTTCGGCATCATCATGCCGGTGCTGCCGGCCTATCTGGAGGAGTTGAGCGGCGTCAGCGTCAGCCAGGCCGCGATCGAGGGCGGCTGGCTGTTCTTCGTCTATGCCGCGATGCAGTTCTTCTTCGCGCCGATCATGGGCGGGTTGAGCGACCGCTTCGGACGGCGGCCGATCCTGCTTGCCTCGGTGCTGACCTTCTCGATCGACAATCTTATCTGCGCCGTCGCCTGGTCCTACCCGATGCTCTTCATCGGCCGCTTGCTCGCCGGCATTTCCGGCGCCAGCTATTCGACGACATCGGCCTTCATCGCCGACATCTCGAACGACGAGAACCGGGCGAAGAATTTCGGCCTGCTCGGTATCGCCTTCGGTGTCGGTTTCGTCATCGGCCCGGTGCTGGGCGGGTTGCTCGGCACCCTAGGACCGCGCGTGCCGTTCTATTTCGCCGCGGGCCTTGCCTTCGTCAATTTCCTGATCGCGATGTTCTTCCTGCCGGAGACGCTGGACGAAAAGCATCGCCGCCGCTTCGAGTGGAAGCGCGCCAATCCTGTCGGCACGCTCATGCAGATGCGCAATTATCAAGGCATCGGCTGGATCGGTCTCGTCTTCTTCCTGATGACGCTCGGTCACATGATGTATCCGGCGGTCTGGTCGTTCGTCTCCAGCTATCGCTACGGTTGGAACCAGCAGCAGATCGGCTTTTCGCTCGGCGCCTTCGGCCTGTGCGGCGCGATCGTCATGGCGACGGTGCTGCCGCGGGTCATTCCCAAGCTCGGCGAGTGGAAGACGGCGGTGATCGGGCTGACCTTCACCGCGCTCAGCGCCTTCGGCTACGCGTTTTCGACACAAGGCTGGATGATCTATGCGGTGATCGTGGCCGGCTGCCTGGAGGCGCTTGCCGACCCGCCGCTGAGGAGCCTCGCCGCGGGCAAGGTGCCGCCTTCGGCGCAGGGCGAATTGCAGGGTGCGATGACCTCGATCTTCTCGATCACCTCGATCATCACGCCGCTGCTCTACACGGCGATCTTTTCCTGGTTCACCGGGCCGAGCGCGCCGGTTGTATTCGGCGGCGCGCCCTATGCGCTCGGCGCGATTTTCCTCACGCTGGCGGTTATCGTCTTCGTGACGAAAGTGGCCAAGCCGACCCCGAAGGAAGTCGAGCGCATGCACACGCAGGAAGCGGTGACCGACGCGGCTTGAGGGCGATTAAGGCTCGATCCATTCTCCGGGGATATCGAGGGCCTTCGCCAGCATTGCGCTGGTCTGCTCGGACGGCTTCCGGCGATTGGATTCGAGGTCCGACAGAAAACCCTGGCTGACACCGATCGCCGCAGCCAGTTCGGCTTGGGTAAGCTTTCGCCAGTTGCGCAGCGCCTTTAGTCGATTGGAGCCGCGCAAGACATCCATGGTCACGTCCGCCGGCAGCGCCCTTTCGGTTTTGAGGTCGGCTTTGCGCCCGTCATAGATGGCGGCATCCGCGGCATCTTCGAGAGCCTCCTCGGCGGCATGCAGCAACGCCTCGTAATCCGCTTTGGGGATCACGACCAGTTCCTCGCCGGTTGAGGTTTTGATGATTTGCGGGGCATTCATGACATCTTGTCCTGCTATAACCTGCTGTAGGTTGTTGTCTCGCGTTTTCCTATGTAGATAGCCAGGATAGTGGTGCGGTCCTCATCGAATATAACTCGGTAGCGACCGATCCGCAGCCTGTAGCCGTCTCTACCGGCTAAGCGTGTCAACGTTCCCCCAGCGCTTCCTCGCCGCGCCGACCGCGGATCAGGTTGACGAAGCGCCGGAACAGATAGTGCGAATCCTGCGGGCCGGGTGAGGCCTCGGGGTGATGCTGGACCGAAAACACGGGACGGCCGGTCAGCGCGATGCCGCAGTTGGAGCCGTCGAACAGCGAGACATGGGTTTCCTCGACGCCTTCCGGCAGCGAGTCTGCGTCGACGGCGAAACCGTGGTTCATCGAGACGATCTCGACCTTGCCGGTGGTGTGGTCCTTGACCGGATGATTGGCGCCGTGGTGGCCCTGGTGCATCTTCTCGGTCCTGCCGCCGAGCGCCAGCGCCAGCATCTGATGGCCGAGGCAGATGCCGAACACCGGTATATCGGTCTTGAGGATGTCCTGGATAACCGGCACGGCATATTCGCCGGTCGCTTCCGGGTCGCCGGGGCCGTTCGACAGGAAGATGCCGTCCGGCTGCATGGCCAGGATTTCCTCAGCATCGGTCTTGGCCGGCACGACCGTGACCTTGGCGCCGAGGCCTGCCAGCAGACGCAGGATGTTGCGCTTGACGCCATAGTCGATGGCCACGACATGCATGGACGGCGCGTCCTGCTCGCTATAGCCCTCGTTCCAGATCCAGGGCGTCTCGCGCCAGACCGAAGACTGGCCCGAGGTGACCTCCTTGGCGAGATCGAGGCCGATCAGGCCCGACCAGGCCGCGGCCTGCCGCTTCAGGTCCTCGATGTCGAAGATGCCGTCGGGCGCATGCGCGATGACGGCATTGGGCATGCCCTTCTCGCGGATCAGCACGGTCAGCGCGCGGGTGTCGATGCCGGAAAGCGCGACGATGCCGCGGCGTTTCAGCCACTGGTCGAGATGGCCGGCGGCACGATAGTTGGACGGGTCGGTGACATTGGCCTTGAAGATGGCGCCGACAGCGCCCGCGCGGGCGGCTGGATGCAGATCCTCGATGTCCTCATCATTGGTGCCGACATTGCCGATATGCGGGAAGGTGAAGGTGACGATCTGGCCGGCATAGGAGGGATCGGTGAGGATCTCCTCGTAACCTGTAAGCGCCGTGTTGAAGCAGACTTCCGCAACGGCCGAACCGGTGGCGCCAAGACCGCGGCCCTCGATTACCGTGCCGTCGGCGAGCACCAGAAGGGCGGTCGGCTTTTCGGTGGCCCAGGGGGCGGTGGTCGTGGCCATGGCGGCACTCCTGTCAGGCGCTTCAACACGGCCGGCTGGGCCGTTTGCGCAGCAAGGCGCGCGAAGCAGGCTTTCCCGCTTTCACACGCCGGTTCTTTCCGATCATGCCGTTTTCCCAAAACCGCTACGCACTTTTGGGCGACATGACTTCATTGTCTCATGCAGGACCGAGTACATAGGGGAAGGTGCCGTAGCGGTCAATGCGGCGCCCCCAAGCCAGGGTCGGTTTGCATTTCGCCCAGCAATATCAGCAGCTTGCCGGGATTTGCGTTGGCCGTTCGGCAAAGCTATTGTCCGCCGCATTCGAAGGAGAAGCACGATGCGCGAGAAAATCGCCGAATCCATGAAGAGCGCGATGAAGGCTCAGGACAAGCACCGCCTGCCGACCCTGCGGTTGATCCAGGCTGCCATCCACGACCGCGACATCGCCAATCGCGGCGCCGGCAAGCCGCCTGCGAGCGAGGAGGAGATCCTGCAGATCCTCGCCAAGATGGTGAAGCAGCGTGAGGAATCGGCCAAGGCCTTCGAAGACGGCAAGCGGCCGGAACTGGCGGCGCAGGAGCGCGGCGAGATGGAGATCATCCGCGGGTTCCTGCCGACGCAACTCGACGATGCGGCGATCACGGCGGCAGCGCGCGAGGCGATCGCCGCCATGGGTGCTGCCAGCCAGAAAGACATGGGCAAGGTGATCGGCGCGCTGAAGCAGAAATATGCCGGCCAGATGGACTTCGCCAAGGCGAGCGCCATCATCAAGGCACTGCTGCAGTAGGGGATTGCGGTCTTACGGATCCTTGCAGATCGGCACCGGCTGCGGGGGCGGCGCCGGATGATCCTGCTTGTACTGCGCGATGATCGGCTCCAGCGTCTTCTTCGGCCAGAATTTGGGAGTGCCGATCTCCTTCAGGCAGGAGGCGTTCCAATAGGCTCCCGCAACTGAGAGCGCCTGGCCGCCGGACTTTGCGCGCGCAACGGCGGCGATGTCGCGCGACTCGGGATAGATGTAGAGCGTCGTCGGGTTGTTCTTCACGATGGGGATGATCTGCTCGGCGTCGGCCGGCGACCAGCTGGTGCAGCCATTGCTGCGGCCGCCGGCATAATTGACCAGCTTGCCGAACGGGACAAAGCCGTCATGGTCGGCGTAGGAGCTGTTCGGATCTTTGCGCAGGCACATGCCCCTGAGCAAGGCAGCCGGATGCCCGCCGATCACACGCTGCCTGGCGTTCGCCGCTTCGCCTTCGCCGTCGAACTGGATGAAACTGCGCATGAACACAGTGTCCTGTGCGCCGACGCGGTAGTAACCCTTGAACGAGGTCTTCGTCTCGGCGGTCATATAGGCTCCGCCGGCGGTCAGCTCCGAGTCCATCGCATTGCCGAAGTTTTTCGCGCAACGCCTGCCGTTGGAGAAATCGGCAACGCCTTTCAGATTGCGGCCGCCGCCATGGCCCGAGGAAACGGCGCGGAAGAGCTGCCTGGCTTCGCAGATGACATAATAGCGCTGGCCAAGCACACTGTTGCCGAGATCACCGGGACGCGTCGCATCCATGGCGAAGTAGCAAGGGTTGCTGACCGAACCATCGCTTACCTTTTTCTGGTAGAGCGCGCGGGCCCGCTCCAGCACGACCTGCGAGATCTGTCCTTCACTATCGCCGACATGGCGCTGCAACCAGTCCGGCACGCTTGACGGCCGCAACGCTGCAAATGAGCTGACCGATGCCGTCAAGGCGGCCAGGATCGCGACAAGACAAAAGATGGCCGCGCCCAGCGGAACAGATATCAACCGCACCGGTTTGCCCCTCCTGTCGAAGCGTTGTCCCGCACCATGAATCATCCGGGGAGATTATGGAAGATCTCGCATCCATCGGCGAAACACTTCTAGTTTAGCAACACCTTTTGCAGGCGGAATTTGCTGCGACGACATTTCACAGCGCCATCGCCACTGTGCCGCCTGCGCAACTCCGCGATTTTCGGTCGGCGTGGATTGGGTTATCATCTGATTCCGGTGCGCCCACGCCTCCTCCCTCCGTCGGGAAAGCATTGTTCATGCAGGGCAGTCGATCAATCAACCGACTGTTAGAGCGCCAGGCATAAGGAGGGTTGCGAAGACTGCTCGCGGCAGGAGGTTTTTCGATGCGGCTTTCCGCACCCGTCCATCTTCTGAAACGCCAGGCGAGGCTCCTGTCTCGCAGGGAGAATGTCCCCCTCCACCAAGCGCTCGACCGCGTTGCCGCCAAGGAAGGTTTTGGCAGCTGGAGCCTGCTTGCCGCCAAAGCCGCCGAGGCAGCGCCCGCCGGCAGGTTGTTGGCGAGGCTGATGCCCGGCGACATGGTTCTCATGGCGGCGCGGCCGGGCCAAGGCAAGACGCTGATGAGCCTCGAACTCGCCGTGGCGGCCATGACGCAAGGCAATCGCGCCGTATTCTTCAGCCTGGAATACATGCATGCCGACATCCTGGACCGCTTCCGGGACATCGGGAGCAACCCTGCCGATTTCGACCAACTGTTCGACTTCGACAATTCCGACGCCATCAGTGCCGGCTACATCATCGAGACGTTGCGGTCGGCGCCGCGCGGCACGCTGGCGGTCATCGACTATCTGCAGCTGCTCGACCAGAAACGGGAGAATCCCGAGCTCATGGTCCAGATCCGCGCGCTGAGGTCGTTTGCCCGGGAACGCGGACTGGTGCTGGTCTTCATCTCGCAGGTCGACAGGTCGTATGATTCCGCCAGGAAGCCGTTTCCGGATATCGGCGATATCCGGCTGCCGAACCCGCTCGACTTGTCGCTGTTCGACAAGGCCTGTTTCCTCAACCGGGGCGAAATCCAGTTTCAGGCGACTTGAGAGCGATCCGTGCGGCGGTTATGCCTGTCCCTCTCGACAGGAAACGAACGATGATCGAAATCGTCAAGCCGACGCTCGAACACCTGCCGTCCTACAAGGCGGCGTTGGAGCGCGGGTGGTCGCCCGACAATGTGCGGCTCCTGGAAGCGACGCGCGAGCAGCTTGAGGCGATCGAGAAGGATCCTGTCGAATTTCTCGCCAGCCTCGACGACCCCGAGGCGAAGGGCCCGCCTATCGCCTTGCCGGACGGCACCGAAGTGCCGCGCCTGCCGGGCTTTCGGCGCTGGATATGGGATGGCGAGGCCGCCGGCTCGATCGGCTTTCGCTGGCAGAAGGGCACGTCGGCGCTGCCTTCGCATGTGCTTGGCCATATCGGCTATGCGGTGGTACCATGGAAGCGAGGCCGCGGTTATGCCACCGAAGCGCTGCGGCTGATGCTGGACGAGGCGAGGGCGGTCGGGCTCGACCACGTAGCGATCACCGCGAAGCCGGGCAATCCAGCTTCGCAGAAGGTCATAACGGCCAATGGCGGCAGGCTCGTCGGCCACTTCTTCGAGGACGCCGCCTATGGCGGCGCGGAGAGCCTCAAGTTCCGGATCGATCTCTAGATTATTCCGCTGCCGCCGGCAGCGGCGGCATCGCGCGGCTGCGCCATTCCCAGGTCTGCGAGGCGACAGCCACCACCACCGCCACCAGCATGGCCAAAGCGCCGGCCAGCGGCAGGCTGCGATAGCCATAGCCGGCATTGAGCATCGTCGCGCCCAGCGATGCGGCGAGCGCGATGCCGACATTGAAGCCGGACGGGATCAGCGAGGAGGCGAGGTTGGACGCGTCCGCCGTCCAGGCAAGGATGCGGGTCTGGATCGGTGCGCCGATGGCGAAGTTGAGGCCACCCCAGATGACGATGGCGACGATCATCGGTACCGGGTAGGGGCTGACAAGATGAATGACGCCCAGCATCACCGCCTGCAGGGCAAGCATGACGATCAGCGCCGGCATCAATTTCCAGTCGGCGAGCTTGCCGCCGACAAGGACGCCGATCGTGGCGCCGACGCCGTTGAGCAGCAGCACCCAGGGGATCAGGCTTTCGTCGAGGCAGGTGACCTCGAGCAGCGTCGGCGTGATGTAGGTGAACAGCCCGAACTGGCCGATCATCAGCATCAGCATCAGGATCAACGATGTCCAGACCTGCTGGCGGCCGAGCACACGCACTTCGCGCGCCAGCCCGGCCGGCCGGTTGGCGGCGCCCGTCGTGCGCGGCAGCAGCGCCAGCATGGCGATGATGGCGATGATCCCAAGCGCGCCCATCACCCAGAAGGTCGCCCGCCAGCCCCACAGGCTGCCGATAGCGGTGCCGGCCGGCACGCCTATGACATTGGAAACCGTCAGCCCCGAGAGAATGATCGCCACAGCCCTGCCGCGCTGGTCCTCGCGCACCAGGCCGACCGCAACCACCATGGCGACACCGAAATAGCAGCCATGCGCAACGGCGGTCGCGATGCGCAGCAGAAGCATCGAGGTGAAGTCGGGCGCCAGCGCGCAGGCCACCTGGCCGAGGGTGAAGGCGATAGTGAGGCCGATCAGCAGCGTCTTGCGCGAGACCTTGCCGGTGGCCAGAGCCAGGAGCGGGCCGCCGATGGCGATGCCGCAGGCATAGCCCGAGACGAGATAGCCGGCGGTCGGTATCGAAACACCGAGGCCCTGCGCCACCTCGGGCAGCACGCCTGCGATGACGAATTCGGTGGTGCCGAAGGCGAAGGCGGCAAGGAAAAGGGCAATTAGCGGCAGCATGATTCAAAACATATGCGAGGAATGCACGCCTCAAACCACGCTTGGGCGGGCGCGGCAATGCAGAAATTGTCGATGCCGCTTTAGCTTTTCTTGAGTGTAGAGGCTAAAGCGCGTCGCATGTCGTGATCGCAAAACCGCCGCCCACTTTTGCGATATGCATTAGACGGCCGTTTTGCGCCCATACGGGATCTTCAGCCAGGCCCGTTCATGCAGATAGTAAAGCAGTGACTTGGTGACGACTTCGGTGAGCCCGATGGTGGCCGCGAGCTTGATGCTGCCGGTCACCACCAGCGATATGATCATCGTGTCGATCGTGCCGGTGGCGCGCCACGAAAGCGCCTTGGCGAAGCTGCGCGAATGGGTGTCCATCAACCGATCGTCCTCCCAACAGGTTCTCGGGTGATCCTTAGCCGACAGAGGCGAGGATGGGCAAAGATTAAATTTGCGCGTGGCCAGGGATGTCCAGCGCTAGCTTGCCTTCAGGCGCGAGGCACCGAGCAGTCCGCGCTCCTCGAGCACTGGGTACGCCATCGAGGCAAGCAGCGAGTTGATCTGCTTCAGATCGCGGATGGTGTCGAGATGGATCGAGCTCGTCTCGACGCTCTTGGCGGTGCCTTCGCGCAGGCGCACGAAATGGCTGGCGCTGGTTTCCTTCTCACGTTCGCGCAAGAGATCCTTTTCCAGCACCAGTTGGCGCGCGGTTTCCGGATCGCGTGAAACCAGCACGTTGAAGGCGAGCCGTGCATTGGCGAGCACCGAGGAATGGAAAGCGCAAAGCTCCTGCCAGCCCTCAGGCGTGAATTCCAGTCCGCGCTCCAGCTTCTTCCTGACATGCACCAGCATGTTGCGCACGACGATGTCGCCGACCTGCTCGAGCTTGACGCAGGCGCCGATCAACTCCTGGCAACGCAACGCCTCGTCCTCGGTCAGCGGGTTCCTGGTGATCTTGGCGAGGTAGAGCTTGATCGCGGCGTGCTTCCGGTCGACGCGGTCGTCGAGCGCGGCAAGCGCCTTGATCTTGGCGGGATCGGCATCCTCGTAAAGTTCGATGATGCGCTTCAGCATGATCTCGACCGTCTCGCAGACCCGAACCACCTCGCGCGTCGCATTGGCCAGCGCCTGGCTCGGCGTATCGAGGGCGCTCTCGTTGAGCGCCGACAGCTCGACCACCTCGAGCGCCGCAGCCAGTTGAGGCTTGCTGCCCAGCGCCACGATCTTTTCGGAAGCGCGGTAGACGAGGCCGGCCAGCGGCAGCCCGGCCAGCAGGATCAGCACGTTGAACAAGATGTGGGCGTTGACGATCTGATCCGGCGCGGTCTTGCCGAGAAAGGCGACATCCGGCTTGAAGGTCATGATCAGGACCAGCATGATCAGTGAGCCGAGGCCTCGCATCAGGAGATTGCCGATCGGCACGATCCGCACTTCCGGCGGCGCCGACCGCGTCAGCAACGGCGCAATCAGCGACGAGCCAAGGTTGACGCCAAGCACCAGGACCACGCCGAGCTCCGGCGTGATTAGCCCGCGAGCCGCCAGCGTCGCCATCAAAAGGACCGCGGCGATGCTCGACTGGAATAGCCAGGTGACCAGCGCGGCCAGGAGATAGGTGGTGATGGAGTCGCTCGAGAAGTAATTGATGACCAGCGGCATCAACTGGCTGTTGCGCAGCGGCTCCGAGGCCTGACCGATCATCTCCAGTGACAGGATCAGCAGGCCGACACCGATCAGGATACGGCCCAAGCGCCGCCAGTCGCGCCGCTCGGTGGCCATGAACATGACCGTGCCGGCGATCAGGCAGAGCGGCACCAAAAGCGTAAGGTCGAAGGTGAGCAATTTGGCCACCAGCGCCGAACCGATCTCGGCGCCGCGCACTGCCAATTGACCGGCGGCGCCCGAGACGATGCCGGCGCCGGCGAAGGAGCCGACCAGCAGCGTCACCGCGGTCGAGCTCTGCAGCGCGATCGCCAGCCCACAGCCGGCCAGCACCGCCATGATCGGATTGCGCATGGTGGCGCGCAGCCTGTGGCGCAGCACGTCGCCATAGGCGCGCTCGACCCCTGTCTTCACCATGCGGGTGGCGAACAGCATCAGCGCCACCGCGCCGGCAAGGTGCAGGAGGACGACGGAGCCGCTCACAGCCGACCTCGCGGGGTGACTCCGGCGACGCGGAGGGGGATACGAATCTTAGCCATTTCGAGGCCTGGGAATATACCAGTTAAGATTAGCCGAATAATAGATTTTTCTGATGTGATGATAGCCTTTGCTCGACGGAACATGTCGGAAATGAATACAGGGCGCATTGGTTGCACGGGCCGCGCGGCGGCGCTTCGCTCAGCATGCCGCGACGGCTGGGAGGCAAGAGCCGAGCGCGATCCAGAGCCTTGTTGAGGGAGCCTCTGCAAGCATCGGAAATCATTACAGAATTGTAATTCTCACGTTCAGTTTCGGTTCATCCATTGGCGGCTATTCCTCTGCCTATCGACAACAAGGAGTACCGACCATGAAGCGTCTCATACTTTGCGCCGTCACCGCCTCGATGCTGGCCGCCTCGGCCTTCTCCGGCCAAGCCGCGCCGCTCGCCCAGCTGAGCGCGCCGCAGTCGAATTACACGCAGGTCGACTGGCAGAAGCCCGGCAGGCATGTCGACAAGCGTGTCATCGTCAAGAAGAAGGTGGTGAAGCGCGATCATTGGCGCAACGGCCAGAGGTATTCCAACTGGAAGCGTCACCAGCCGGTCCGTGACTGGAACCGCTACGGCCTGCGCCGTCCCGGCCCCGGCCAGGAATGGATCCGCGTCGGCAACGACTATGTGCTGGTCAGCATCCTTTCCGGCATCATCTTCGGCGCGATCGCCGCGCAGTAATCGGCGACTATCCGTAATCCAAGAAGACGGCGGCCGCCCGGCCGCCTTCTTTTCGTCTGTGAAAAGCGGGTACGGTGGGCAAGACAGAGTCGCCTCGCCCGTGCGGCTTGATTATATGGAGGGCAAACGAGCTTTCCCGATGCGCTTTCCGCCCGCCTTCCTCGACGAGATACGCGACCGCGTGCCGATTTCGCAGGTCATCGGCACGCGCGTCGCATGGGACAGGAAGAAGACCAACGCCTCGCGCAGCGACTACTGGGCCTGCTGCCCGTTCCACGGCGAGAAAAGCCCGTCGTTCCACTGCGAGGACAAGAAGGGCCGCTATCACTGCTTCGGCTGCTCGGTGTCGGGCGACCATTTCAAGTTCCTCACCGAGCTCGACGGCATGAGCTTTCCGGAAGCGGTCGAAAAGATCGCCGAGATGGCCGGCGTGCCGATGCCGGCGCGCGACGAGCAGGAGGAGCGGCGCGAGAAGGAACGCGCCAGCCTGACCGATGTCATGGAGATGGCGACCGCCTTTTTCCAGGAGCGCCTGCAGAGCCCGGAAGGGGCGAAGGCGCGCGCCTATCTCAGGGAGCGCGGGCTGACGCCGGCGACGCAGCAGTCGTTCCGGCTTGGCTTCGCGCCCGATAGCCGCAATGCCTTGAAAGAGCATCTGGCGGCAAAGGGCGTGCCGAAAGCCGATATCGAGGCCTGTGGCCTGGTTCGGCATGGCGACGACATTCCGGTTTCCTATGACTGGTTCCGCGACCGCATCATGTTCCCGATCCCGGATTCGCGCGGCAAGATCATCGCCTTCGGCGGACGCGCGCTGGCCCCCGATGCGCTCGCCAAGTACATGAACTCGCCCGACACCGAACTCTTCCATAAGGGCAATGTGCTCTACAATTTCGCCCGCGCCCGCCAAGCGCTGGCAAAGGGGGCGCTGGCCAAGGGCGGCACCGTCATCGCGGTGGAAGGCTACATGGACGTGATCGCGCTGGCGCAGGCCGGTTTCGAGAATGCCGTGGCGCCGCTTGGCACCGCGCTCACCGAAAACCAGCTTGAACTGTTGTGGCGCATGGCGCCGGAGCCGATGCTGTGCTTCGACGGCGACAAGGCCGGACTGAAAGCCGCCTGGCGGGCCGCGGATCTCGCGCTGCCATCGGTGCAGGCGGGCCGCTCTGCGCGCTTCGCGCTGCTGCCGGAAGGCAAGGATCCCGACGACCTCGTCAAGGCCGAGGGGCCGGACGCGTTCCGCGCCGTGCTTTCCGAAGCGCGGCCGCTTGCCGATCTTCTGTGGATGCGCGAGACGGCCGGTGGTGTCTTCGATACGCCGGAGCGGCGGGCTGAGCTGGGAAAGACGCTGCACGAACTGACCAGCCGCATCCGCGACGAGAGCACGCGCTATTACTACCAGAAAGAAATGCGCGAGCGGGTGCTGAGCTTCTTCGGCCCCCAGCGCAATGCGCGGCAAGGCCGCCAGGATGGCGGCCGGCCAGGCGAGCGCGGCCAGGGCAAGCCCGCGCCCGGCGGACAATTCGCCAAGCCCGGCGGCGGCCGCATGGCGATCAGCGAAAGCCTCGGCCAGTCCGCGCTGGTCAAGCGCGGCAGCGAGGGAATGTCGGTGCGCGAGGCGACGATCGTCGTGGCGCTCGTCAACCATCCGGCACTGATCGACGAGAATTTCGCGCATGTCGAATTCCTCGACCTTGCCAATTCGGATCTGCGCAAGCTCCATGTCGCCATCCTCGATGCGATGGCGCATGACGCGGCCGACGATCGCGGCGCGGTCATCACCACCATCGAGCGCGCCGGCTGCGGCGGCATCTGGGAGAGGGCGGTGGCGCTGATCAAGCGGGCGCGGCAGTGGCCAGCGCTCGAGACCGCCGGACTCGACGACGCCCGCGACGCCTTCAACCAGGCACTGCACTTGCAGCGCAGCGCCCGCACCTTACATAGAGAGCTGAAGCAGGCGCAGGCGGCGCTCGATGCAGACCCCTCGGATGAAAACTTCCGGCATCTCGTCGAGATTCAAGCGCAATTCAACGACGTGCAGGCAACGGAAGCGCTGATCGAAGGGTTCGGCGTCTCGTCGGGCAGGGTTGGACGCGTTTAGGCCGGACTGCGCTCGAAATGAAGTGGAAACGTGCAGCGCGTCGAATCGACGCCTCTAAGTCGGGTAATTGATTCGCTTTTTTCATGCGAATCATGCCAGAGGCGCTTGACCTTCTGGCAGATTGGCGGAATCAGGACGATTCGAAACGTTAACCGTGCCCCGGCGTCGGCGGAAATTCGAGCGATGCGAGGTAGCGGTGACGTCTGGACAGGCAAAGTGCCTGCTCCAGATATCAGGGTTAATCTGGACTTAATGCATGTCGCCCAAAAGTGGAAACCGGTTTGGGACCAGCGACTTGCACAAAACAAAAGCGATGACGCGGTTGCCGGGCCGGTAAGAAGCGTTCCGGTGCGAGCGCATCCGGCATAACCGGTCCGACAGTTTACGCGGCCTCGATATTCGGCCGCTTGGAGACGACAAAGAATGGCGACAAAGGAAAAGGAAGAGGTCGAGACCGAACGTGAAGGCGCCACCGATGGCCCTCTGCTCGACCTTTCCGACGATGCTGTCAAGAAGATGATCAAGGCCGCGAAGAAACGCGGCTATGTCACGCTCGACGAGCTCAACGCGGTGCTGCCCTCGGAAGAGACGGATCCCGACCGCATCGAAGACATCAATGCGATGCTCAGCGACATGGGCATCAATGTCGTCGAGGACGACGAGCAGGGCGAAGAGACCGAGGCCGAGCCGGCCGGCGACAGCGAGGAAGACGCCAACGAGCTCGCCGAGCAGACTGGCACCGCCGTCGCCGCCACGACCACCAAGAAAGAGCCGACCGATCGCACCGACGATCCGGTGCGCATGTATCTGCGCGAAATGGGCTCGGTCGAGCTGCTGTCGCGCGAGGGCGAAATTGCGATTGCCAAGCGCATCGAGGCCGGCCGCGAAACGATGATCGCGGGCCTGTGCGAAAGCCCGCTGACTTTCCAGGCCATCATCATCTGGCGCGACGAGCTCAACGAATCGAAGATCCTGCTGCGCGAGATCATCGACCTCGAGGCGACCTATGCCGGCCCCGAAGCCAAGCAGGCGCCCGTCGTCGAACGCGTCGAGGAAGCGCCCAAGGCCGAGGAGAAGCCGCGCGGCCGCGCTGCCCAGCGCGAGGAAGAAGAAGACATCACCAATGTCGGCGGCGACATGCGTGGGCTGGAAGAAGAGGAAGACGACGAGGACGAGGCGAGCCTGTCGCTGGCCGCGATGGAAGCGGAACTGCGCCCGCAGGTCATGGAGACGCTCGACGTCATCGCCGACACCTACAAGAAGCTCAGGAAGCTGCAGGACCAGCAGGTCGAGAACCGTCTGGCCGCCGCCGGCACGCTCTCGCCCAGCCAGGACCGCCGGCTGAAGGAGCTGAAGGACCAGCTGATCAAGGCGGTGAAGTCGCTGTCGCTCAATGCCGCGCGCATCGAGGCGCTGGTCGAGCAGCTCTACGACATCAACAAGCGCCTGGTGCAGAACGAGGGCAAGCTGCTGCGCCTCGCCGAAAGCTATGGCGTGCGGCGCGAGGAGTTCCTCAGGGAGTATCAAGGCTCCGAGCTCGATCCGAACTGGACGCGCTCGATCGCCAACCTGACCTCGCGCGGCTGGAAGGAGTTCACCAAGAACGAGAAGGATGCGATCAAGGAGCTGCGCGCCGAGATCCAGAACCTCGCCACCGAAACGGCGATCTCGATCCTGGAATTCCGCAAGATCGTCAACCAGGTGCAGAAGGGCGAGCGCGAGGCCGCGATCGCCAAGAAGGAAATGGTCGAGGCGAACCTTCGCCTGGTCATCTCGATCGCCAAGAAATACACCAACCGCGGCCTGCAGTTCCTCGACCTGATCCAGGAAGGCAATATCGGCCTGATGAAGGCGGTCGATAAGTTCGAGTACCGCCGCGGTTATAAGTTCTCGACCTACGCGACCTGGTGGATCCGGCAGGCGATCACCCGCTCGATCGCCGACCAGGCGCGCACCATCCGCATCCCGGTGCACATGATCGAGACGATCAACAAGATCGTGCGCACCTCGCGCCAGATGCTGCACGAGATCGGCCGCGAGCCGACGCCGGAGGAATTGGCCGAGAAGCTCGCCATGCCGCTGGAAAAAGTGCGCAAGGTGCTCAAGATCGCCAAGGAGCCGATCTCGCTCGAAACCCCGGTGGGCGACGAGGAGGATTCGCATCTCGGCGACTTCATCGAGGACAAGATGGCGATCCTGCCGATCGACGCGGCGATCCAGGCCAATCTGCGCGAGACGACGACGCGGGTGCTGGCCTCGCTGACACCGCGCGAGGAACGCGTTCTGCGCATGCGCTTCGGCATCGGCATGAACACCGACCATACGCTGGAAGAAGTCGGCCAGCAGTTCTCGGTCACGCGCGAGCGCATCCGCCAGATCGAGGCCAAGGCGCTGCGCAAACTCAAGCATCCGAGCAGGTCGCGCAAGCTGAGAAGCTTCCTGGATAGCTGAACCGGAAAATCATACAAGCAAGTCGAAAGGGCGCCTTGGGCGCCCTTTTTCATTCGCCTGCGCCACCCTTGCCGGAACTGCCCGACAGGAGGATAATTCGGGGTCGGATGCATTTGTGGGCGAAAAGCCGGATGCCCGCCCGGCGTCGGCCGTCAACGGCCAGGCGCCCGCACCGTGGCCCCGGAGGAGGTGTGCCGTGACAACCTACATCGTGCTTATCAACTGGACCGAACTGGGCGCCAAGAATGTGCGGGAGTCGCCGAAGCGGCTCGATGCCGCCAAGAAGCTGCTGGGGGAGATGGGCGGCTCGTTCAAGGCATTCTATCTGACCATGGGCGAGTGCGACATGGTCGCTATTGTGGAAGCGCCGGACGATGCGGTGCTTGCCCGTTTCGCGCTGTTGTTGTCGTCGGGCGGCAACGTCAAGACGCGGACGATGAAGGCGTTTCCGGAATTCGCCTACCGTGAGATCATCAGCTCTCTAGGATGAAGCGCCGAGATAGCCTGGCTGGCGAGTCGCATTGCGGTGCGGCGCCTCGTCGACGATAGTCGCGCCATGTCCAAGCCGTTGCTGACTGTCTGGTACAACACCCGCTGCCCGGTCTGCGATGCCGGCATCAACCACCAGAAGCGGCGGCTGATCGAAGCGGTCAAGGCGGGCCGCGTCGAGTTCCGCGACATCAATTTCGAACCTGAAGCGCTCTCCGCCTTCGGCGCCTCGCTGGAGGATATCCGCCGCCGGCTGCACGCAATCGATGCCGAAGGACGGCTGCTGGTCGGCGCCGATGTGGCGATCGCGGTCTGGCGGCACACGCCGGGCGAGGGATGGCTGGCGAGCCTGTTCGGCAACCCTGTCGCCCTGCCGCCGACGCGTTTTGCCTATGACCGCTTCGCGGATATTCTCTACGCCTGGAACCGGCGCAAAGGCCATTGGTAAGGCGCTCTCGGCCTGCGCGGATGTGACATGCAATCGACCTTGGCACGGCCTCCGATATATCTTAAGATATATCTTGACTCCGCAAATGGTGCGCCTTACTTAAGATATATCGTAAGACATATCTCAAGGAGCAATCCATGCACAGACACAATCATTTCGGCGAGCGCATGTTCATGCATATGGCCGGTAAATTCGGTGGCCGCGGCGGCGGCTTCGGCCCGTTCGGCCATGGCGGCAGGGGCGGCGGACGAGGCGGCCCGGGCGACATGTTCCGCGCCGGGCGCATGCTGGCCGACGGCGATCTCAAGCTGATCACGCTGTCGCTTCTGGCCGATGCGCCGCGCCATGGCTACGACATCATCAAGGCGCTGGAAGAGCGCACCAGCGGCATCTACAGCCCGAGCCCGGGCGTGGTCTATCCGACGCTGACTTTCCTGGAAGAGGCGGGCTATGCGGTGTCATCGAGCGAAGGCAATAAGAAGGTGTTTTCGATCACCGAGGCCGGCAAGGCGCATCTCGAGGAGAACCGCGAGATGATCGACAGCGTGCTCGACCATCTCGAGCGGTTCGGCCGCAAGATGGCCGCGGCACGCGAATGGTTCGGCTGGGGCGATGACAAGGACGAGGGGCGCCGCGGTCGCTCGGAGAAGCGCGACCAGTTCCGCGCGCTGCGTCATCGGCTCCGCGCCGCGCTCGGCGACATCGCCGAAGCGCCGGAAGACAAGCAGGCCGAGGCGATCAGCATCCTGGAAGACGCCGCCGAGGCGATCGAGGCGCTGGCACGTCGCTAATGCCGACCGCAATTCTTCAGTTCAACGAAATAAGCCCGGAGTGATCCGGGCTTACTTGTCGACGATCGACCGGGAGGCGATCAATCCTTGCCGACATATTCGCTGATCAGCTTCTCGTTACGCGCCTTCTCGATCTTGGCGGTGGTCTCGGCGGAGATGCGTTCGTCGGTGCGGTACTTGACCAGGTTCACCAGGCTGCCGGTGAGCAGCAGGATGCCCATGGCCCAGTAGCCCTTGGTCGAGAGGTCGACCGGCGCCAGCCACAGTGACAGGCCGAGCATGAAATAGGCGGCGCCCACGGACACGGTGTTGAACAGGATATAGGTCTGATTGCCGTTCATCGTATTGCTCCTTGGATTTGATCCGTTTCGAGAAATCGCGGGTTCAGTTCAGGGATTTCAGGCGTGCCAGGACGTCCTGGGCGCGCACCTTGGTAGCCGGTCCGTGGCCCGCTTCGGCGAGGCGGTCGCGGATCGCCTCGTGGCGCAGCTCGCCGTCGATTTCGTCGAGGATGCCGGCCTCCTCGAACGGGTCGCTGCTTTCCTTGATGCGGGCGAGCAGTTCCTCCGCCTCGTTGAGGCTTGCTGTGCGGCCGATCGAACGGTTGAGGCGCGACTGCGCCTTGCGTTCGGCATCGATTGCCCGAGCGGAAATCATGCCCTGGTTGAGATCGATGATGCGGCGGTGCGCCTGTTCGACGGACAGACGCATCCGCAAGGTCTTCTCGCCGAGGCTTTTGACCGTAGCGCGGCGGACTTCGCGCTCGTTCTCGAGTTCGGCGATTGCGGAAGCGCCGCCTTCGGCAAGCGCCTGGTTGTTGGCGGAAAGCGCACTGAGCGTGCGGGTTTCCAGATCGGCGATGCGGCGCTCGAGCTGGTCGAGGCTGGTCTGCTCGGCGCGCTGGCGCACGATGAGCGAGGCGAGCGTCTGCTTGGCGGCGGCGAGGCCCGCCTCCGCGTCGCGGATGCGCTGGGCCAGAAGGTCGATTGCAAAACGGTCCTTCAGATTGTCCTCGGCCCGGGCGCTGGCGCCGTCCAGCAATGTCTTGATCAGGCTAAGCATGGATCTTCTCCCTGTTGACGTGAACGCTGTTCACGTAGTCAACATAACAGGAAATGAACATTGTTCAACGATTATTTTGAACGCTGTTCATGAGCCGCAGGACATGGTAGACGGAAAGAAATGGAATGAATTCCGGGCCGGGCGCACCCGGCTTGCGAATACCGGGACAGGACAGAAGCATGGCGCTGGACAAGGAAGAGATGAGCGAGAAGGTGCTCGCCATCGCCGAGGCGCTGCTCAACGAGGGCGGCGCCGCCAATCTGAAGGCGCGCACCATTGCCGAGCAGGCCGGCATCTCCGTCGGATCCGTCTATAACCTCTTTGCCGATCTCGACGAGGTGCACCGCGCCGTCAACATGCGGCTGCTCGACCGGCTCGGCGCGACAGGCATAGCGGCGATGGCCGATCTCGAAAGGCAAGGGGTGACCGATGTCCGGCATCGCATCCTGGCGATGGCCGCCGCCTATGTGCGGTTCGTCGAGGTGCATCCCGGCAGTTGGCCCGCGGTGCTCGCCTTCAACCGCCGCCGCGCGACGCGGCCCGGCCCGGACGCCTATGACACGCTGCTCGACGCACTCTTCGACATCGTCGCCGGCGTGCTCAAGGCTGGAGATTTCGACCTCGACGACGACCGCCGCGCGCTTGCGGCGCGGACCTTATGGTCAAGCGTGCATGGCATCGTGACCAGCGGCTATGTGGCCAATTCCAACAGTAGGCAGGCCGAGGAGATCTGGCATCAGGTCGAGCTTCTGGTCGGCGTTTTCGTCAAGGGGCTGGAACACGGCGGTGCATTCGCGCATGCTGAGACAAAAGCCTGAATGAACAGGGGCGCCGTGAATCTTCGGGTGCCCGCGTGAGATGGAGCTTTGAAAAATGTCTTTTCTGAAAAAGCTTTTTGGCGGCGGCAGTGGTGAGGCAACGGAGGCCGGAACAGCCAAACCGGCAAAGCAGGTCGAGCATAAGGGATTCCTGATCAGTGCGACGCCCTACAAGGCCGAGGGCCAGTACCAGACCTGCGGCGTCGTCTCGAAGGAAATCGACGGCGTGATGAAGGAGCACCGCTTCATCCGCGCCGACCGTTTCGCCGGGCTGGACGACGCCGTCGACATCTCGATCAAGAAGGGCATCCAGTTGGTCGATGAGCAGGGCGAGCGGATGTTCGGCTAGGCGTGATGACGGCTCGTTGTCCTTTCGTCCCGATCAGAACGAAACCTTGTCGCCGCCCTTGAGCTGCAGGATCTGCCGCGCCTCGTCGGGCGTCGCGATCGAGGCGCCGAGCCCTTCGATGATCTGGCGAACCTTGGTCACCTGCTCGGCGCTGGAGCGGGCGAGCTTGCCCTTGCCGATCCATAGCGAGTCCTCCAGGCCGACCCGCACATTGCCGCCCAGCGCGATCGCTTGCGTGGCGATCGGCAATTGATGGCGGCCGGCGCCCAGCACCGACCAGTGATAGTCATTGCCGAACAGGCGATCTGCCGTGCGCTTCATGTGGGCGACGTCTTCCGGATGCGTGCCGATGCCGCCGAGGATGCCGAACACGCTCTGGACGAAGAACGGCGCCTTCACAAGGCCGCGCTCGACGAAATGCGCCAGCGTGTAGAGATGGCCGATGTCATAGCACTCGATCTCGAAGCGCGTGCCGTTGTCGGCGCAGGTGCGCAAGATGTGCTCGATGTCGCCGAACGTGTTGCGGAAGATGCGGTCGCGCGAGGATTCGAGATAGGGCTGCTCCCAGTCATGCTCGAAGGTCTTGAACCGCTCCAGCATCGGGAACAGCGCGAAATTCATCGACCCCATGTTGAGCGATGCCACCTCGGGCGCGAACACCTTCGCCGGCCTGACCCGCTCTTCCACGCTCATCGTCGCGGCACCCCCGGTGGTGATGTTGACGACACAGTTGGAGCGCTGCTTGATGACCTGCAGGAACGGGGCGAACGCCTCGGTCGACTGGTCGGGGCGTCCGTCGACCGGATTGCGGGCATGAAGGTGGACGATCGCGGCACCCGCCTCGGCCGCCTCGATGGCCGCGGTGGCGATCTCTTGTGCCGTCACCGGCAGATACGGCGACATTGACGGGGTGTGGATCGAGCCTGTTACGGCGCAGGTGATGATGATCTTGTTCTGGTTCGCCACTTTTGATGCCCTGACTTCGCTGTTTGACCGCGCCTTGTTGACGGCCCGCCTATTTGACCGCTCCTTGGGTGATGCCGGAAATGAACTGCTTCGACAGCACGATGTAGAGCAGCGTAATCGGCAGCGCCGCCAGTGTCAGCCCGGTGAACAGCACCCCAGTCGGTGGTGAATTCGCCGACGAACACGGTCAGCCCCTGCGGCAGTGTCTTCAAATTGTCGGAGGTGATCAGGACCAGCGGAAAGAAAAAGTCGTTCCAGATCGGCACCGTGTTCTGGATCGCCACGATGACCAGCGCCGGCCGCGCCGACGGCAGCACTGAAGATATTGCCGATGAAACTGGCGCTGGATCGCAGCCTCGGCTCTATCCTACGCAAGGATCGCCATCTCGGCGGTGATGCTGCCGCCGTTGAAAGCCGATTGCCGGAGGCGAATGCACGAAAGGGCAGGCGCTGGCGGGCGCCTGCCCCTTTCTTCCTGGCGCACCGGTTTCAGGCTGCGGCTGCAACCTGGTCGGCATTGGCGGCCGCGATCGCATCGACCTTGGCGGTGGCCTTGGCCAGCGCGGCGGTGACGGCATCAGCGCCCATGCCGACGCCTTCGACGCGAATGACTTCGACGTCGGTCATACCGAGGAAGCCGAGCACGCTGCGCAGATAGGGAACGGCGTGATCCATCTGCACGGCCGCGCCTTCGGAATAGATGCCCCCGGAAGCGAGCACGATATAGACCTTCTTGCCGGCGACGAGACCCTTCGGACCGCCTTCGCCATAGGCAAACGTCTTGCCTGAGCGGGCGACATGGTCGACCCACGACTTCAGCGTCGAGGAGATGTTGAAGTTGATGAAGCCGGTGGCGAGGATCACGATGTCGGCGGCGAAAAGCTCATCAAGCACGGCGTCGGAGACGCCGACGACCTCGGCCTGGCGCGGCGTGCGGGCTTCGGCCGGCGTGTAGATGCCGGTGGCGTAGTCGGGATCGATATGCGGCAGCGGACTGGCGACCAGATCGCGCACGACGAGCGTGTTCGAAGGGTCGGCGGCAACCAGCTTCTGGGCAAGATCGGTGGCGACGCGGCTTGAGTGCGAAGCAGCGCCGCGCGGGCTGGACGTAATGAGAAGAATAGACATGGCGGTATCCCCTTGGGGTTGGATTGAAACTCTCCCCACCAATATGGGATTGCCGTCATATCTGGAAAACTGGTATAATTTACATGGTATCCATCGACAATATGGATTGATCATGCAGCCAAATCCCACGCTTGACCAATTGCAGATCCTGGTGGCGGTGGCCGATACGGGCAGCTTCTCGGCAGCGGGGCGCAAGCTCAACCGGGCGCAGTCGGTGGTGAGCTACGGCATCGCCAATCTCGAAGCACAGCTCGGCCTGAAGCTGTTCGAGCGCGAAGGTGTGCGTGAGCCGCAACTGACCGATGTCGGCAAGGCGATGCTGGAGGACGCGCGGCGCATGGTCGGGGTCCTGCAGCGCATCCGTTCGCGCGCCGACGGCTACCGGCAAGGGCTTGAGGCGGAAGTGGCGGTGTCGGTCGACGTGGCGCTGCCCTCGCCGGCGCTGGTGCGGGTGCTCAAGGCCTTCGAGGCCCAGTTCCCGGCGGTCATGCTGCGGCTTTATATCGGCTCGCTCGGACTGATCGTCGACCAGGTCGTCAACGGCCAGTCGGATCTCGGCTTCGGCGGCCTGCAAGGTGATGCCGACGTCAATCTGCTGCGCATCGGCTTCATCTCGCTGGTGCCGGCGGCGGCGCCTGACCACCCATTGGCCAATCTGCCGAAGCCGGTGGCCGTCGAGGACCTGCGCGAGCATATCCAACTCGTCGTCTCCGACCAGTCGGAGCGGACGCGCGGGCGCGACTATGGCGTGTTTGCCTATCGGACCTGGCGGTTGACGGATGTGCGCACCAAGCATGCCTTGATGCGCGAGGGTCTCGGCTGGGGCGGCTTGCCGCGCTGGCTGATCGCCGACGACCTCGCCAGCGGCCGGCTGGTCGAGCTCGATCTCGAGCCCTATCGCGAGGTGCGCTCGCCGCTTTATGCCATGCACCGCAACGACCGCAGCCCCAAGCCGGCGGCGACCTGGCTGATCGACGAATTCAAGCGGCAGCTCGGTTGCTTCAACGAGATGGAGCCGGGCGAGTGGACGGAAGAGGGGCCGGAGACAGGCCGTCGATGAGTGCGACCAGCACCGCGCGATAATCCTCGGCGGACGCGCCGGCCTCAATGGCAAGGGCGGCACGGTCGAAGGCGGCGGCCAGCAAGGCGGTGAGCGCCTCGACCGGCAGTCTAGCCATCGACTGCGCGCGCATCGCCGCGACCAGGCCTTCGCGCAAGGAGCGATTGCCGTGGCTGTTGTCGATCTCGTCCATCGCGGCGCGGCCAAGCACGGCAGGCCCGTCGATCAGCAACATCCGGGTGCGACCTGGCGCGCGCATGGCAGCGAGATAGGCGTCCGAGCCCGCGATAAGGGCCTCGCGAGCAGGCAGCGACACCGGCGATGCATGGTCGACCTCGGCTGCCACCATCGCTGCCTCCTGTTCGACCACGGCGGCGAACAGCGCCTGCTTGTCGGCAAAGTGATGGTAGAGCGCCCCACGCGTGACACCTGCGGCGGCAACGATCTCCGGCGTCCCGGTGTCGGCGTAGGATTTTTCCCTGAAAAGCGTTCGCGCCGCCCTGATCAGGTCGGCGCGCGTCGCCTCGGTGCGATCGCGGTTGGAGCGGCGTCCGGATCCAATTTGCATACATGCAGCCTATATGTTATCCCATTTACATACAAACTGTATGTTGTGTGACAGGAGAAAGAAAGATGAAGACGACGAGCTACTATCCGGTGCTGATGACGGGCGATGTGGCAGGCACGGCGGATTTTTATGTCGAGCACTTCCGCTTCGAGCCGCTGTTTGCGAGCGACTGGTATGTGCATCTGCGGTCGGCCGAGGATCGCCGCGTCAATCTCGGCATCGTCCAGGGCGACCACGAAACGATCCCCGAGGAGGGACGCGGCCGCACGTCGGGCCTGCTGATCAATTTCGAAGTCCGCGATCCCGATGCGGTGTATGAACGCGTTGTCGCCGCCGGCCTGCCGATCCTGTGCCCGCTGCGAGACGAGCCCTTCGGCCAGCGCCATTTCATAACAAAGGATCCGAACGGAGTACTGATCGACGTCATCAAGCCGATACCGCCCGACGGAGAGTTTCTGGCGCAATATGCGGGCGGCGCGGCAGGAGGCTAAGCCTCGCGCTGGCAGCAGATGTCGGCATTCGGCTCCGGCCATATGGCCGGAACCCTTCGCGGCGACCTATGCTGTAGAGAGCGTTGAACCGGGTTCTGCCGCATGCGCGATATCTGCCTTTTTCGTGCGCCTTCCAATCTAGGTCTGCGGCCGCTGCGGCCGGGCCATGTGCCCGGCACTTGGCGCGGGCCCGAGGCTCTGACCAAGGCCGGCCTGGTCGAAGCATTGGCGCCCGCCGCCGTCGTCGATCTCGAGCGGCCTGCCTACAGCACAGAACCGGAGCCCGGCACCCGGTTGCGCAACGGGCATGCCATCCGCCGTTTCAATCTCGTACTGGCCGACGCAGTTGCCGATGCGCTCGGGCGAAGCGAGTGGCCGCTGGTCATCGGCGGCGATTGCTCGGTGCTGCTTGGCGCGTTGGCGGCCGCGAGGCGATCGGGTCCCGTCGCGCTAGTGCATGTCGATGGCCACAGCGACTTCCGCCATCCCGGCAATTACGATGCCAACGCCATGCTCGGTTCCGCCGCCGGCATGGATCTGGCGCTTGCCACCGGTAGGGGGGAGTTGCTGCTTACCGGATGGCCGAGCGTTGCCGGACCGCTCGTCGCGGACGAGGCGGTGGTGCAGATCGGCGAGCGTAACAGCCGCGATCCCGACTTTGCCTGGGCCGATATCAACGCCACCGCGATCATGCGCATCGATGTCTTCGCGGTGCAGGAACTGGGCGCTGCCGGAGTGCTGGAGAGGACAAGGCCGACGCTGGCGCGCGCCGATTGTCCCTACTGGCTGCATCTCGATGTCGACGTGCTCGACCAGGCGGTGATGCCGGCCGTGGATTCGCCCGGCAGTCCCGGCATCGATCCAGACGATCTCGTCGCCATCCTGTCGCCATTGGCGGCGGACCGGCGTTGCATCGGCATGGACATGACGATCTACGATCCTGACCTCGACCCGAGCGGCGAACTGGCAAGAGTGCTGGTGTCGCTGCTTGAGCGGATTGTCCGGCCCGGACGGATCAACTCCTTGCCACCGGCGTCACCACCACTTGGCTGATACCGCTGCGGCGCACGACCGTGCAGAGCGTCTCGCGGCCGATGCGCTCGGCGTCGAGCAAGCGCACGAGATCGTCGACGCCGGTGACCGGCCGGCCGTCGATGGCGGCGATGATGTCGCCTTCCTTCAGGCCGGCCTTTGCGGCGGGACCGTTCTTCTCGACGCCGCGCAGGCGCACCGCCGTGTTGGTGGTCACCTGCGACAAGAGTGCTGCCCGGCGCGGCAGGTTGGTCGTGTCGGCCGAAACACCGATGAAGGCACGCCGCACGCGGCCGAAGCGGATGATCTCGGAGATGACGAAATTGGCAGTGTTGGAGGCGACCGCAAAGGCGATGCCTTGCGCGCCGTGGATCATGGCGGTGTTGACGCCGATCACCTCGCCCGCCGACGACACCAGCGGCCCGCCGGAATTGCCGGGATTGAGCGCGGCATCGGTCTGGATGACATCGTCGATCAGCCGTCCGGTGGAAGCGCGCATCGAGCGGCCGAGCGCGGAAACGACGCCTGCGGTGACAGTCCATTCGAAACCAAGCGGATTGCCGATCGCGATCGCGATCTGGCCGCGGCGCAGGCGCTTGGAATCGCCGAGCGGCGCGACATCGGCAAAGTTGCCGTCGGCGCGCACCAGCGCAATGTCGGTGTCGGGATCGCGGCCGAGCACGTGGCCCTCGCGTGAGGCGCCGTCCGGCATGGTGACACGCACGGAGCGCGCATCGCCGACGACATGGAAGTTGGTGACGACCAGGCCGTCCTGCGCGATGACGAAACCGGAGCCGTGGCCGCCGGCGCCGATACGTTCGATGCAGCAGACGGCCGGACCGATGCGGTCGACGGCGTCGGCAACGGATGCCGAATATGCATCGAGCAAGGTGTCGTCGGGGGGAAGTTTTTCGGCCGCTAAAGCCATCGGTGTGTTCCCATGTGGAATGATGTTTTTTCCTTGGTGCGTGTCGTTGCCCCAAAACCGCGCAGCACTTTTGGGCGACACGCACTATATGTGCGGAGCAGCCGCAGGCGCCGCGACCTGACCATATGGCCAGTCCGGCCGCCGACTAGCCGTCAGGCGAGTACCCGCGGCGGCGCCACTGAGCAATATCTGGGTCACCGAACCCAGGAGATATTCTTATGAGCGACTTCAACCTCAGTGCCTTTTCCGACGCCATTGCGGACGTGGCGGCCACTGCTGCTCCGGCGATGGCGAGTTTTGCCACGCACCATCACCGCACCGCGAGCGCCTTTCACTGGCATGACGGCTTCTTTGTCACGGCAGAGGAAGCGGTCGAAGCCGGCGAGGAGATCGAGCTGACACTGGCCTCGGGCGAGACCGTGAAGGCCGAACTCGTCGGGCGCGATCCTTCGACGGGCGTTGCCCTGCTGAGGCCGGCTTCCGCTTCCGCCGGCTTGCCGCAACTGGCACAGGCCGCTGCCGTGCGTCCCGGCAACCTGGCGATTGCCGTCGGCAGCAGCGAGGGAGCCGCGCTCGCCGTATCCGGCACTGTCGGCGAAGTCGGGCCTGCCTGGCGCTCGATGCGCGGCGGCACGATCGACCGGCGCATCAACCTCGCCATCAATACCGGCAGCCGCTTCGAGGGCGGTCCGGTGCTCGACGCCAGGGGTGGGCTGATCGGCATGCTCCTGTTCGGACCGCGCCGGCGCGCGCTGGTCATGCCCTACGAGACCATCGAGCGAGCGGTGGCGACATTGCGCGAGAAGGGCCATGTGGCGCGCGGCTATCTCGGTGCCGGGCTGCATCCGATCCGCACTGGCGACACCAAAGGCGCGATGGTGATGAGCCTCGACGATAACGGTCCGGCCAAGGCCGCCGGCCTGCATATCGGCGACATCATCGTCGCCTGGAATGGCGAGGCCGTGCATGGCCCGCGCGAGCTTATCCGCAAGCTCGGGCCGGATAGTGCCGGCACGACCGTGACGCTGGGCGTTTCGAGCGGCGGCGCACAGCGCGACGTGCCGATCACCATCGGCGAGAAGCCGCTAAGCTGAGAGGGCCGATGGCGAACAGCGCAGCGCAAGCGATCGCTCGACCAGAACTGTCAGCTCAGCGGCTGACGGTGCTGGTAGCACTCGGCGATGCCCAGCGCGCCGAGCAACTTGCCGACGCGCTCGCCGCCAGCGACGACCTGCTGCCGATGCTGGCCGGGAGCAGCACCGGTCAGGCGGCGGATGTCGCGGTGGCCGACGACACCGCTTTGGAAAGCCGAGCTGTCAGCTCGACGATGCCCGTTGTCCTACTTTCCCGCCGTATCGGGCACGAACGGCTTCCCGGCAACGTGGTTGCCGTGCTGCCGCCGTCGGCGGATGGCCTGCTGATCGCCGCCGCGGCACGGCTGGCCGCTTCCGGCTATCGCATCAGCAGGTCGTCGGAGGTCGTGCATGGCGATTTCCATGATGGGCTCGCCGAAGAGGAGGTGCTGGACGACCATCAGGCGCGCCCGGCCTTGTCGCCGCGCGAGGCGGAGGTGCTGGCGCTGCTGGCCGAAGGCGCGCCGAACAAGGTGATCGCCCGGCGGCTCAACATTTCCGTGCACACGGCGAAGTTCCATGTCGCCGCGATCCTGATCAAGCTCGGCGCCGCCAACCGCACCGACGCGATTGCGATTGCGATGCGACAGGGGCTGGTGCTGGTCTAGACGTTTTCGGCACGACGCTGGGTAACCTCGGACCGGCGCGTTGGGCCTTGCGCCACGGCTGTCCGCCGCGCAAGTTGCCTCCCACATGCAGAGGGAGGCGAAGGATGTCGCTCAACGGAAAGACGTTGTTCATCTCGGGCGGATCGCGCGGCATCGGGCTGGCGATCGCGCTGCGCGCGGCGCGCGACGGCGCCAATGTGACGATCGCGGCCAAGACCGCCGAGCCGCATCCGAAACTGCCGGGCACGATCTACAGCGCGGCCGAGGAGATCGAGCAGGCCGGCGGCAAGGCGCTGCCGGTGCTTTGCGATATCCGCGACGAGGCTCAGGTTGCCGATGCGGTGGCCAAGACCGTCGAGAAGTTCGGTGGCATCGACATCTGCGTCAACAATGCCAGCGCCATCCAGCTTACCGGCACGCTGGAGACCGACATGAAGCGCTACGATCTGATGCACCAGATCAACACGCGCGGCACCTTCCTGGTCTCCAAAATGTGCATTCCCCACTTTAAGTTGGCAAAGAATCCTCACATCCTGAATCTGGCGCCGCCGCTCGACATGAAGGCCAAGTGGTTCAAGAACCACGTCGCCTACACCATAGCCAAGTTCGGCATGTCGATGTGCACTTTGGGCATGAGCGCCGAGTTCGCCAAGGATGGCATCGCCGTCAATTCGCTATGGCCGATCTCGACCATCGATACCGCCGCCGTGCGCAATCTTCTGGGCGGCGCGACAGTGGCGGCGATGAGCCGCTCGCCCGACATCATGGCCGATGCGGCGCATGCGATCTTCATGCGCCCGTCGCGCGAGGCGACCGGCAATTTCTACATCGACGAAGAGGTGCTGCGCGCCGAAGGCGTCACGGACTTTTCGGTCTATGCGCCGGGTGGGGCCGATCAGCTCGCGGGCGACTTTTTCGTCCCCGATGAAGTGTTTGCGAACTCGGACACGAAGATAAGGCGAACCTTCTAGAGGTGCCTGGGATAATCCATCTGTTGATGCCACGGCGAGGCCAGACCTAACCGCCGGGCACTTTTCCTGAAATTGCTCCAGGCCGCATTTCGGCAAGATGATGCCGGTTTTCAAGACAAAAAACCCCGCCGGAGAGGGGACCCGGCGGGGCTCAGTGTGTCCCGCTGGAGTCGGGACAGGGCAGGGAACGCCCTGCACAGAATCTGGGTGTCGCAATGCGGCGATTCAATGAGCAGGGCCGGCCAGGCAGGACAATTCTTCTTGAGCCGGCAAGGAAAAGGCCCGTCCGGAGCGGACGGGCCTTCATCTTGCGCGGTGATTCCAGAAATCCGATCAGGACATTGAAATCATACGCTCATTGCTGGTCGCTGTTGCTTGCCACCGGCGCCACCAGCGAGGTGATGCGGCGGATGGCGACGCGGCGGTTCTCACGGTTCGGACCGGGCGTGTTCACCTTGAGATACTCCTCGCCATAGCCCTGCGTGGTGAGATTCTCGGCCGGGATGCCGAAGGCGTTGGTGAGTGCCTCGGCTACCGCTTCGGCGCGGCGGTCCGACAGAGCGAGGTTTGCGTCCGGCGTACCGACGGCGTCGGTATGACCTTCGATCAGGAAGGTCTCGGCCGGGTTTTTCTTCAGCAGCTTTTCGATGGCGTTGGCGACGCCATCGAGCTTCTGCACCTCGGTGTCGGAGATTGTGGCCGAGCCGAAGTCGAAGTTCAGCGTGTCGAGATCGATACGCCGGGCGATGTCACGCACGCGGGCCGACCGCTTCACCTCGTCGATCGAGTAGAGGCGCTGCACCTTTTCCACCGGCGGCTGCTCGAGGAAATTGTAATAGTCGTCGTCGCTCTCGACATCCTCGGAGTCGAGAATGTAGTCCCGGCGCGGGATGTCCAGCCGCATCGGCGGCAGGTCGTCGCCCGGATCGCGCCAATCGCCGTCATCCTGGTATTGCCGCTCGTCGACATAGCTGAGGATATATTCCCGGCCGTCCGGCATGACGCGCGAACGCTGGATGACGTCGCCATAACGATTGCGGATGGTGACGACACGGATGCCGTTGCCGCGTTCGACCGTCTCGCGGGTGCGGTCGCCCGACAGATCCTCGTAGTAGACGTCCTTGGCGCCGCGGGTGATGCGAGGCGCCTCGTTGCTTTCCACAAACGTCTGGTTGTTGAACTGCAGTATCACGCGGTCGCCGAACTGCTTCACGACATCCGCGCCCTGCGGCCGGCGGCGCTCGCGCACAACCTGCTCGGGCGTAAGGTCGATCCGCTTGCCCTTCTCCTCGGTCAAAGGGACGATCTTCTCGGGCTTGATCGCCTGCTGCGCCGTTTTGTCGTCGGTGGGCGGCGGGCCCTGATTGACAGGAGCCTGCTTCTGGGCCTGCTGGCCGCCTTGCTGTTCGGCCTGGTTGCCGCCGCCTTGCTCGACCTGGCCATCCTCGTTCTGGGCGGCCGGCTGACGGCCTTTGTGCCTGCGCAAGACATCCTTCTGGCTGTCGAGGAGAGGCGCTTCGTTCGGGTTGGCGGGAGCTTCGCCTTGCGCGGCATTGCCGCCAGTCGCGGGCTGATTGTTATTGGCAGGCTGTTCGCCGGTGGAAGGCTGCTGCTGCCCCGTTGCGGGCTGCTCCGTCAGCGGTTTCTTAGCTTGCCTCTTGTTCTGGTTCGAAGGCTGTTCCTCTTGAGCCGGTGCCTGCTCGGTCCCGGCCGGTGCCTGCTCGGTCCCCGGAACCGGCAACGGCTTGAGCTTACCTGCGGGTGCCTGTTCGGCAGGGGTCTGGCCCTGCTCGGCAGGTTGCTGGCCCTGCTTGCGTTTCTTTCCGGCCTGGTTGTCATTTGCCGGCTGTTCTGACGGCTGTTCCGCAGGCGCGGCTTGCTGCTGCTGATTGAGCTTCTTCTTGCGCAGTTGCTGCTGCTGCTCGGGGGCGACCTGCTCGGCCGGGGCCGTCTCGCCTTGCTGCTGTTGACCGAGCTTCTTCTTGCGCAGTTGCTGCTGCTGCTCGGGGGCGACCTGCTCGGTCGGGGCCGTCTCGCCTTGCTGCTGTTGACCGAGCTTCTTCTTGCGCAGTTGTTGCTGCTGCTCGGGGGCGACCTGCTCGGCCGGGGCCGTCTCGCTTTGCTGCTGCTGATTGAGCTTCTTCTTGCGCAGTTGCTGTTGCTGGTCGGGAGCGACCTGCTCGGCCGGTTGCTCAGCCGGCGCCGATTCGGCCTGGTTGCGCTTCTTCTTGCGCGGCTGCTGCTCTTCGGTTGCAGGCTGACCGCCCTGATCGGCCGGTGCAGTCTCGGTCTGCTGTTGCTGTTCGCGCTTCTTGCGCGGCTTGAGCTGCTGCTCGGCCGGTGCAGCCTCGCCGGACTGGCCGGACTGCGTCTGCTGCAGTTCCTGCCGCTTCTTGCTCGGTTTCTGCTCGGACTCGGCGGGTGCGGCTTGTCCGGCTGGCGCCGATTCGCTTTGCTGTTGCTGCTCGCGCTTCTTCTTCCGCGGCTGCTCCCCCTGTTGGCCGGCTTGGGCGCATTCCTCGGCCGACTGGCCTTCGGCACAGGCGGCCTGCGCCAGGACGAGCGGTGTGCCGTGCAGGCCGCCGGAAGCGACACCCCCCTGCAGCGGGTACGCGCCCAACGGCGCGGATGCCATAAGCAGGCCGATTGCAGTGCCCGCCAGAATCCGTGGTTGGCGTTTCATATCAATTTTCTCCTAGTGGGGTCCCATCCCTGCCCAAAACTTTCATCAACCGCAATTGGTTCCGCCGGGCATTGGCGCCAGCCAAGGATGCCCGACCGGCCTTTTGAAGGCAATTTCGTGTTTTTCTAATGTTGATACCGGGTCACTGTGACAGCAGTGCTTGACCGGAAGGCCGAGTAGGGCCAAATCCACCGAAATGACCGCGCCATTCTGGAAAACCAAAACGCTTGAGGCGATGACCCCGGCCGAATGGGAATCGCTTTGCGACGGCTGCGGCAAATGCTGCCTGTCGAAGCTCGAGGACGAGGATACGGGCGAGATCTTCTGGACAAGCGTCGGCTGCCGGCTGTTCGATGCCGACAAATGCCGCTGCTCGGACTATGAGAACAGGCTTGCACGCGTACCCGATTGCGTCGGGCTGACGCCGCAGAATGTGCGCATCATCACCTGGCTGCCAAAAACCTGTGCCTACCGCCTGATCGCCGAGGGCCACGATCTCTACTGGTGGCACAGACTTGTTTCGGGAAGCGCCGAGACCGTGCACGAAGCCGGCATTTCGATCCAGGGTCGGGTGAAGGCCAAGGAAACCGACCTGGCCGAGCCGGACGATTATTTTGATTATATACTGGACGACGAACCCTGACGGATTCGCATCTGGATGACGAACCGTAACCGGTTCGCATCTGGATGACGAACCCTGACGGGGTTCTGGGTTTTGACGATGAGCGACGAACCCTGGCGGGTTCGCGCCTAGACGAGCGACGAACCCTGCGGGTTCGCGCTTACATGAACCGGACATGAATGGCCGGTTCGCGGAAAGTTCAGACACAAAAAGGCATTTTCCAATCATTGGTTCGCCAATCATCAATGCGAAGGGCGAAAGCCCACAACAAGGAGAGAAGACGATGTTCAACACGATCAAGGCGGCAGCCCTTTCGGCCCTTGTCGGGCTTGGCACGCTCGGCGCCATCCCGGCGCATGCGGACAGCCTCTATCTCGGTTTCGGGAACAAGCACGACCCGCGTTTCGGCGTTTACACCGGTGGTGACGATGACTATGGCCGCCGTGACTGGCGCCGCGACCGCGACTGGCGCGGCTGCTCGCCGGATCGCGCGCTCGACAAGGCCGAACGCATGGGTCTGCACCGCGCCCGCATCGTCGACATGAACCGCCGCACGGTGAAGGTGGCCGGCCGCCAGGATGGCGACCGCGTGGTGGTGGTGTTCGCCAATGAGCGCGGCTGCCCGATCATCTATCGCTGAGGCTGGAGGCGAGGATCGCCTGGAAATATCTTCTGTGACGATTGGCGGATATGACCTTCTGCCTTCCGCGTCCGGCCTGAAGCATGATCCTCGCGAGGATCAGCTTTGAGTAGCGGAGCCCCTCGAGGTGAGGCGCGGCTCGAAAAAAAGCCCCGAAGGATCGATCCTCCGGGGCTTTTGTTGATGGCATGCGCGACGTGAGCCAATTGTCACTTCAGTTCGAAGGTAACCATCACCTGGACGTTGTAGGAATTCTCGCCAGCCTGCACCGGCACGGGCGAGCGGGCGGCATCGAACGACTTGGCGGCCATCGGCATCGGCATCGGCGCAATATTCTGGTCGGTGATCTCGAGTACTTTGCCGAGGCTGACGCCGGCCGCTTCGGCGAGCGTCTTGGCCTTGGCCATAGCGTCGGCGACGGCCTTCTTGCGCGCCTCGGTGATCGTTGCCTTGGGATCGTCATTGGTGAAGGCGATGCCGCCGCCCTGATTGACCCCGAGCGACACCGCCTTGTCGAGGATCTCGCCTGTCTTGTCGACATTGCGCACGCGTACCGACAGCGTGTTGGTCACCTGATAGGCGACGAGCTCGGCTTCCTGGCTGCCGTCGGCCTTGTTGGTGTAGTTGTAGCGCGGGTTGATCTGGATGCCTGCCGTCTGCAGGTCGCGGTCGGCAATGCCTGCGGATTTCATCGCCGCAATCACCACCGCCATGGCGTCGTTGTTGGCATCGAGCGCCTCGCGCGCGCTTTTTGCTTCGCGCATGACGCTGAGCGAAAGGATCGCCATGTCCGGCGCGACGGTCGCTTCGCCTTCGCCCGATACGATGATGCGCGGCGGGGGCTGTGTGTCGGCGGCGCTTGCCAGCGCCGGGAACGCGACCGCGGCAGCGAGCGCGATGGGCAAAAGATGTCTGGTCATGAAAACTCCTCGAGGTCTGCGATCCGGCGCTTCGCGCCGCATCTGCCTCGACCCGAAAAGGCGTCGATACCCGGCAGCGGCGCAAGGGCCTGGACCAGTTTCGCGCCATAGGGGCGCAGGCCGCTCTACGGCGCGAATATGGGCTGATTTTGGCGTTTCGCGCCAGCGCTTTCGAAAGCCTTGTGCGAGAGAGCGAAAAACACTAAGCCAGCCCGCGTGGGGCCTGTAGCTCAATGGTTAGAGCCGGCGGCTCATAACCGCTTGGTTGGGGGTTCGAGTCCCTCCGGGCCCACCATAACTGTTGATTTCATTGAGAAAAAGTGACCTCGGCCCAAAACGTTTTGGGCCCATTATGGGCCCAAGCATGCGGCATCGGCCACGATTTGTTCCGGCTCGATCTGATCACTTGACGACTCGCAGGATAGTTCGCTGCTTCATGGCATCCCGTCTGGCCTCGCGCTGATTGATGGCACGGGCGATATCCACCGCGATCCGCTTCTTGTTTGCCTCACGCACATAGTCGTCCGTCACGGTCATGGAGGAATGCCCCATTGCTTCCATAATGGCGCGCGCCTGAACGTTGCATTCAGCGAGGTATGTGCCGAAGGTGCGACGCAAGCCATGGAGCGTGTAGCCATCGGGAATCCCCGCTTGGCGTGTCCAGTGCCGCATCATGCCGGTCAGGCTCTTTTCCGAGAACGCCCGTTTATAGGCACTCTTCAAAACGGTGCCGCCCTGGGAGCGGTCGAGCGGCTCCAGGGCCTCTGCCAGCTTGTCGACGATTGGAATGAACATCTCCCTTCCGCCGTGGCGGTTGCGGTTCTTCTTCTGGCGGAAAGCAAACGCTTCGATCAACTCCAGCGAGCCGTCGAACAGTTCAATCTCCTCGGTGACGAGGTCTTCCCACTCCAAAGCGGCGATATCGCCGCGCCGGTTCCCGAGCCAGAAACCCAGCGCGTAACACGTGCGTGCCGGCGTGCCGATCGGATGCCGAGCCTCGAATTTCTCGCGGATTGCAACCGGCCAAGCGGGATTGCTGGTGGACTTGGGCACACGCACGCGAATGGATAGTGCCGGATCGTCTTGCGGCTTGATCCATTTCTCAACCTCGGTCGCGACCCACAGCAGTTTCTTGATGGCGACCAGCATGTGCTTGGCGACTGTACGGTTTGTCGCAAAAATGCCTTCGATAATGGCGCGAAGCCGATCCGCGTCCATGTGTTCCACCGGCGTATTGCGCCAGGTCAGCGGGTACTTTGGATCAACCTTGAGATTAAGAAAACGCTCTATCAGGCGCGCATTTTTCCGCTGCGTCGCCTCGTCAAAATCCAGCCACTCCATAGTCGTCTCAAGCCGGCGCGCCGCATGGCCGAAGGTCCTTGGCAGCGCTCGGCCAGGCAGGTCGATGATCGCAGCATTCTTGCCTAGACCCTGCGTCGCCCTTTGATATTCGGCTTCGAATTCCGGATCACCCGGCTTACCGGGAAGCCGGATTTCCGGCATGCCTTTTGCCCGATAGCGATAAACGATCTTGCCGTTTTTGATCCGCGAAGAGACGCCGGGGTAGCTGTCGTCCTTGAAGGGTCTGGCCATTGAAGTCTCCCGCCGGCAATTCCGCTGAAGTTAGTCGTTAAGGGACGATTTCTCCTGCATTGCCTTGAGTGAAAGAGCATTGCTTTTCATCGCAACGCGCAGGAGGAGAGGATAGGGGAAGCCTCTGCCTTGCTCGATGCCCTCAAACGTGCGCTTCGGTATTCCAAACGCTTTGGCCGCAGCTTCGGCGGTGAGCCCTTCCTTGGCCCGCCAGGCTTTCACTTCTTGGGCAAGCTTCTCATTTTCGCTCACGTGACGCCTTCTCGATACTTTACTACGCCTTCAGCGTATACGCAATCAGCGTATTTCTATTTTTTTTGCTCGTCTCGCCTGCTTCGCTCCAACAACTCTCGGAGACCATTGTCTTTGTCGGGCAACGACGTGAAGGCGATGTCGAGAGCTACACGATCCCAGACGGCACGGCTGTTGATGCGCTTAGGTTTCGGCATACGTCCATCAGCGACCATCTCGTCAAAAAGAGTGGATCCAACACCAACATACCGGGCCGACTCTTCACGAGAAAGGCCTCGTGGCGGATACGAAATTCCGTCATTTTTCATGGACGCCGCCCCTGTGGCTGGTGCCTGAGGCGACGTGAGCAATTCCAAAGGTTGGACGGCTTGTTATGTCGAGGAGTCCTGATACCCCGGGCGTGTTGGTGTCGAAGCACAAAGTCTATCCCTGTACGATTTCCGCAGCGACGAGATCGTCCTCATTTAGAAAGGAGAAGTCACGTAAGGCGGAAGCCGTTCGCCAAGCCGATTCGGTGCAGACTGGTAGCGAGGTGCGAAACGGATGGATCGCAGTCCGGGCTTTGAGCGCGCTATCTTGAGGACTGTTATCGAGGGGAGGGCGCAGGTTCTCCGTGAATTCACGCGGATCATTGCGCCGATGATCAGCAACTGCGGCCAGAGCCCCCGAAATTGCCTTTGAAATGTTCGAGCATGCTCCTGCGATTGCCCTGTGCAACGACTTTGTCGATCAGGGTGTCGAATGCGCGCACCGTTTCCAGCGGCATGGGACCGGGTGTGTCAAAGCGCTAGGAGCCCTCCATTTTCACTCTGCGATGGTCCTTTAGCGGGAAAGCTTTTCTAGAAGCTCTGCCTTCTGTTCAGCATGCTTGTCCGGATTTTCCGCTATGAGCTTTTTCAGGTTCAGGAGCTTCCAGCGGATCGCGGGGAGGTTAGCAGCCTGGGGCAGGCCGATGGCCTCGAAGTCCAGTTCGCCGTCGTGCAGCCCGATCAGGAATTCGCGCGCGGTGTCGTCCATCCGGCTGTCAATGTCCGCCAGCAGCCGGTCCCGGGCTGCGGCGAGATCTTCGACGGTAACCGGGATCGTGGTCATGCCGGCGAACTCCTGCACGAAGGGTTCGTCGAGCGGGCTGAGATTCGGCTTAATCAGTTCCTGTACCGGCCGGGGTGAACTCGCCACATAAACCAGGAACGTGCGGAACAGGGCATCGGTAAAGCCTTCGTTTTCGTACAGCAGCTTCACGTCGAACAGGTCGCGCGGATGCTGGCGATCAACGGCCGCGTGAAGCTTGCCGCTGAACAAGTCCTCGAATGACACAACCTGAATCGAAGCGAAGCCGAACTCGTCCTCGACGGTGGGCGATACGGTGCGCTTCTCGGGATCGTGGACGACGCCGCGCGTCACCGGTGAGGTTTCTATCTTGACCTCGGCACCATCAAGGCGCGCGCGGATGCGGGTCGCGCCGCCGCCGCCTCCCTCGATGCGGCGGGCATCGAGCTTGGGTATACCGCGTGTGGCGGCGGCGACGATCCGGTTGAGCGTTTCGTCGATGTCGGCAAGGCTCTCGGCCCGCTCGCGTACCGGCAGGTAGGTGAGGTCGATATCCACTGAAAGGCGCGGCATATCCCGGTAGAACAGGTTGATGGCGGTCCCGCCTTTAAGGGCGAACACTTCCTCCTGTGCGATGAAGGGCAGCAGGCGGACGAGAAGGGCGACCTGGGCGGCGTAGACTTCACGGGCCATCGGCACCGTTCTTTTTCGCTTGAACAAACTCCGTCGGCACCATGATGCGGTACCGGGGGTGAATTTTGCCGCCCTTCACCAGGGCGCGGTCCCCGGTGCCGAGCTGGAACTCATCGGGATTCAGATGCTGCCGCCACGCGTGATTATGGCGGTCGGCAAAGACGAAGAACAGGCGTATGACCTTGATCTTCCGGCAGCTCTGCAACAGCGCCGTGAGCCGGCGCGGGCTTAGCGTCGCGAGCCCTTCAAACACCATGTCGAGGTTGTGAAAGCTTTCGTTGTCCGGCAGCTCGTCCAGCGCTTCCATGATGGCGCGTTCCGGGGACGAGAGACGCAAGGCCCATCCCCAGGGCAGCGTCGTACCCGGGTCACCTGATTTGTTGTCCGTTAGCCCGAGAGTGGGATCGCCGAACAGTGACAGGCCACGGGTGATCAGCGGCGCATCGAACTTCAGGCGCGGTAGCCATGTCGGCATTCCGTCGCCGTACAGCCAGGCTCGGGCGCGGCCCCCGAGCGGCAGGTAGTGGCTGAACCCGTGCAAGGCTAGCGCGGTGACGCCGCCCGCGTGGATTTGATAGTGCATGATGTGCTGGAGGGACAGCAGGCAAGTTTGCCAGTCGAGCGGGACGGGTTGCGGCGCCGGTCGGCGAAATACGCCGCGCTCAAGCCGCTGCAGCCAGCCGCTGTCTATATACTTGCGGGTCAGGAAGCGGCTGACGCCGTGGGCTTCCAGCCAGGGCGCGTCCACGACGAAGCCGGCCGGGACGGCTTCGAGAACGCTCTTTAGCTTGTCTTGCTTCAGTGTACCCATGGTAAACATTATAGACAATCATCAAAGAGAAGAGCAAGTGACATCTTTGATGTTGCCTCGTTTAGGGCATTAGGGGTACACATATCTTGACAATTTCAAAGAAAATAGAAGGGGCGAAGGCGGCATGATGCCGATAACTGGCGGGGGGCGATGCTGGCTGGTCTCCGGACAGACCGCGCTCGGACTGATCGGCATCCTTGACTTTGTCGATCCTCGGCAAAACCATCGAATTGGAGAAGTTTGGATAAAGGTCGAAGCCTGTCCCCGCAACCAACCTACTTGCATCCTATCCTTTTCAGGTCGACGTGGTCTCGCGCGGGGCGCACCCTCAATCCGAATTCTTGCAACTAGAGGTCCGCCAGAGCATACGAGATCACACGAGGATATACCGGCCCCACCATCTCACGCCAGCTTCGGCGTCTTCGACCGTTAATGTGATGTTCGGAGCTTGGAGATTCGCCTCGATGTTTGGTGAACTGTCGCTGTTGGGTTCCAAGTGGACTCCCGCGGTCGTGCATGGACAACAGGCTTGCCGCGCCCCACTATTGAGATTACCCGCGCGTTTTTGCTCTCGAGTTCATCCAGGTAATCGGCCCACCATTGCATCATCTTGACGCGCTCTTCCCAGTGCTCTGCCCGGGCGTAGGCACGACGAACGTTGTTGTTCTCAACGTGGGCCAGCTGCCGTTCGATGGCGTCCGGATGCCATTTTCCGCATTCGTTTAGCAGAGTTGATGCCGTTGCTCGAAAACCGTGCGCGGTAGCTTCCTCCTTGCCGTAGCCCATACGGCGCAGCGCGGCGTTAAGCGTGTTGTCGGAAATCGGACGCGAAACCGATCGAACGCTAGGAACCAGCAGCGATCCGCCACCAGAAATTTCTCTGAGTGAGGCCAGGACGTTCAAGGCCTGCCTTGAAAGGGGTACGCGGTGCGGCCGTCGCATTTTCATGCGTGCTTCAGGAACGATCCACACCGAGCTTTCGAAATCGAACTCTTTCCATTCTGCCGCGCGAAGCTCGCCGGGGCGGGGAAACAGCAGTGCGATCAGCTTCAGGGCGGCTCGGGTTGTAGGCTGTCCATCAAATGCATCGATCGCCCTCAGCAAGCCGCCCAAGGCCTTAGGATCAGTAATCGCGGCACGAGGCGTGACCGTCGGGCTGATGAGCGCGCCCCTGAGGGCGATCGTCGGATCTGCCTCGGCGCGTGCTGTCGCGATTGCGAATCGAAACACAGTGCCAATTGTTGAGCGTAGGCGCCTGGCCGACTCGTATCGACCGCGAACCTCCACACGACGAAGAGCGGTAAGGATGCTTGCCGTATCGATCTCCCGAATGCACTTGTCGCCGATTGTCGGATAGGCAAAGTCGAGCAGCCATTTGACCTTGCTGATCGTCCGATCGGCACGTCCTTCCTTCTTCAGCTTCTCAACATATTCGTCTGCGATTGAGCGAAAGGTGTCTTTTGGCGAATTAGCCTTCTGGAATTTGCGATGCTGGGCCGGGTCGGCACCAGCCTTGAGGAGGCGTTTGGCTTCATCGCGCGCTTGGCGGGCATCCGCGAGAGAAATGACAGGATAGCTGCCCAGAGACAACAGCTTCTGCTTCCCGTCAAACCGATATGCGAGACGCCATAGCCTTGTTCCCGATGGCTGGACCCATAGCTGCAGCCCGCCGCCGTCGGATAGCTTCTGCAGCTTGGACGCGGGCCGGATGTTGCGGCATTTCACGTCGGAGAGAGCCATTGTGGGACCTCCTGTTTTGGCGCTTCGATACCAACAGGGTCTCAGATACCAACAAAAATACCAACACCTCGCCCCGTTGGACGAAATTTGCCGAACTGCGATGAAATTCGCCCAAGCGGATCTTTCGTGCCGAAAAAGTTAGCGAATTCAGCCGTTTGCGGAGACTGAAGCGTAGAAGTTTCGGCGAAAGGGAATGTGGAGAGAAGAGGGGATGGTGCCCAGAGGCGGATTCGAACCACCGACACGCGGATTTTCAGTCCGCTGCTCTACCAACTGAGCTATCTGGGCCTGTGCCGGCTAGCGGGAACCGCCCGCCGGATTTCGAAAGAGCGCCGGACGGCGCCCCTTGAAAGCGCGTGGGTTATAGCACGGGAATCCCGCCTGTCCAGAGCAATTCCAGGAAAAGTGCGCAGCGGTTTTCCGCTCGGGAATTGCGTGAAAACAATCGCAATTCCAGGAAAAGTGCGCAGCGATTTTCCGTTCCGGAATTGCGTTAAAACAATCGTTTAGCTGTTGATTTCGTCAGGAAAGAAAAATCGCCGCGAAACGGCGGCTTGCTGCCTGCCTCACCCCTCGTCCTTCGGTGTGGGGCCTGGCGTCGGGCTGTCGTCTTCGTCCTCCTCGCCGTCGCGGCCGGGAATGACATAGGCGCCCTTCAGCCAGCGATTGAGATCGATATCCTTGCAGCGCACCGAGCAGAACGGATAGTGCTCGCGTGCGGAAGGTTTTCCGCATTCGGGGCAGGGTCGCTTCGGCCGAAGCGGTGTTACCTTGTCGTCCACGCTCATGAGCGCGAAGCGTGCCAGTTCTGGTGCGCTTTGAACCCTTCGCCCGAAAGCAGCGCGACGCTTTCATAAAGCGGCAGGCCGACGACGTTGGTATAGGAGCCGACCAGCTTGACGACGAAGGAGCCGGCCAGGCCTTGCACGGCATAGCCGCCGGCCTTGCCGCGCCATTCGCCCGAGGCGACATAGGCGTCGATCTCCTCGCGCGGCAGCCGCTTGAAGCGCACCCGGGTCTCCACCAGCCGCTGGCGCAGCTTACCGCCCGGCGTGATCAGGCAGATGCCGGAATAGACCCTGTGCGAGCGGCCGGAAAGCAGGCCAAGGCAATTGATGGCGTCGTCGATCGTCTCGGCCTTGGGCAGGATGCGCCGCCCGACCGCCACCACAGTGTCGGCGGCGAGGATGAAGGCCGGAGCATAATCGTCCTCGCTTTTCAGCGACTCCAGCGCCTTCTCGGCCTTTTCCTTGGAAAGGCGCTTGGCCAGCGAGCGCGGATGTTCGGCGCGCAGCGGCGTCTCGTCGACATCGGCGGGCAGCACGCGTTGGGGCTCGATGCCGGCCTGCTGCAACAATTCGATGCGGCGCGGCGAACCCGAGGCAAGCACGAGCTTCTGCAGGATGCTCATGTGAGCATGATGCCGAAAAGTGTGAAGCGGTTTTCGGACGACATCATGCTTCACTCTAGGATTAGGAGCCGGATTTGGATTTCAGGTCGAACAGACCTGAAATCATCCGGCTAGTTCGCGCCGGACTGTTACTTGAAACGGTAGGTGATGCGGCCCTTGGTCAGGTCGTAGGGCGTCATCTCGACCAGGACCTTGTCGCCGGTCAGCACACGAATGCGGTTCTTGCGCATGCGGCCGGCCGTGTGGGCGATGATTTCGTGTTCGTTTTCGAGCTTTACCCGGAACATCGCATTGGGCAGCAGTTCGGTGACCACACCTGGAAACTCGAGGACTTCTTCCTTCGGCATTCGATACCTTTGCTTGGATGGCGTTCCGGCGGCCGGCCGGAATTTGCGCGGAACCTATATGATAATCGCTCGCTTGTGAACAAGCTTATGAACAAGCTTAATCCGGGGCGTTTTCAGCTCTCGGCGGCGCAAAACGCCTGTTGATGCGGGCCTTCAGCCGCTCGCGCACGTCGCGATAGGCAGCCATGATGTGCTCGCGCGTGCCGCCGGTGTCGGTAGGGTCGGGCATCGGCCAATATTCGACCTCGACGGCCAGCGAGCGAGTGAGCTCGAGCGCTGCATGGTGCGCCTCAGGCGCCAGCGTGACGATCAGATCGAAATAATCGTCTTCCAGATCCTCCAGCGTTCTCGGTTGCCGCTCGCCAAGCGTCAGACCCTCCTCGGCGAGCACGGCGTCGACGAAGGGGTCGCGCTCACCGCTGCGAACGCCGGCCGAGGCGACGAAAGTGGTGGCCGGCAGCTGCCGTCGCGCCAGCTGCTCGGCCATGGGCGAGCGTACGGCATTCATGCCGCACAAGAATAGGATCGAATGTGGCAGCGCGGCCAGGATTAGCCCCGCCAGTGCAGCACGCAGACCAGCGTGAACAGCCGGCGCGCCGTGTCGAAGTCGATCTCGATCTTGCCGGCTAGCCGGTCCATCAGCGTCTGCGAGCCCTCATTGTGCAGGCCGCGCCGGCCCATGTCGATTGCCTCGATATGGCTGGGCGTCGAGGAGCGGATGGCCTCGTAATAGCTTTCGCAGATCAGGTAGTAGTCCTTGACGATGCGCCTGAGCGGCGTCAGCGACAGGATGTGGGTGACCACCTCGGCGCCGCTCTCGCGGCTGACGGCAAAGACCAGGCGCTGCTCGGCCAGCGAAAGCTTCAGTCTGTATGGCCCGCGGCCGTCGTCGCTGACCGGCCGAAAGCTGTTCTCCTCGATGAGGTCGAAGATCGCCACGGCCCGCTCGTGCTCCACGTCGGGCGTCGAACGTCCTATCGTTTCGTCGAGCTCGACGTCGATCAGCCTGTTGCGGATTTGGTCATGGCCGGACATCGCTACATGTTCAACCTGATCGCGACGGAACGGGCATGTGCATCGAGCCCTTCCGCCTTGGCGAGCGCGATCGCGGCGGGCGCCAGCGCCTTGAGCTGCTCCGGTCCAAGCTTCAGGATCGAGGTACGCTTGACGAAATCGAGCACGGACAGACCCGAAGAGAACCGCGCCGACCGCGCTGTCGGCAACACATGGTTGGAGCCGCCGACATAGTCGCCGATGACCTCCGGCGTATGCCGACCGATAAAGACGGCACCGGCGTTGCGCATCCTGGAAAGGAAAGCCTCGGCATCGTCGAAAGCGAGCTCGACATGCTCGGCCGCGATCCTGTCGACCAGCGGCAGCGAGGCTTCGAGCGTCGGCACCAGGATCACCGCGCCGAAATCGCGCCAGCTTGCGGCCGCCGTCTCGGCGCGCGGCAGAACTTTCAGTTGACGTTCGACTGCCTGCTCGACCGCCTTGCCGAATTCGGCAGTGTCGGTGATCAGGATCGACTGCGCTGAAACGTCATGCTCGGCCTGTGCCAAAAGGTCGGCGGCGATCCAGTCCGGATCGTTGTCGGCGTCGGCCACGACCAGCACTTCCGACGGCCCGGCGATCATGTCGATGCCGACCGTGCCGAACACCTGCCGCTTGGCCGCCGCGACATAGGCATTGCCCGGGCCGACGATCTTGGCGACCGGCCTGATCGTCTCGGTGCCGTAGGCAAGGGCTGCAACGGCTTGCGCGCCGCCGACGCGGTAGATCTCCGAAACGCCGGCAAGATCGGCCGCCACCAGCACCAGCGGATTGATGACCCCGCCGGTAGCCGGCACCACGATAACGATGCGCTCCACGCCGGCGACCTTCGCCGGAACCGCATTCATCAGCACCGAGCTCGGATAGCTCGCCGTGCCGCCAGGCACGTAGAGGCCGACGGCTTCGATCGCTGTCCAGCGCGAGCCGAGTTCGACGCCGGCGGCATCCGTATAGCGGTCGTCCTTCGGCTTCTGCCGCTCGTGGTGTGAACGGATGCGGTCGCGCGCGAATTTGAGCGCCTCGACCGCGGCCGGATCGGCCCCTTCATAGGCCTTGACGATGTCGTTTTTCGAGACGGCGATGCCGAGTGCGCTCAGATCGGCTTTGTCGAACTTCAGCGTATAGTCAGTGAGCGCCTTGTCGCCTTCGGCGCGCACGCGGGTGACGATGTCGCGCACCACGGCCTCGACATCGGCCGATACCTCGCGCTTGGTGATGAGAAAGGCCGAAAAACGCCGTTCAAAATCGGCGTCCTGCTGTCGGAGCGTTATCGCCATTGCACTTAACCCCTGTGCACAGGCCGCGAGGTGGCTTCCCAGGAGCCGCCGATATCGGCAAGCCGCGCCTCGACGCATTCGACGTCGAGCATGATGGTGCCGCCGCCCGAAAACACCAGCTCGACGATGCCGGCCGGCTTGCTGATGGCGATAAAGCTGATCGCCAGCAGCGACAGCACCTCGGCCGGCTTGTCGCGCGCAACGCCGCTGGTCTTGGCGCCGAGCACGCGGTCGAAATGCAGGACGCTCTGCCGCCGTTCATTGTGCTGGCGGAACAAGCCGGATCTCGCTTCCCAGACGAAGCGGTTCATGGTCAGCACGAAGCGTTTGGCCGCCGGCAGATATTCCAGGTCCGAGACCTTCATCACGGCGTCCTGGACATGCGCCGAGACGATGCTGAGATCCTGGTCGTCGAGCGCGATGAGCTTGAGAGCCATGCGGAATACGCACCTAAGGTTGGTTTCAGCCTTCTGTTAGGCGGTCTTTCCGGTCCGTGCAACCTCGGCACGGATGCGGCAAAGGCAATCACGCCAGGTCTGCGCTGCCCCTCATCGCCTTGCCGGGCATTTCTCCCCGTATAGTGACGGTATAGTGACGGGGAGAACGGACGCTTTCGCTCGGGATTTCGCTAATTGTCCAGCACAGCGGAAAGGGAGCCGAGATAGCGGCCGGCGCCTTCTCCCGTCACTTTACGGGGAGAAGATGCCGGTCCACCCTCCGCAGCTGCAGCGCAGCTGCTGCGAAGGACGGGCAGGCAGATGAGGGGCAGCGCCGGCTTTGACGATTGTCCCCGGCAAGCGTTGGAAAAGCCTTGCTTCTCTGCAGCGCCCGCGTTGCGGCCTTTAGCCCGAAATCCGCTCGATCACCGCGCCGCAACCGGAGAGCTTCTCTTCCAGGCGCTCGAAGCCGCGGTCGAGGTGGTAGACGCGGTTGACCGTCGTCTCACCCTCGGCGGCAAGGCCGGCGATGACCAGCGACACCGAGGCGCGCAGGTCGGTCGCCATGACGGGCGCGCCCTTGAGCTTGGCGACGCCGTCGACGATCGCCGTCTGGCCGGAGAGCGTGATGTGGGCGCCGAGCCGGGCGAGCTCCTGCACATGCATGAAGCGGTTCTCGAAGATCGTCTCGGTGATGCGCGACTTGCCCTTGGCCATCGTCATCATGCCCATGAACTGCGCCTGCAGGTCGGTCGGGAAGGCGGGGAAGGGGGCGGTGGTCACGTCGACCGGCGCAATGCCGGCGCCATTGCGCTTGACGCGGATGCCCTCATTGGTCGCCGTGATCTCGGCGCCGGTCTCGACGAGCACGTCGAGCGCGCTCTGCAAAAGATCGGGCCGGGCGCCAGCGAGCATCACGTCGCCGCCGGTCATGGCGACGGCCATGGCATAGGTGCCGGTCTCGATACGGTCCGGAATGACGCGCACGCGCGCACCCGAGAGCGCCTCGACGCCATGGATGGTGATGGTGGCAGTGCCGGCGCCATGGATCTTGGCGCCCATGGCAATCAGGCATTCGGCGAGATTGACGATTTCCGGCTCGCGGGCCGCATTCTCCAGCACCGTCTCGCCCTTGGCGAGCGAGGCCGCCATCATCAGCACATGAGTGGCGCCGACCGAGACCTTCGGGAACACGTAGCGGTTGCCGGTGAGGCGGCCGTTCTTGGTCTTGGCCATGACATAGCCATTGTCGACGTCGAGTTCGGCGCCAAGCACCTGCAGGCCTTCGAGGAACAGGTCGACCGGGCGCGTGCCGATGGCGCAGCCGCCAGGCAGCGACACCTTGGCTTCGCCCATACGGGCAAGCAGCGGCCCGATCACCCAGAAGGAAGCGCGCATCTTCGACACCAGCTCATAAGGCGCGGTGGTGTCGACGATGTTGCGGGCGGAAAAATTGATGGTGCGCGAATAGCCTTCCTGCTGCTTTTCGCGCCGGCCGTTGACGGAATAATCGACGCCGTGATTGCCGAGGATGCGGATCAGCTGCTCGACATCGGCCAGATGCGGCACGTTTTCGAGCGTCAGCGTGTCGTCGGTGAGCAGCGAGGCGATCATCAGCGGCAATGCCGCGTTTTTGGCGCCCGAGATCGGAATGGTGCCGGCAAGCTCATTGCCGCCGACAATTCTGATGCGATCCATGGAAAACGTCCCCTCGGCCAGAACAGGCCGGTTTCAATCGGTTGATATGCCCGGCTTAGACCATCGGCCGGCTTGGTTCAAGAAATAGGATTTCCCCCAGACCCTGACCGATAGTGGTCGGCCAGTGTGGCTGATTTCGGTTAGTCCTTGTGCATTTTTCCAGCAGCCGGCAATCCTTCCGGTCGATCGTCGGCGTCGCCGGCGCGCTGCTTGTCAGCGTCGCCGGTGCGTTGCTTGTCAGCGTCGTCGGGGCGTCGCGAGCGGGCCTGCGCCTTGCGCTTCTGCAGATTGGCGCGCAGCGCCTCGGCCAGCCTGCCCTTGCGCTCGCCGTCGCCCTTTTTCGGTGGATTTGCCTTGTCGTTCATCATCCAATCCCTGACCGGCGGTCAGCCGGCCGCGATTCCGCAATGGCTCGAGCAATTCCAGGAAAAGTGTGAAACGGTTTTCCGTCCGGAATTGCGTCAGACAAAATAGAGCGGTTCGCCGTTTCCATGAAACGGTGAAATGCTCTAGCATTTTAGCGCGGCCATGTCATGAAAGCAGGCCGAGAGCCGGTTTCGCGCTGTGGATCAGTCACGCACGCCGCCTCAAACCGCCTGACGGTTGCCAGGAATCATATGCGACGCTTTGGGCTTTTCTTGGCCTTGCGCTTGCCGGTTCGATATGGCAGAAGCCGCCATCGCAGGCTGCGGTAGCTCAGTGGTAGAGCACTCCCTTGGTAAGGGAGAGGTCGAGAGTTCAATCCTCTCTCGCAGCACCAGATTTTCCCTGTCGCTGTTGCATCGGACAACGCTTGACGGCATTCCAGCGCCAACCTATTGCGAAGCCCCGCATACGAGGCCTCGTGGCGGAATGGTTCACGCAGAGGACTGCAAATCCTTCAATCCCGGTTCGATTCCGGGCGAGGCCTCCAATTCCTGCGCCATGCTTGCACTGGCGCGACCAAGACGCAGACCAATCTCGCCGGCTCAGTTGGTGACATGCGACAGCCGCAGACCGGCTTCGTCCGGGACTTCGGCCATGCCTTCCTCGGCGAAACGGAACATGTCCTCGAAATCCAGCTCATGTTCGAAAACGACGCCGCCGACGCTGATCGCGAGCACGTCCTTGTCGCCTTTCGGGGCGAAATAGATATCGCCGACCGTCCCGCGAATGCGCTGGCCAACCTCCTTGGCGTCCTCCTCGCTCGCGCCCGGAAGGAAGACGCCGAACATCGAGGTCCCGATCCGGCCGATCAAATCGTCCTTGCGCACCGAGGACCGGATGGCCGATGCGATCAGCCGCAAGGCCTCGTCGCCCCATTCGAGACCGAAGCGCAGGTTGATCGATGCCAGATGCTCCGGATGGACGACCAGAAAGGCGCCGGAGCGCGGGCCGACCGGTCTCGCCGCCCTTCTGTCGACCATCGACGTGAACACCTTGCCGTTCAGGCAACCGGTCAGCTGGTCGAAGGTGCCGGACCTGGTGAGCTCCTGCCGGTAGCGGCGGATCTCGATCTGTTGCCAGCCGAGCAGGGCAAACAGCGGCAGGCCGATGATAATCGGGACGATGATGGCCGTAACCGCCCCGCGGCCGAACGGCGTCAGGCTGTCGCTGAACAGCATCAGGTAATTCAATGCGAGCGAAAGGCCGACGCAGACGGCAGTGCCAAGCACGGCGAGCCAGATAACCTGCTTCCATGTCCGAACCGGCGCGGACTGCGTTTTCGTGGGCAAGGGCCAATCTCCTGTTCGACGCATCGGCTTACAGGAGGTCCGTTACGATTTCGGTTTCAGGCAAGCGTACAATTTGATGCAAAGTCGCCATCTTCTCCATGGGAGTGCTGGATACGGCGCGCGCCGGCGGCCGCGGCCCTCGCGCTTGATAACCTGCCCGGCCGCTGCGGCAGTTCACGGTTTTTAGAAGCGCTGAACCGCTCTGACCATTCTGCTTTCACGCAATTCCGGGGCGGAACCGGGCACGGGTTCCGCCAATTGCGCTATTGCGGTGGCCCGAAAATGCCCATCCTGGCGTCTCTCGCCACCGCTTCCGCCTTGCCGTAAATGCCGGTGGGAGCAGCCATCGCCCAGCCGTTGGAAACCAGCCAGGCGCCGACATCCTGCTTGCCGAGCATGCAGGGCGCGGCGATGGTGAAGCGATCGGCATCCGGCGGCAGCAGGCATTTCAGCGCCCGGCCGCGCAGCCGGGCGTTGAAGGCGGCGCGGGCGCGCTGGCCGCAGGGCCAGGCGGCGTTGTCGAACGAACAGGTCCTGCCGGGATCTATGTCGACCGTCCCGCTGATGGCGACCGTGCGTCCCATGGCTTCGAAGACCGTCGAGGAAGTCGCGACCGGACGGAAAAGCAACGTCCCGCGCCAATCCTGCGGCATCGGCGTCTTCGGCATCGGTGCGAGCCCCAGTTCGCCGAGCGGAGGGCGCGGCTCGATGCGCTCGATCCCGGATGGGTCGAGCGGCGGCGGCGCAATGAGATGCTCGGCGATCTTGCGCGCCGGCTGGCCTGGCCGCGTGTCTTGAACCGGGGTAATGGAGGCAGGCTTCAGATCACCGGTGCCTTGGACCTGTGTGATCGAAGGCCGACCGGGCGGCAGCCAGCGCCCGCCCTCGGCGATCAGCAACATGCCGGCGATGAGCCCGAGACCGCCGAGCGCCGGCGCCAGCAGCGGACGGCCAGGCGGTTTCGCCTGGCTCACACGCGGATCATCGCGGGGTCGCGCCGATTGCCGGCGGTGCCGCTCGAGCCTAACCCGCTGGATACTGTCAACACGGCGCCACCCCCGATCGTTGAACCGGATCATACATTAGACGCGAGCGACATTCCTTGAAAAGCAAGGCGTTGCGTTAAGTCTCGCGCAACCAATGCGGCTTAGAATCGGCCATCGGATGTCGAGGGGATGACATGATGCGCAAGCCGATCCTGCTTTTTGCCTTTCCGGCCCTGATGCTGCTTCTGCTGGCGGCGGAGCGAGTGGCGGCGATGCTTCTCGGCTTCTATCCGGCCAGCCCGGCCGCATGGCATGCCTGGCTCGAGCTGCGGCCGTTCTCGACCATGTTCTGGCAGCAGGTGCACGCCTATCTCGGCGGGTCGATGGCCCTCGACGCGGCCATCATTGCCTTCGCGGCGGGTGCCTGCTGGATGATTTGCCAGGCAAAAAGGTCAGCCGGGTTTTTCCTTGCCAATCATGCCGCCCTGCTTTTTGCCGGCAAGATGATCGCGCTGAGCAGCCATGCCGAAACGGCGAGCACCATTGCGGCCTTCACCATACCGAACGGCTTGCACTTTTCGCTGATGCTCGACTTCAGCGCCAAGAACAGCCTGGTGCTGTGCCTAGGTCTCGCGGCCTGCGCATACTGCCATGTGGCCTTCCTGCGCGAGGCCAAGGCGCGTGCCGAGGCTCGCACGGTGCGCATCCTGGCGCTGCAGCGCGATCTGTAATGGTCCTGGTTCAAGCAGCGGCGACAACCTGCGTGATCAGTTGATCTTCTTGTAATAGACCTTGCCGTCGGGCTGCTGGATGCGCTGGTAGGACGGATTGGGGCCCGGAGGCGCGACCTTCCTCTTGAACGAGCGCTGCGCATCAGTGGGATCGGCGCCGCTTTCGTCGGCAGCGGACGCATCCGCCACCGTGGTATTGTCTGTCATCGTCGGCTCGGGCGCGCTGGGCGGCGCCGGCTCGCTGGCGGCAACGGGCTGGCCTTGCTCCAGTTTGGCGATATTGCCGTTGATCCGGCCGAAACTCGCCTGCAGCTGGCGGTCCAGCGACTCGAACCGGCTCTGGAAACCGTTGTTCACGGTGTCGATGCGGGCGCCGATCCGCTGCTCGAACTGGCCGAGCTGTTCCAACCGCGCCTCCATCGTCTTGAGGTCGTTGACGCCGCGATAGAGATAGACGGCGGCGGTCACGTTGACGGCGGTGACGAGCGCCGCACCTGCCGCGACGGCACCGATGAGCCTGGCCCGGCTCGGCCTGCCCGGGGCTTTTTCCCGTTCGCCAAGCTCGATTGCCGGAACGTCCGGCTCGCTGATCATCGTCATTCAACCACCACCTTTGCGCCCACCGCGACGCGCTTGAAGAGATCGATCACATCGGTGTTCGTCAGCCGGAAACATCCCGACGTGCCGTCGAAACCGACGCCCCTGGGATCGTTGGTGCCATGGATGCGATAGAGCGTGTCGCGCCCGTCGCGCGCGAGATACAGCGCCCTGGCGCCGAGCGGATTGTAGGGACCGGCCGGCACCATCGCCGGCAGCTCCGGCCGGCGCGCGCGCATTTCCTTGGGCGGGCGCCATTGCGGCCACTCGGTCTTGGAGGCTACCTTGACCGTTCCGGTCCAGCCGAAGCCGTCGCGGCCGACGCTGATCTGGTAGCGCAGCGCCTGGCCCTGGCCGGTCACCAGATAGAGTGCCTTCTCGGTCTTGCGGATGATGATCGTGCCGGGCTGCTCGCCGGTCTGGAAGGCGACCGTCTTGCGCAGGCTGGGGCCCATGGCGGGCAGCGGCGGCAGGCCCGATCCGCCCATCGCCACGTCGCAGGCCGACGCCAGCGCGATGCCGATCAGGCCGGCGGCGGCAAGACGCCTGGCTATACGAAGGCTAGCGCTGGGCATTGTCCAGCCGTTCCTTGAACATGCGCTTGAGGTCTTTGTTGAAGCGCGCGCGTCCGTCCACCTCGGAAGGCAGGATGGCGCGGTTCAGCGCGTCGGCCAAAAGCGCGTTGTCCAGCGCCAGCGACTTGATGTTCGGCGCCTTGAAGATCTTCTCCAGCTCGCTGCGCGAGAAATGGTTGCCGAACCATTTGCGCTTGTGCTTGTTGGCGACCAGCGTGATGCTGACCTTGTTGCCGCGCAATTCGCGGATCTTCTTGTAGAGCCGCTTGCCTTGCCTGAGCGAGGCGACGTTGAGCTCGAAGACGATGAAGATCTCGTCGCTCGTGCGCAGCACCGAATCGTGCCATGGCGTCTCGATGTTGGGCAGGTCGATGACGATGTCGTCGAAGCGGTAGGCGACGAGGTCGAGCAGCCGGAAGACGAAGTCGGAACCGTGCGGCTCGAAAGGCAGTTGCGGCCGCTCGAAGGAATAGAGCGTGAGGCCGGATGGCCGCGACAATTTGATGACGTCCATGAGCTCGACGTCGAGCCGGTCCGGCTGGCCGATGATGCCGGAGAGGTCGAACTGGTTGAACTGGTTGAGATAGGCGCCGCAATTGGCGCTCTGGAAATCGAGGTCGACGAGGCAGGTCGAGCCCGCCCGCTCGGCCGACTTCGAGGCGAGGTGCTCCGCCGCCGAGATCGCCAGCGTGGTGGCGCCGGCGCCGCCGCTCGCGGCGATGAAGGTGACGATGCGGCTTTTGGTGCCCTGGCTGCCGGTGTCATGGAAGGTGACGGCGTTGAGCAGCTCCTTGGCGTCGAGCGGCTTGTGCAGCCAGTCCGACGCATTCATGCGCACCAGAACGCGCGTTTGTTCGGAGGTGAGCTCGTCGGAGATCGCGATCAGCGGCACCGAGGCCCAGGCCGCGCGCGCTGCGACGATCGCCGGATTGCCGAGCAGTTCGCCATTGCCGAGATCGAGTATGATGATGCCGGGGCGGCTGTCGACAGGCGGCCCCTTCAGGAACTCCGCCGCTTCCGAGATCTTGACGTCATAGATCGCCAGCGCGTCGAGCCTTGTCGTGACGTCGCGCTTGAAATTCGCATCGGACGAAAACAGCGCCACCTGCTTGCGTTTTGTGGGGAGGACCCTGGTGTCGATGGCGTTCATGGCGATGTACTCTTTAAATCTTCACCCGTTACAGTACTCAGCATGGAGGGCATGGCCATATTGCCGAACCCGAGCAATCCGCCCAGGAAGAAGAACTGGAAGTTCACGTTCTGCAGGCTGACCGTGATCGTCGGCACAGCGCCGGTCGCGCGCGTCTGGTAGCCGAGGCCGGTGGCGGTGTAGCGGACGACCACATTGGCTGGTTGCAGCAACGGGAAAAAGTCGCACATGCCGGGGCGACTGCCGGCCACAGGGCCGCATATTCCGTCGTCGCCAGCATAAATCCTATTGAAATTTGCTGCTGTCCATACGCCAGCGACGCAATATGCTCCCGTGCACGTGCAGGTCGAAGTAGCTCCGTTGCAGATGTAGGCGAAGGATCCTGCAGGCACCGGATTTCCCGGCGTTGCCGTAGGGCCGGCTGTTGCAATTTGCGGGGCAATTGGATCGGATATGGAGGCTAACCGAGCACCGACCTGAACAGCCTTGGTCGCTGCGTTCCATTGGTAGAGAGCGTAACCGAAATCGACGAATCCGAGTGTCAGCGCAAAGAGCAAAGGAGCGACGATGGTCGTCTCGACCATGGCCGCGCCGTGCTCTGATTTTGCGAAGCGCCTCATCATCGTCAGAACCGGATCAACCGCTCCTCATGAAAGCCATTCAGCGTGATCGGGCCGATATTAAGCAACGAGAGCATTCCGATCCCGTTGTAGACTAGAGTGCCTGCGGCCCTGACAATGCAGACTTGCGCAGTGGTAGACCGATATTCGGTCACACCGGCAACCACCGCGTCGTGACAAGAGCCGGTGTCACCAATCGTCACCGTCACATCAGATTTCTGCCAGCCCGTGATGCGCGCGCTGCCCGTCCCCGCTGTATTGCCATACACTGCGATGTTCGTGGCGATGTCCGAGCAATTGATCGCCGCAAGTCCGGCATTGGTATAGAGTTGACTGTTGCAGCGCGCGGCAAAACGGGACGCGTCGGACAGGCCGGCCTCCATCAGCAGCTTGTCGTGGATCAAGTTGCCGAATTCGAACACACCTGCCGACAAGCTCAGCATCAATGGCGCAATGAAGGCCATTTCGACGAGCGACGTACCGCGATCTTCGTGTCGAAATCGCTTAAGTTGGCGGTACAGCCTCATGATCATGGCCATCACCGGTAAAGCTGCGCTTCATCGCGCACGAAACTATTGAGTGTCCCTTGGCCATTGGCCCCGGTCACGTCCACCAGTTCCACCATGACCGAAGCGTCGTCTGAGGCAGACGGGACTGGCTCCGTTAGGAAGAAGCTGCCGAAGGCTTCGACTGGCAGATTGGTGCTGTGTCCAGACAGGTCGTTGCCCGCCGCTTCAAGTGCGTTGCAATTCAGGATGGCGCCATAGAGAAGACGGCGGTCGACGGACGTGACCGGCGGCTGACACGCGTTAGCCGGCGTGCCGACTTCGCCCCCGGTCGAGGCCGTCCCCACCAGACCTTGTGCTATCTCGTATTTGTAAACGTCATAGCGGCTCGGCTTGGTCGTATCCCAGGAAGAGGGATGGGAGGCGGAGCTGAAATTGGTGCTCCAATAGCCAGAGAGATTCCAATTGCCATCGCCCATCCGTCCGTTCATGTACGGCGTTGTGGCATCTCTGGGCAGCCCCATGTTGCCAGGACCATTAAAGGTCAACTGGTTAAATTGAGGGCACTGGTTGCCCTTGCTGCTGGGCACTGCCCCCTTCCGTACATTCGAGGCCGGCCCGTATACGGCACTATTGAAGCCGCCGCCCGTTGCCCTGATCCCGAAGCGAACGTTGAAAGCATCCTGCACCGGTCCCGCGTTCTGCCCGGTCTTGGTCGAGACATGGCCGGATTCGTAGCAGCCGATCGGCTTAGACGTCGCGATCGTCTCTGCGAGGGCCTGAGCGCCATTCCCCACGCCGGCGGGAGGCTCGAGGAAGCCGAAATTGCCCGGGCCGGCAGCAGCCCCATTTCCGACCTTCCTCAGTTCGATCAATCGACGACGAACGGCCGGGTCGGAAACAGCCTGTTTCAATGTGTATCCACCGGCGGTATTCGTTCCGTTCGCATCCATCTCATAGGGGTTGCAGATGAAGACCGGCGTGAAATCGCAGACGCCCGAGACGAAGCCCGCGACGGCGACTGCTCCGACGGTAAAGCTATTGTCTGCTGCGTTGCCTGAAATGAATGATGCCGGGAATATCGCATCAAAGCCATTGGGAGCGACCGTTACCTGGATAAACTGCGTTTCCAGTTGTCCAATTGCTGGGTCGGCATCGGCCAGATAGGTTGCCAGGTTGGCGGCCGTTATCTGGGTGCTGTCCGCCGCCGGGATCGCCTTCAGAAAACACCAGGAAATGTTTCCGGCGCTGTTGCAGTTCGCCGTGCCTCCCGGCTGTCCGGCTGCCAGAGTGAACCTGCCCGAAGTCGAGAAATTGCTTTCATTGTGGACCAGCGTTGCCATGGCGCGTTCGGCTCGCGCCCAGGAGCCGGTTGACCCGTCCAATTCGGCCGCGCCAGCCAAGGCAAATGCGTCCGTCGCCTTCTGGAGATCATTGTGCAGGTTGTTGGCCCGACTCATGTCGATGGCCAGTAATGCAAAGCCAACGATCACCGGCAGCATGATGGCGACGAGGATCATCGCTATGCCGCGCTGATCGTCCCAGAATTCACGAATGGTCCTCAACATGATCTACTCTCTGTTCCATTCGTGCCAGGCGTCCTCGCGCGCCCGACGCACCGCATCCTCTGTTCACTTCACTCCGTTGGTCGCGCCCGACGGGCCGACATTGACCGTCATGTTCGTCGCCGGCGCGGTTGTGCTTGGCGGAAGCTTGTATTTCTGGACGACGGCGACGGACCGTGCGCCGTCGCCTTCGATCTTCGTGTTGTTCGAAGCCGGATTATACGGGTCGACCGTCTGCAGCAGCTGATTGGTCTTCTGCGAATCGCCCGCCGCCAGCGTCATCGTGTCGTAATTGTTCAGATAGTCGGCTGCGCAGCCCGCGAGCAAGCTGTTGCCGAGAAGGATGAGCAGGAGCTTACTTCTTGACATAGACCAGCTTGTCCTTCGATTTCACATCCAGCATGTGGCCGTAAGGGCCGGTGACGCCTTCGCCATGCTCGTACATGCGGATCATGTCCTTGTTGACTTCGAGCTGGCCGAGCAGCATGAGCTCCGGGTCGTTGGCGGGCTTCGTCTTGTCGAATGGCGTCGCCAGCTGCTCGCCGGGCCTCACCGGCCGCACGAGATGCGGGGTGACGATGACCACCAGTTCGGTCTCTTCCTTCTGCGTGCTCGAATTGCGGAACAACACGCCGACGATCGGCACCTGGCCAAGCCATGGCACCTGGTCTTGCTGTATGGTGTTCTTGCTCGAAAGCAGACCGCCCACGGCGAAACTCTGGCCGTCGCGCAGGTCGACCACCGTCGACAGTTTGCGGTTGGTGAAGATCGGATCGCCGGCGGCGGTGAAGCCGGTCAGGTCGCTCACTTCCGGCGCCAGCTTGATGTGGATCTTGCCGTCGTCCAGCACCACCGGCGTGAAGTTCAAATTGACGCCGAACTGTTTGAAGACGATCTCGACCTCGCCTTGGGCGTTGACGCTGCGCACCGGCACCTCGCCGCCCGCATTGAAGCTGGCCGTCTCGCCGGAAACCGTGGTGAGGTTCGGTTCGGCCAGCGTGCGCACGACGCCCTTTGCCTCCAACGCCTCGATGATCAGATCGACCTTGAGGTTGTTGTCAATTACCCTCGTTATCAGCGCTGCAAATGGGGTGGTGTTCGACAAAAGGCCGGAGAGGATATCTCCCGGGCCGAGCACCTTATTGTCCTTATCGACTGCCGCATCGCCCGTACCGGTTCGAGTCGTGCCGCGGCTATTCGTGCTTCTGAACGACACCCCAAGATCACGGCCCGCATTGCGCTTGGCCTCGAGAATGCGCACCGACAGATTAACCTGCTCGCTGTCGTCGATCGTCACGGCGTTGATGATGGCGTCGGGACCATATTGCTGGGTGACTTCCACGATGGATGCCAGGGTCGCGGCGTCCTTCACGTGGCCGGAAAGCCTGACCTTGCCATTGATCGAACCGATCTCGATGCGCGCCTTTGGTGCCACCTGGCGAATGGCCACCGCCATGTCGCTGACATCCTGGCCGACCTCGATCTGGATGGTGCCCAGCGAACGCTTGTCTTCGGAAAACAGATTGACGGTGGTGGTGCCGACGCTCTTGCCGATGATGTAGAGCGTCTTGTCGGTCATCGGTTGCGCGTCGGCGATCTTCTCGTCGCCGACGACGATGTCGCCCAAGGTAGCGTTCACCTGGATCGTGGCCGATTGAGAGACGGGCACGAAGACACGGTGGAGCGACGGACTCGACACGTCGACGAAGCGGTCAGCCGCCGCGGCCGGAGGGCCGGAGATCGCCGATACACCCACAAAGGATAGCGCGGCCGCCGCCATCCTTATCCAAATCCCCTTCATTCCCCGTCTCCCCGCTTGCTGCCGATGGCAGCTCCGCCGCGCCGACCCTCGTCAGTCTTGTCGCGGCACTTCATATGTTTCCAGCTTGATACCACGGAACACGCCGACCGTCGCCTGCTTAGGCGGTTCCGGCTGGACGTATTTGATTACTTCCTTAACCTGCTGCTGGGGCGCGGCGGCCACGACCGTAACCGGCTTTGCCTTGCTCATCTGGTCTAGCTGGCTGCCGACCCGATCCACCGCCTTGGCCAAGCCATCGATTTTCTCGTCGGCTTGCTTGCGGGCGGCCTCCTCGGCAGCCTGCCTGTCGAGCTCGGCCTGGCGCTTGGCGACGTCGTCCGGCGTGTCGCCCGTCAGGTCCGCCAGAGTGACCCTCTCATTCATCTCGCCCTTGCTGCCGGCGGCCTGGCGCAACGCCAGTGACAACTGGCCAGCGCCCGCGGCCAATGTGAGCTTCTGCGCATCTTTCGTGCTCACCTCCACGGTTACCGCTTTGACGACCGTCGGATTGTCCTTGGTCGCATCGGCGACCTGGTCGACGGCAAGCACCTTGACGCTTTGCAGCAGCACATCGACGAAACTCTTGTCGGCGCCGTCCTCACTACGAACGTTCCGGGTCAGAAGCACGTCGACCCTGTCGCCGGGGAAAACAAATCCCGCGACGCCGAGCACGTCATTGACCCTGATGGAAACGGCTTTCATGCCCTCGTCAAGAACGGCCGAAAGCGTGGCGCGCTGTCCCGGGCCGGTGATCTTCGCAGCGAGAACAGGTTCGTTGGCGCTGATGGACTGCAGCGCCTGGCGCGCGCCGTTGCCGGCCATAGCCTCCTTGACCGTCTTGAAGGCGCCTGCCGGCATCGCTCCGGCCGGCCATGCAATTTCGCGTAATTTGTCGGCGGTCAGCGCGTCTCCGAATTTCAAAGGCACCGCCGCGACCACGACCGAGCTGGCCTGTACGCCATTGGCCAGAGCGTTTCGCTGCCCCGCCAGCCAGATGTTGACAAGTACGACCGCCAAAACGCCGAATATACCGGCGAGCACGATCATGATGAGTGTATTGGCGCGCATTTTCCCAAACCCCTTGGACCCGCCTTAGCGCTTGCAATCTCGGGCTTGGCCCGAGATTGCAATATCAGTTCGGCCAGGCCCAAGGATCGACCCCGGGCCTGGCCATTTCTAGCTTAGCAGGCCATGCCTTGGCCGTTGTTCGGGTCGGTCGCCAGATTGGTGCACAGTGTGCTCCAAGCATTGGTGACATAGACACCGACGGCGATGATGAACGTGATCACCGCCGCGGTGATGATACCGATCAGAATCGAATATTCGACCATAGCAGCGCCGTTATCGTCGTCGCGGAACTGCCGGGCCATCGTCATGAGCTTTTTCATGTCAATTTCTCCCTTTGGAGGTTTGAACCCGACGAGACAGAGCCAAGGATGAACCCCATACCCAAGCATCCCCCGTCACGTTCAATCCTAGGTCGCGTGAAAAAGCCGAGTCAAACGGATTAACAGTCCCTTAACCTTTCAATACTCGTTCAAACGCTTTTTGAATTTCCACAACAGCTTGATTCGCCTCACTTTTCAAGTGGTCTTAACCATTCGTTCACATTTCCGCCGCAGCCTGACCCCGCTACCGCCACATTAGAAACAATACATATCTCATTATATCTAATGGCTTAGCGGACCAATTCTGCCCTATGCAAGGACAAAGGTCGTAGGACTTTAGTCTGTGTACCAAGCGTAAGGAGAAATAAAACGATTTCCCGATACCTCATCTCTTAACTATGTCGCAAGTAATATACACTGTGTGGCTTGCAGGCCGCTTGTGCCCCTCGTGGTTAACGCTTAGTTTCCATCTGGGGAAAATATAAGGGGGTAAGCGGCATGTTGGGTCGCTTCATCAAAGGGCCGAACGAACAGAAGACGCCGCTGGCGCCGGTCGTCGCTGTTGCGCCGAATGGAGCGGCCGCTGCTGCACCCGCGGCGGAAGCAGAGCCACAGGGCGATGATTTCCTGACTCTCAAGGTCGAACTGCACCGCCATCTCATCGACCGTTTCAACCTGACGGCGCTGGAAAGCGCGTCCAAGGACGAGATCCTGAATGAGATCCGGCCGATCGTGCGCGAGTTCGTGCGCAGCCGCAATGTACCCCTGAATGCCCGCGAGCTCGATCAGCTGACGAGCGACACGGCTGACGAGATGCTGGGTTTAGGTCCTATAGAACCTCTGCTCAAGGACGACTCGATCACCGATATCATGATCAACACGCATGAGCGCGTTTTCATAGAGCGTCGCGGCATGATCGAGCAAACCTCGATCCGCTTTCGCGACGAGGCGCATCTGCTGCGGATCATCAACAAGATCGTGTCGAATATCGGCCGTCGGGTCGATGAATCCTCGCCCATGGCGGATGCGCGCCTCGACGACGGCTCGCGCGTCAACATCGCCGTGCGGCCCGTTTCGATCGACGGCCCGCTGGTGTCGATCCGCAAATTCTCGAAGAATCCTTATTCGCTGGAACGCCTGATGGCGTTCAATTCGATCCGCCAGCCGATGATCGACATGCTGCGCATCGCGGTGCAAGCGCGCAAGTCGATCCTGGTTTCAGGCGGCACCGGCAGCGGCAAGACCACGCTGCTCAACGCACTGTCGAGCTACATCCCGTCGAAAGAACGTCTGGTCACCATCGAGGACGCGGCGGAACTGCAACTGCAGCAGCCGCATGTCGGCCGGCTGGAAACGCGTCCGCCCAATGTCGAGGGCAAGGGCGAGATCCGCCAGCGCGAACTGGTGAAGAATGCGCTGCGCATGCGCCCCGACCGCATCATCGTCGGCGAGGTTCGCGGCGAGGAAGCCTTCGACATGCTGCAGGCCATGAACACCGGTCACGAAGGCTCGATGACCACCATCCACGCCAACACGCCGCGCGATGCCATATCGCGAATGGAGCAGATGGTCGGCATGGCCGGAATGCCTATGTCGCACGATTCTATCCGCGCGCAGATCGCCTCCGCCCTCGACATCATCGTGCAGACGCAGCGTCTTTCCGATGGCGGCCGGCGCGTGATCTCGATTTCGGAAATCACCGGCATGGAAGGCAATGTCGTCCAGCTTCAGGAAATCTATCATTATGTCCGGCGCGACGTTGCCGCCGACGGCGCCATCATCGGCGAATTCCGCGCCACCGGCGTTCGCCCGCGCTTCGCCTCGGAGGCGGCAACGCTCGGCCTTCACTTCGCCAAGGACGCCTTCAATCCGCAGGTGGCCATGTAATGCTGACGGGACAGACGCTGCTCTATTTCATCTACGTGGTTGCGGCCGCCTCCATCATCCTTGCCGGTGAGGCATTTTACCTCTCTCTTACGCGCCGGCGCTCGCATCGTGTCGCGGTCAACCACCGGCTTCGCCGTCTCGCCGATGAGGCGCCCGCGGAGCAAACCCTGCAAAGCCTGCTCCGCGAACGCGGCCTGACTGGTTCAGGAGACTTCGCGTCCAGCTTTATCTGGTTGAACCGGCTGTACACCCGGTCCGGCATAACCGGAAACCCGATAACCTTCGCGGTGTCGTTCCTTCTCGCCGGTTTAGCGCTGGCGCTGGTTCTCTGGTTCCTGATTGGTCTCTCGGCGCCGGCGGCTTTCCTTATCTTCCTGGGAGTGGGGTTCGCATTGCCGCTGCTTGTCCTGCGCCGAGCCTGCAAAAAGCGGATATCGAAGTTCGCCAGGCAATTGCCCGATGCGCTCGACATGATCGTCCGTTCGCTCCGCGCCGGTCACCCGGCTTCGGTCGCAATCGGTCTTGTCGCCCGCGAAATGCCTGATCCGCTCGGCACCGAATTCGGCATCGTCGCCGACGAGATCACCTTCGGGCTAAGCATGGAGCAGGCGGTGCGGAAACTGTCGGAGCGGGTCGGCTTCGAGGGTCTGCACCTGCTGTCGGTGTCGCTCTCGATCCAGGCCAAGACAGGCGGTAACCTCACCGAGATCCTCGCGAACCTGTCATCCGTGCTGCGCGAAAGGCGGAAACTTGGATTGAAGATCAGGGCGCTTTCGGCCGAGGGGCGGGTATCGGCATGGATCATCTCGCTGTTTCCTGCCTTTATGTTTCTGATCCTGATGCTCGTGGCGCCCTCTTACTATGGTAAAGTCTGGGGCAGCCCGATGATCCTTCCAGCATTCCTCTCATTCGGGAGCTGGGCCTTGATCGGCGTCTACATCATGTATCGCATGGTCACTTTCGATTTCTAGGAGCGACCATGAGCCTGCTTTCGAACACGAACGACCTGACCTTTCTGGTGTCGCTCGCCGTCTTCGTGGCGGCGGTGACCCTGTTTCTGTTCGCCGCGCTGGTTTTCCTGCCCGCGATGCAGACGCGCAGGCTGGTGACTGACAGTCTCGTCGGCGATGGGCGGGTCGATCGCCGCTCGATCCTGGGACAGGACCATCTCGTCCGGGCCGCGGCGCAAAAGCCGGTCGAAGCCTACTTCAGATCCATGGAGAAGGAGCGCAATGAGCCTGATGCTCTCGAAGCCAAGCTTTTTCGCGCCGGTTTTTATGGCGGGAGCGCACCGCTTATCTACACGCTTTGCCGGCTGGGGGCCGTCGCCATAGGTTTTCTGCTTATGTATGCCCTCCTGTCGAGGGTACTTCCGGCGCGATTGCCCGGCATCTTCGCCTTTGCGGGCGCGGGCCTGATCGGCCTCGGCTGTATCGTCATCCCGGGCATCATGCTGGATCGCTTCGAGAATAAGCAGAAGCAGATCTATCGCCGCGCCTTTCCCGATTTCATGGACATGATGATCACCTGTGCCGATGCCGGCATGAGCCTGGAGGCGGCGGTCGAACGGGTAAGCCAGGAACTGGCGGGCACGCACAAATGGCTGGGTATCCAGCTCACGATCATGAATCTGCAATTGCGAGCCGGCAAGCCGTTGCGCGAGGCCTTGCGTGAGCTCGCCGATCGCATCGGACTGGACGAAGCGAAGGCATTGGCGGTCCTGTTCCGGCAATCGGAAGAGCTGGGCACCAGTCTCACCGACGCCCTGCGCGTTTACAGCGCCGAAATGCGAGATCAGCGGATCCTGCAAGCCGAAGAACGTGCCAACTCCTTGCCCGTCAAGATGACGATCCCGCTTGGCCTTTGCATTTTCCCGGTGGTACTGATGATCATCATGCTGCCGGTTATCATTCGCATGAAGGGCATTTTCTTCTGATCTGTCATATGATTATCTTCTAAAACTGAGTCGGAGGGCTCCTTGGGGCACAAAATGATAATGCCGATGCGCCTCGCCGCAGCCAGCGTGCTGCTGGTCATGCTTGCCGGTTGCCAGTCGACCGACGGCAACAGTACGGGCGTCGTGCGTACCAACGAGCCGGCCAAAGGCGACTACACCGCGTTTGGCGATACCTTCGATGGGTTGAAAACGATCAGTGACGTCGATTACTACGCGTCGGATCAGGCGGTTACCGAGGCCAAGACCCAGTTCCGTTCCGAAAATTACGGCAATGCCGGCGCCCTTTTCTACAAGGCCACGCGGCTGGCGCCAAATGATGGGGTCGCCTGGCTCGGCCTTGCCGCGTCCTGCGATCGCATCCGCCGCTTCGATTTGGCTGACATGGCCTATGGCCGGGCCTACCGCCTGCTTGGCGCGACGCCGGAATACTACAACAATCTCGGCTATTCCTATTTGCTGCGCGGCAAGCTGCAGGATGCGCGCAGCAACTTCCTCAAGGCGTACGAGCTAGCGCCGAATGATCCGACCGTGGCCAACAATCTCAAGCTGCTGTCATCCAGCGTCCGGAACATAGAGCGGTCATGACCGTTTTGCTGACCGCTTCGCTCGTCTTCAAGGGGCTGGCGATCTTGCTGCTCGGGCGTGTCGCCTGGACAGATTTTTCCACGCAGCGCATATCGAACCGTGACGTGCTGCTGTTGCTCTGCCTCGGCCTTGGAGCTTTGCAATTCCAGGCATTGCAAACTCACTCATGGCTGGAGATGGGGATCAGCGCCTTTGGTGGTGGTGCGCTGTTCCTTGCGTTGTTTCCATTCTGGCTTTTGCGCAAGATTGGCGCCGGCGACGTCAAGCTGATGAGCGTAACTCCGTTTCTGGTGGGCGGGAGCAATCTCGCGGTGTTTTCCGTGTTCCTGCTGGTCTTCGCGGTCGCCACGGCTGCTTTGGTCAAGAATCCCTTCCTGCTGCCGGCAGGGATGTTTCGCCATTATGTGCAGCATATGGATCGCAACGGTGTCGTGCCGTTCGGCGTGCCAATTTCGATGGCGGCGATCTGTGCAATAGTTTTGCAGACGTATCACGCTCTGGTGGTTGCAACCAGTTCCGGAATACTTGAGCAACTCAACTGACAAAGCTGAGGCGTCGCGGTGCGCAGTAGCGAGTTCAGACTGGCTGCAACGATAGCAACTGTCACGCTAGCCTTCTTTGTTGTGGACTTCTTCTATTTCCGACGCTCCAGCATCATTCTCGATTCGGACAATTGGCTCGAATTGGCCAAAGTTATGATGGTGCTCGCGGCAATCATTGTCGCGATGATGCTGGTGGAATGGCGAATCGAAAAAGACAGGTCACGGGTGGGGCGATCAATCGCGGCCAGTGCCACCGCCGTCCGCTCGCTCGCCAAAAATGCCTGCCTTTTCGTCCCAATGAGTTTTGCGTCGGTCTGGTTCATGTATCTAGCTTCCGCAACTGATAGGCCGCTGATGGACCAAACATTGGCGGCGCTAGACGCAACGATAGGGTTCGACTGGCGAGCCTTTCTCGATCTCACGAACAAGCAGCCATTAGTGGCAGGGGCGCTCGTTTTCGCTTACCACGCGCTTGCGCGGCAGCTTCCGCTTCTGCTCCTTTTGCTGGCCTTTGCAAAGCGTCCTCGTCTTACCGAGTTCATCGCCCTGCTGGCGGTTTCGTCGGCGCTAACCGCTACCTTGATGTCGCTTGTGCCGGCGGCCGGAGCCTATGCGTATTTCCAGCCGAGACCAATCGACTTCAGCAATTTCACGGCACGAGCGGGAATGTGGCACTTCACCGAGCTGATGAGGATACGATCGGGAGCGCCATTTGATCTACTCGTGACAAGGGCCGAAGGTCTCGTCACTTTCCCATCCTATCATACCGCACTCGGCATCATGGTAGTCTATGCGCTTCGAGACTACCGCTGGTTGTTCTGGTCTGTAGGATGCCTGAATACCGTAATGATTGTCAGCACACTTCCAGAAGGCGGACACCACCTCATCGACGTGATTGCAGGTGCAGTGGTTGCCGTTGCTTCCATTGTTGCCGTCAGGAAGATCGCCTCTTACGATCGTGGGGAAGCCCTTGCCGCTCCGGCGGTTTTTCCACTAACCAAAGGTTGACGCTCTGGGCTCCTGCGGCGGAACGGCTTCCCGTTTAAGCCTTCAAAAACCTCCAGTTGAGCTGCGAAACCCCGTGGTCCGGTGTACAGGCAAAAAGCTGCGAGGGCTGACTGCCGGTTCATTTGGCAGCTATGTCAGGTGCCGGTTCCATTGCCGCACCGGCTTCTTCTTGATGACAGACACAGGCGGCGGCTCGTCGGACACGGCTGGTTTTGGCGAGACAAACACCAAGCGTTCGATGACGGCTACCGCGCCTCCCACCACCGCGGCAATTGCAGCCAAAACGAGAAGCTTTCTAAGAAAATCCAACGAGACCCCCAGAGCTCAAGTTGTTCTAAAACCCCGCCGTCGATTTCTCCACCAGCTTCAGCTGGCCCTTTTCCACCTTGAAGAACGGCATCGACCTCTGGCTCGAGCCGTCGGCACGGAAGCGGAACAGGCCGGTCGAGCCGCGGAAGCCGCTGGCATTCTCCAGCACCTGCTTGCTGAAGCCGTCGGGTCCGGCCGAGCTGGCGATGCCCGCGCTCAGCGCCACCATGTCGTAGGCGTAGGCCACGTTGACGTCGGGCTGATAGTTGTAGGTCGCCTTGAAGCGGTCGGCGATCGGCCCGGTCTCGCTTTGGTCGAGCGTCGCGATATAGGCGCCTTCGTAGAGCGGATCCATGGGATGCTCGAGCCAGCGGTCGGTGCCGATCAGCGTCACGGCTTTGCCCGGAATGCCTTTCGCCTTGAGCGCCGCAAGCACCGCGGTCGGGCTGCCGTCGCCGCTGACGACGACGACGGCGTCGGGCGCGTCGACCAGCGAGCCCATGTCGGACACCACCTTCGCGCCGCCGTCGCTCGCCGAATAAGGCAGCGTCACCGCAAGCGCGGCGCCATAGATGCTGAGCGCGTTGGCGACCCGCGATTCGGCAGCGCTCGAGTCCGCGCCCGCCGGCACCATCAGCACGAATTTCTTGGCGCCCTTGCTGGCAATTGCCGCGGCACCCGCCGCGGCACTATCGGCTTCGCTGAGCCGCACGGAATAGATACCGGGCCCGCCGGCGAAATTGTCGGCCAGCGCCAGCACCGGCGGCCGCTTCGAGCCGGAGAGCTTGGCAAGGTGCTGCGTGGCGGCAAGCTCCGACGGTCCGATGACGACCTTCGCGGTGCCCGACGTGATCGCCTTCACCGCCAGATCCTTGGCGTAGCCGCTGTCGCCGCGCGTATCCTCAATCGTCAGCGTCAACAGCTTGTCGCCGAGATCGGCCATCGCAAGCCGCGCGCCGTCATACATTTTGCGGCCGTTCTCGCCCGTGCTTCCGGGGGCCGAAAGCGGCAGCAGCATGGCCACCTTGGTCGGTCCCGTGCCGAGCGTCAGGTTGCCTTGCGCGACGGCGGTCGAGGTCGGGCCGCCCTGGGTCGGGCTGCCCACGGTTGCGCTGCCCTGGATCGGGCTGCCCGGGGTCGCGCCGCCTTGGGTCGCGCCGCTTGCCTGCTGGGAGGATGCTGCCGCGCTGCCCGCCTGTCCGGCGGGTGCCGCGATCGCCGACGGATCGAGCACGTCCGATGCGCTGCTCTTGGACTGGCATCCGCACAGCATCAGGGCGAGCCCGAAAGCGATCGCCAGGGCTCGCCAACGCTCGCGTCGGAAATCAGCTTGCCGCGCTACGCCGGCAGCCGGCGCCGCGGAGGCGTCCGCCTTCGCCCAGGCTTTCATGGCCTTCATCGCAACCGGCCGGCGCAGCGCTCGCCCGTCAGCTCAATTCATGTACTCGACCATGCGGTCGTGGAAGCACTCGCATTTGTTGAGCGTATCTTCGTCCTTGTAGTTCGTCTTGAGGTAGCCATAGGCCATGCCGCAGGCGACCTTGGCTTCCGAGGCCCAGACGAAAGCGGGGCGCGACGAGTTGATCCATTCCGGGCTGTTGGCGACGGCGACCGATTCGTCCATCAGCTTCACCACATGGTCCTTGAGCTCGACCATGTTGTCGGTCAGCACCAGGTCCGAGGTGCCGACGGTGCGGCAGTAGTTCACCGCCGGCTCGCCGATGATATCGGCGGCGAAGCCCGTCGATCCGGCGAGCAGCAGCACCGCGGCCGAAGCCAGCAATCTCACGGAATGTTTCATGTAAGCCCCTCTTCGAATTGCCAGTTTAAGCGTCGCTGATGCATAGCATGGGAGTGTGAGCGTGCGCTACATCGCCGCGCTACCAAGTTTGCTCCTTCATCAGCGCGTCAGTCATGCCGTCAAGTCACAGTTTCTGTATGTGCTGTATGGGAGTGATCATACAGAATGTTGATCGTTGACCCAACGCCAACGTTCGTCAGCGTTGCCACTTCGACCATATTGGCCCCAGCGGCTGTGCCGTTGTCATCGACCATCACGTGAGCCGCGCTACCTGAGAAGGTAACGTTGACCGAGTCGCCTACCTGCTGATCGGTAGTCGGCGCGTTGGCCCCTAGCGATTTAAGCAGTTCTGACAGGTCGATAACGTCCTGGCCAGGCGTATAGTCCGCGATGACGTCGGCCACATGGACCGTAAGCTTGGATGGATCGATCACAAATGTGTCGTTGCCCGCGCCGCCGGTGATGTGGTTGAGGCCAGCGCCACCATAGAGGATGTCGTTACCGTCACCACCGATAAGCGTGTCGTTGCCTGATCCGCCGGCGATCACGACGCCGTCATTTCCGTCGACTGGAGCAAACGCTGTGTTATGCGCGTCGAGCGTCAGCGAGGAAGTTGTGGCGATCGTCAGCGGATCGGTGAGTGGGGAGGTATCCCCATCGCGATCGGTTGCCGACAGGCCGAAATTCATCGTGAGATCGTGGATCGTCGTCACCTCGCCATAGGTAATGTTGTTGAAAGCGAAGGTGGCGTTGCCGCTGACTTGATGGTCATAGGTGACGTTGATGTTGTCGTAGGTGTGATTGACATACAGCGTATAGGTGCTGGTCGCTGCGTTGAATGCCACGCCCCCATTGGTGGTCAAAAGAGTGTTGTCCGAGGTCTCCACGACCTTGATCGAGATGTCGGTAGAGGGCTTTGTAATCTGAAGGTCAAAGTCCCTGACGGAGCCGCCATTGTCGAGGACATGGAACTGGATGTCGGCGACACTGCCATTGCTCCCGCCCCACTTGTTGAGAACGAAGCTGACTGTTGTCTGATCCTGCGAGAAGTTGAGGTGCAGCGTCTCGTGCGGATCCATCTGCTGCCCGCTGCTGCCGACCGCGATGCCAACGTTGGAAGCCTTGACCTGCCCCGCAACGCCGTTGAGATCGCCGGTGATGACGAGTTGGCCGTCCGGCGAGGTAAGCGAATTTTGTCCGCCGCCGGAAGACGTGAATGCGGAATCCCCGGTCACGGTCGTCGTGGTAATCACCGACGGCGAGTTCAAGGTGTAATCGTAGGTGCCATTCGCATTGAGATCGAGCGTGAAGAAGGCGCTGCCTGCCGGATCGCCCGAGTTCGAATAGGCATGCATCAGCACGCCGCCGTCGGCCTGTGGGGTCTCGGTGTAGTAGAAAGTGAAGATCACAGCGTGCGTGGATGCGTCTTGAACCTGAACGGTCGTAACGCCCAAGTTGGCGCTCTGGGCGAAAGTGACCGCGCTGCCGCTGTATACCCCACTCGCCTGAAGCGCGAGCGACAGGTGATCGAGCCCGTCGGCGCCGAAAGCCGCGTTGTAGAGCCCGGTGAAGCTGGTACCGGCCTGGTTGGCCACGACCGCATCCATAACGGAGGTGAAGACCGGGCCGTCGTCATGGAAGGTGGCCTTGGAGCCGAGGTCGAGCGACTGCGAGGCCTTGTCGCCGTCATTGTCGGTCACCGTCGCCGTCAGCGTCACCAGGCCCGAGGTCAGGCTGATGCCTTCGGAGCTGTCGGTCGGATTGTCGGCGGTGTTCTCATGCACCGCGCGGTCCTGCGTCAGCGTCACCGCGCCGGTCGAGGCGTTGACCGAAAGCGTGAACACCAGGAAGGCCGGATCGCCGCTGTGGCCGGTCACATAGCCCGACACCGTGTTGCCGCTCTGCGCTAGCACGACTGCCTGGCCGGTCGCCGAGTCGATCAGGTTGGAGGCCGAGCCCGAGAGGCTGACGCCGTAGCTGGTGGTGGCGCCGTCGGCGCCCTGCACCACGGTGAAGGCGCCGGCAAAGCTCTGCGTGTCGGTGGTCGCGCCGGCAGGCCCGGTGCCCGAGCCGGCAACGCCGTTGGTCGCCGCCGTCAGATAGCTCTCATCCACATTCAGCGTCGGCGCCGGCGTGCCGCTCAGCGCGATCGAGGGGCCGTCGTCATGGAAGGTGGCCTTGGAGCCGAGGTCGAGCGACTGCGAGGCCTTGTCGCCGTCATTGTCGGTCACCGTCGCCGTCAGCGTCACCAGGCCCGAGGTCAGGCTGATGCCTTCGGAGC